>JAZRAF010000137.1:0-1993 GCA_045634425.1 Eubacteriales bacterium | reverse complement strand
CCATTAACTAGCAACTAGCGCCTAGTAACTAGTAACTTCTTACTTATCCTGGAGACAAGCGATACCGGGAAGCTCGAGACCCCCGAGGAACTCGAGAGATGCGCCGCCGCCGGTGGAGATGTGAGTCATCTTGTCTGCATAGCCGAGCTTTTCAACAGCTGCTGCGGAGTCGCCGCCGCCGATGATGGAGATCGCGCCGCTCTCTGCAACTGCGTTAGCAACTGCATTGGTGCCTGCTGCGAAGTTAGTCCATTCGGAAACGCCCATCGGGCCGTTCCATACAACGGTGCCTGCGCCCTTGATAGCGTCTGCGAAGAGCTTCTGGGTTGCGGAACCGATGTCAAGACCCATCCAACCGTCGGGAATGTTATCGGAATCAACATCCATATACTCGGTGTTTTCGTCGTAAGCCTTACCTACTCTGTTGTCAATGGGGAGGAGGACCTTAACGCCCTTAGCCTCTGCCTTTGCCATCATTTCCTTTGCGAGGTCGATCTTATCGTGCTCGCAGAGGGAGGTACCAACGCTGTAGCCCTGTGCAGCGAAGAAGGTGTATGCCATACCGCCGCCGATGATGAGGGTATCAACCTTCTCGATGAGGTTGTTGATAACGCCGATCTTATCGGAAACCTTTGCGCCGCCGAGAATGGAAACGAAGGGACGAGCGGGATCCTCAAGAGCCTTGCCCATTACGCCGATTTCCTTCTGGATGAGGTAGCCGCAAACTGCGGGGAGGTAATCAGCTGCGCCTGCGGTGGAAGCATGTGCACGGTGAGCTGCGCCGAAAGCATCGTTTACGAAGATCTCTGCCATGGAAGCGAGTTCCTTTGCAAACTCGGGATCGTTCTTCTCTTCTCTCTTGTCGAAACGGGTGTTCTCAAGAAGGAGAGCCTGTCCGCACTCGAGAGCTGCAGCCATTGCCTTGGTCTCGGGGCCGATGGTGTCGGGAGCGAGCTTTACTTCCTGACCGAGGATCTCGGTAAGTCTTGCTGCTACGGGAGCGAGGGTATACTTGGGGTTGACTTCACCCTTGGGCTTGCCCATGTGGGAGCAAAGGATAACAGCCGCGCCCTGGTCGAGGAGGTACTTGATGGTGGGGATAGCCTCAACGATTCTCTTGTCGGAGGTGATCACGCCATCCTTGAGCGGAACGTTGAAGTCGCAACGTACGAGGACTTTCTTACCGGAAACCTGAATGTCCTCAATGTTTTTCTTGTTGTAGGTCATATTAAAAACCTGCCTTTCGCAAATTTAATTTCTTTCCAATATATTAATATATCACAAAAACCCAAAATAATCACTAGGGTGAAGTAAATTTAATTAAAAATTTACGTCGGCGAAGCCGATATGTTATGGGTAAACACGATATATTCGCTTCGCTCATACGATATACCGTTTGCCTTTGGCAAACAGTACGATATATAAATACGATATGTTCGCCTTTGGCGAACGTGATAAGATCGGTTAATTTCCGCAAAGCGGAAATTTTCCTTAATGTCCCGCTTTGCGGGACATATCGTGCGTAGCATATCGTATCGAAGATATATCACGCCGAAGGCATATCTCGTGCCGAAGGCACCAAGTCCCTCAATCCTCTATACCGCGGACGGTGATGATCTCCTCTGTGGCGAGGGCCTTTTCGCAAAGAGCGGCGAAGTCGAGCTTCTGCTCCTCGGCGATGACCTTTTCGAGTTCGGGTTTGGTTTTGGGGTGGCGGGGGGTGAAGACGGTGCAGCAGTCCTCATAGGGAAGAATCGATGTCTCGAAGCTGCCGATGCGGCGCGCGTAGGTCACGATCTCCTCCTTATCAAGACCGATGCAGGGTCTGAAAACGGGGATGTTGACGGCGGAATTGGTGACGTGGAGCGCCTGGATGGTCTGCGATGCGACCTGACCCATGCTCTCGCCCGTGACGAGCGCGTTGCAGTTCGAGTCGATCGCGATCTTCTCCGAGATTGTCATCATAAAGCGGCGGAGAAGTAGGGTAAAATAG
>JAZRAF010000136.1:0-3100 GCA_045634425.1 Eubacteriales bacterium | reverse complement strand
AGAAACGGTTGAACGCCGCACAGAGGTCGAGGATATATCTCGTTACAGTGCTGGGCTCGTAGTCTGCGATTGCCGCCTTTATTCTCTCGGGGAATATCGAGAGCGTTTTCGCAAGCTCAAACTCGTCCTCTCCAAGAGGTGCATCTGTCATTTTGCCGAGCGTTCCTGCCTTTTCAAGAACCGAACAGGTGCGCGCGTAGGTGTACTGTGCGTAAGGTCCGGTGTTTCCGTCGAAGGAAAGAGCCTCTTCCATAACGAAGTTTATATCTCTCATTCTGTTGTTGGAGAGGTAGTAGAATACTACTGCGCCAACGCCGACCTTTTCTGCAATCTCGCGGCACTCGTTCTCATCGGGGTGCTTTTCCTTTGCGATATCGTATACTCTCGAGATAGCCTCGGCAAAGAGGTCCTTAAGGAGAATAACGTTACCGGTACGGGTAGCGAGCTTTGCACCGTTAATGCTTACGGTGCCGTAGGGAACGTGAACGAGCTTATCGTACCAGTCGTAGCCCATAAGCTCAACGACCTTGAACCACTGCGCAAAGTGGAGCGACTGTGCGGCGCTGGTAACGTAGATAGCCTTATCGAACTTGTAGGTATCCTGACGGTATACCGCAGCGGCGATGTCACGGGTGGGATAGAGGGTGGAGCCGTCGCGCTTAAGGATAAGGCAAACGGGCATATTCCACTTATCGAGGTTGACGATGGATGCACCGTCATCAATTTCAAGAAGTCCCATATCGCGAAGCTTGTTTACCTGTGCGGGCATCTTGTCGGTATAGAAGGACTCGCCCTTATAGCTGTCGAAGGTTATGCCAAGCTGCTTATAGGTCTTTTCATACTCCTCAAGGCTGACGGAAACGAACCAGCGCCAGAGCTCAAGGTTTTCTTCATCGTTATGCTCAAGCTTTGCAAACTCTGCGCGAGCGGCATCACCGAGGTCGGAGTGCTTTGCCTTTGCCGCTTCCTCGGGGCTGAGGCCTGCGATGCTTGCATCCTCCTCTGCCTTGATAGCGTTATTGATCTTTACGTAGAGGGCAACGAGCTCGTCCACACCGCCCTTTTCGATCTTTTCCTTATCACCCCAGAGCTTGTAGGCAACGATAAGCTTACCGAACTGAGTGCCCCAGTCGCCAAGGTAGTTGATGCCCACGCACTTGTAGCCGACAAACTCGTGAAGGAGCTTGAGGGAGTGGCCGATAACGGTAGTGCCGAGGTGGCCGATGTGGAAGGGCTTTGCAACGTTGGGAGAGGAGTAGTCGAGGACTACGTTTTTGCCGACACCCTCGTCGGATGCGCCGTAGCGCGCGCCCTGTGTGAGCACGTCGGAGACCACGCGCGCGGTGAACGCCGCGGGAGAGATGCGGAAGTTGAGGTAACCGCCCATAGCGTTGATCTCGGAGAACTCGTTGCAACAAACGGTCTCGGCGAGACTCTTTGCGATATCCATAGGCGAGCGGCGCAGGCTTTTGGAAAGCTTAAAGCAAGGGAGCGCAAGGTCACCCATAGTCTTATCGGGGGGATACTCAAGCATAGTGAATATCTCGTCAGAGGAAAGGAGCCCCTGACCAAACTTTTCTGCTACTGCTTCAGCAAGCAGAGCGGCTGTCTTTTTCTTTAAAGTAAGCATATATACATCCTTTTCATCATTGATCAAAGTGAATTTTTCATTTTTACGTAATTCTTGCCTGCGGATGAGCCGCGAACGAGCTTGCAGGGCACGAATCTTTCGCCCTCAAATGCGTGGGCGATTGCGGACTCGGCATTGGCAGAGATGAAGAACTCGCCGTCCTCGTCGAAGATCTCGACCTCGGGAATATCAAGACCCGAATCGAGCACGCCCGTATACTCACCGACAAGGTCCATATCCGCCTCGTCATCGGGGTAGTTAAGGCGCTCGGGAGAGACGTAGGCAAGCTTTCTCGGTTTTTCGAGCCACTCGTGCATCGACACGATGATCGCGTTTGCGACCTCGCTCGGGGTGGCGACGGTGGTATCGACGATAAGATCGTAATTGGCAAGATCCTTGATGTCAACGCCGTATTGAGTCATATATCTTTTACGCTCGCTTGCACGGCGCGCGCGAGTTTCGGCAACGGTGTCCTCAAGGCTTGAGGCGTGCTCCCCTGCTCTGTTGGCGTGCATAATGCGAAGTGCGCTAGTCTCGGGATCGGTGGAGAGGTAGACCTTAAAGGTGCCCTCGGTAAAGTGCCACGCCATACGGGAATCAATTACCATAGACTTGTCCACGCCGGCAAGCGCTTTAAGTCCGTCGTCAATCTCGTGGTCGATCTCGGGGTGCGTTTCCATATAATGATTAAGCTCAACGACCGTCATACCGCGGCTTGCGGCGATGGAGCGGACGATGGCGCCGGTGCAGTAATACTCGGCACCGAGCTCACGGATGAGGATGTCGGCGACGGTGCTTTTACCGCTTCCGAGGTCCCCGGCCAAAGAAATCTTAACGTTCATACAAAACTCCATTACGTCAATATTTGTCCATTATAAATTATTATAATATATTTTCGCGTGTGTGTCAATAAGTTTTCAAAGGTTTTGGAGCAGTGTACAAACAAAATACTGTCTCTTTTTTCGTTTTATGTGAATAATTCCCTTTTACGTTGCAAAAATAAAGGTGTACAAACCCAGGAAAGGAACACGTAATGGAAAAAAGAATCAAATTTACCGATAATCCAAGCTTGGCTAAGACGATATACGGCGTGGTGATCGCGGTGCTTTGCATCACGGCGATCGTCATCGGAATCGTGGCGGCAAATCAGAGGCAGGACGACCCCCTGCCCGGCGGTGACGACACCGCAAACGACGGCGGCAGCCAGACACCCGACGGCGGTGAGGGTGACGGCGGCACAACTCCCGAGGAGCCTAAGAAGCTTTCCTTCATCGCGCCTGTGAGCGGCAGAGTAATGACGGGTCACGACCTCACAGTTCCCGTATTTTCGGTGACGCTTGAGGAATGGAGAGTTCACGCGGGAATCGATATTTCCTGTGCTGAGGATGCGGCGGTTTTTGCGGCTGAGGACGGCGTTGTGAGTGCGGTTTACAACGATCCGATGCTCGGCGCGACCGTTGAGATCACGCA
>JAZRAF010000135.1:0-2752 GCA_045634425.1 Eubacteriales bacterium | reverse complement strand
GACTACATCATCCGTGAGGTACAGAAGGTGTACCGCGGTGAGGACGTTGAGATCAACGACAAGCACGTCGAGTGTATCACCCGTCAGATGACCAGAAAGTTCAAGATCGAGGATCCCGGCGATACCGACCTTCTCGTTGGTACCACCGTTGATATCCTTGAGTTCCGTGAGGAAAACGAGAAGATCGAGCAGAGAATCGCTGCAGGCGAGGAAGGCCTTCGCAAGGCTGACGGTGCGCCTATGCTTCTCGGTATTACCAAGGCTTCTCTTATGACCGAGTCCTTCCTTTCCGCTGCATCCTTCCAGGAGACTACCAAGATCCTTACCGAGGCTGCAATCAAGGGTAAGGTTGATAACCTTCTCGGCCTTAAGGAGAACGTTATCATCGGTAAGCTCATTCCCGCAGGTACCGGTCTTGGCTGCTACCGTGCGATCGAGGTTGAGGATAACGAAAAGGTAGAAGAGCCCGTGGTGTACACCACCGAGGAGTTCTATCCTGACGATATGCCCGCAATCGAGGCTTCCGAGGACATCGTTGTAGCAGAGTAATATTTGCTCGCATAAAAACACAAATCAAAGCGCCTGTGGCTAAGTGCCGCAGGCGCTTTTTGCTACCCAAAACAGGTGGGGAGTTGACAATTTTAGAAATAAGTGGTACAATATAGACGGATGTGTACATTTTCGTGTGTGCGTCCCTCAAAAACACTAACAACGGATGATTTATATATGAATAACAGCGACATTAAAGTATCGGTCATTATGCCGGTATATAACGCGCGTGATTTTCTCTCCCTCGCGATCGACAGCGTGCTTTCGCAAACGCTTCGTGAGATCGAGCTTATTTGTATTGACGACGGCTCTACCGACGGCTCGCTTGACATACTCAAGGAGTATCAGGCAAACGACGAGCGCGTGAGAATAGTGACCGAGACCAACGCCGGTCCCGCTATCGCCCGCAACAACGGTATTCGCCGCGCAAGGGGACAGTACCTCGCATTCCTCGATGCCGACGATTTCTTCGAGCCTACGCTCCTCGAGGAGCTTTATGACGCAGCCGAGGCCGATGCACTCGATATCGCCATCGCAGACTACGACGTTTACAACAGCCGCAAGTCAAGATTTGAAAAGCCCATCTACCCCGAAAAGGTCGAGATATTCAAATCGGGCAAGGTGACCTCGGTGGGTGAATTCCCCGACGAGCTCTTCTTCGCCACCAACGGCGCAGCCTGGAACAAGCTCTTCCGTGCCTCCTTCCTGCAGGAGCACAACCTCACCTTCCTCCCTGACGTAAAGCTTTACGAGGACGTCTATTTTACGATAGGTGCGCTCGCGCTCGCGTGTAGGATAAGAATGGTAAACAAGGTTATGGTGCATCACCGCCTCCACTCGCAGCAGTCCCGCGCCAAGCTCTTCCGCAAATATTACGCGCAGATCCCCGAGATATACGTCAAGGCAAGAGAGCTGCTTATGAGCCGCGGAATGTACTCCCCCCTCTCCTTCGGCTACCGCAACTACACCGCCGACAGATGCTATAAGCTCTATAATATGCTTCCCGCCGACGAGAAGGAGAAGCTCTGGAATATGCTTAACGGCGAGTATGCCGAGCGCCTCGGCTGGGTTGGTAAGAACGCAGCCAAGTTTGCGGACACCCAGGTCTACGAGTTCGTCGTAAACGTGTCGCTCTACAACTACAAGCAGTATAAGCGCTTCATAGCCCACCGCAAATCCAAGGGCACGGCCGTCCTCGACCAGAAGGTCGTGGTCGCAAAGAGAAGAAAGAAAATTCGCACCTTCTTCGGCAAGATCTTCAAAAAGAAAAGCAAATAACTTCCAACGGGCAGACAGTGGGTAACACCGCCGTCTGCCCCTTTTTTCTATTATATAAAGAATAAATTTCTAAAAAGTCGAAATATCGCACAAAAATAAGTAAAAATATTTGTGAAAACTATTGACAAAAAAGCAGGCAAGTGGTAAAATAGGGTGTAACTCTGCGGAAATGGGTGAGTTATGCCCAAATTTCGCTTATATACTACGTATATACCTGCGCGGTAAGACCTCAGTCTTTAAGTGCCAGTATAGATAAACACTATACTAGAGAAAGGAGAAAATCAATGCCAACCTTTAACCAGCTCGTTAAGAAAGGTCGTCAGGACAAGAACTACAAGTCCAAGTCCCCCGTTCTTCAGAAGGGCTTCAACGCTCTTAAGAACGAGTCTATCGACCAGTCTGCACCTCAGAGAAGAGGCGTATGCACCAAGGTTACTACTACGACTCCCAAGAAGCCTAACTCGGCTCTTCGTAAGATCGCAAGAGTAAGACTTACCAACGGTATGGAAGCAACCTGCTACATCCCCGGTATCGGTCATAACCTTCAGGAGCACTCCGTTGTTCTTATCCGTGGTGGACGTGTTCGTGACCTGCCCGGTGTACGTTACCACATTATCCGTGGTACCCTTGATACCCAGGGTGTTGCAAACCGTAAACAGAGCCGCTCCAAGTACGGAGCAAAGCGTCCGAAGAAATAATAAGAAGGTACACTTCGGACTATTATGTGCTCACGTGCTGTGATGGTATAGATTTTATTCTAATCTCGCAAACGAGCACTAACGAATTGAAACACATTCGAGTACCTATGATATCATATTTTAATGAAGGAGGGAAGTACAGTGCCTAGAAGAGGTCAAATTTCCAAAAGAGACGTATTGCCTGATCCGCTCTATAACTCCAAGCTTGTAACTAAGCTTGTTAACAA
>JAZRAF010000134.1:0-5762 GCA_045634425.1 Eubacteriales bacterium | reverse complement strand
CGGTGTACGGAGAACTCTTACCAGCTCTCCTTTTGGGAAATGCTCACCGCAACCGACGCAACGTCTTACCGGTATTTTTTTTAAGGAAGGGCTACTGTTCTGTGCCATCACGCCTTAATATCTATCTTACAGCCTGTAAGCTTTGCAACAAGCTTTGCATTCTGTCCCTCTTTACCGATTGCGAGGGAAAGCTGATCGGGGGATACGGTTACCTTGCAGGAGCGCTCGCCGTCCATCTCTACCGAAATTACCTTTGCGGGAGAGAGTGCCTCGGCAACGTACTCGGGAAGGTTGTCGCTGTACTTGATGATATCGATCTTCTCACCTGCGAGCTCGGCAAGGATAGCGGAGATACGCATACCGTTCTTACCGATACAAGAGCCGATCGCATCTACGTTCTCGTCTCTGGACTCAACGGAGATCTTGCTTCTGGAGCCTGCCTCACGGGAAACACCCTTGATAACGATGGTGCCGTCCTGGATCTCGGGGATCTCGAGCTCGAAGAGTCTCTTGATGAAGTTGGGGTGGATTCTCGAGAGGGTTACGATAGGACCGCGAGTCTCGCCGGACTTGACCTCGGAGATGAATACCTTAAGTCTGTCGCCAACCTCGTGGGTCTCGCCGGGGATCTGCTCATCCTTAAGAAGGGTGGCATATCCCGTGCCGGTATCAAGGATGAGGTTACCGCTGGTGGTGTCAACCTTATCAACGATAGCGGTGATGATCTCCTCCTTCTTCTCCTCGTATTCACGGGTCTGTCTTTCACGCTCAGCATCGCGGATAGCCTGAATGATCATCTGCTTACCTGCGATAGCGGAAAGACGGCGGAAGGTCTTGGTCTTAAGCTCAACCTCAACAACACCACCAAGCTTGTGACGGCGGCTCATTGCCTTTGCATCGGGGAGAGAGATCTGGGTCTTTACGTCCTCAACCTCGCCCTCCGGAACAACGGTGCGCTGCCAGAAAACTCTGAAATCGTTCTTAACGGGATCGAGCTGAACTCTTACGACTGCGGTAGGACCTACTTCCTTTCTGCAAGCGTTTGCAAGCGCTGCCTCGATCTTTGCTATCATATACTCCTTGGGGATGCCCTTTTCCTTCTCTATGACGTCAAGGGCGTTAAAAAACTCTGCGTTCATTTGATAGTGTACTTCCTTTCTGTTTGGATGATATTTTTAATTTTCAAAAAACAAGGTTGAAAGACGGGCGATGTCGCTCTTTGCAAGCGCTACGGGGGTCTCGCCCTCGGTTACGGTAACGGTGCCGTCCTCGTAAGAGGTAAGCGTACCTACTACCGATTTTCTGCCGTCCTTGGGGGCAAAAAGCTTTGCCTCAACGCGCTGACCGATCGATGCGATGATGTGCTCGTCGGTGCGAAGCTCGCGTTCAAGTCCGGGTGAGGACACGTCAAGGTAATAAAATCCCTCGATCGGGTCGATCTCATCAAGTATGGGGTCAATCGCTCTGTGGACCTTTTCACAGTCCTCAATGTAAATGCCGGCCTCGCTGTCGATGGTGATCTCAAGATGGTAATCCGCGCCTATCTTAGAATAGGTAACGTCCCAAATCTTGTAGCCGAGCTCTGCTACCGTAGGCTCAATAGCCTCGCGTACGGTTTCCTTAATACCTTTCTTCATATATCCTCCTGCAACGTGGTGTTATGCCGCCGCGGTGCAAAAGCGCACTTGGGCTAACATAAGAAGAAGAGTGGCCCGCGGGTCACTCTCCTTTTAATCATATTAAGACTGTAATAATTATAACATAAATTTTTAAAAAATCAATAGTTTTTAAAAATATTTTTTAGATTCTCTTCTTTTTATGCCAAAAGCTATACTCGTTAGGCTGGGTGCCGAGGGGCTTTGCGCCCTTCAGGGGCTCGCGAGAGCCGATGGCCGCCGCATATTCCTTAAGAAGCGCCTCGATCTCGGCGGTGAGTATCTCGCGCTCCTGCTCAAGGCGGTCAATTTCAAACCTGCGTCTTAATACCGGGTCACTCTGCACCGTCGCATCCGACGGCTTTCTCTTTTTACCGAAAAGCATATCAGAACAACCTCCAATAGTATTTTGCAAGGAAATAGAGGGCGGCAAGGACGCCTATGACAAGCACCGTGCCGACAAGCCAACCGAGCTGTTGCATTCCTGCACCGTGCGACTCGTTATGCTTCTCTGCCTTTTTGATAAAGAAGCGGATGTCCTCTTCCCTTTGGCGTGCGGTGCGCTTAAGTGCCCTGTTTTGGCGCTTTACGGCACGTTTGTCCGCACCCGTGTAACGTTTTTTGGATAAAAGGTATGCATTGCGCTCTATGTCGGAGAGTAGCTTTACCCTCTCGTTCATAAGCTCGAAGATCTTTTCCTTAAGCTCGGTCGGGGCGTGCATTCGCGCTACTCTTTTTGCCGTCTTAAGCTGTGCCTTGTATGCGTAGCGAGCCGCCCTTTCGGCTACCTTTATCTCCTTAACGGTATCCTTACCGGGTGTGCCCTCGCCGTAAAGGCGCATAAGGCTTTCGTCTATCCTCTCGCGCTCCTTAAGTGCGTAATCAAGGCGGGTAAGCACCGAGTCAAGCACAACCGTGTTCTTGGCGCGCTTGTCGGGGTTGCCGAGGTATTTATCAAGCGAGGCGGTGTAATATCTTTTCGCATCGGCGCGCTCCCTTTTAAGGGCACGGGAAAGAAGATACATACGCCTGCTTATCTGACGGCGCATTTTGTTGTCTGTGCGGTCTTTTTTGAGTACGTCCATCGAAAAAGTGTACCCAAGCATTCTGTGCTCGGCCTTCATCGACTCTATCTCGTAAAGCATTCTTGCCTCAACGAGCTTAACGCTTTTCTCTATCGCGTCTACTGAAAAATGATAGGGGTCTGCATCCTTGTCAAGGGGTGCCCTTTTGGCCTTTCGGGGTCTTTCTCTCCTCTGCTCGTGCTCGGCAAGAAATCTATCGTATTCCGCGGCCTCGTGTGCGGGGTCGTGGGGCACGGCGATGGGGTGCTGCTCGTTAGATACGGGCTCGGGCTCGCTGTACTCGACGGGGACGGTGTATTCGCCCGCATCGTCACCGCGGTTAGCGGTGTAATTCTGCTCGTGTGCATCGATGATTTCCTCAGCTGCATCGGCAACAGCGGGTTGAGTTATCTTAGACTGCGGCTCATCGGGCGGCAGTGTGACGCTCGAGAAAAAGTCGTCCGCCGACTCGTCTGCCAATGCCTCGACGTAGAGGGGTGCAACCTCGTTTTCAACGTTCACACCCACCACGGGCACCACCGTTGTTGAGGCCTCGGGGGTATACCCTGTGGGCTCGCTCGGAATGCGGTAAACTGCGCCGGGTATTGTAAGAATACGTGCGGAAGAGTCGGTATATTCGGTGGATTTAGTGGCCTTTTCCGTTACACGGGTCTGGGGATCGGGACTTTTTGCCTCATATTCTGACACGTCTATCTCGCACTCGGGATCGGGGGCTACCGATGCCTCGGGCTCCTTTATGGGGAGCTCCTCCCACTCGGATGCGGAGTCGCGCAAAAGCTGCTCCTTATACCTTGCGGCGTAAAGCTCACGCTCTGCTCGCTCGCGTGCAAGGCGCTCGTAATCGACACCGCCTGCCGACCTTGGCATATCGGTATTATCGGTTGATATTTTCCTTTCGGCGCGGTCGATGCTGCGCGAAAGCTCGTCAAGGCTTTTATTGAAGTCGTGCACCACCGCACCTCCATTCTTTTCGTGCGGCTTCGGGCCTTACTCCCTTGCCGCTTCCTTTTTCTTGTAGTAGTTAAATAAAAATCCAAGGACGTCACGACGGAGTATTATTCCCATAAAGCAGCCCCTGTCGTCCACGACGGGCACGAAGTTATGCTCCTTTACGTACTCTATCATATCGTCAATGGGCGCGCTGTGCAAAAGCGGCCGTGAATAGCTTTGATCAAGTATTTTCATAACGCCGTCGCGCTCGGCGGCCTTATAGTCGAACTTTCCGTTATCCTGAAAATATTTATACACGTCGTCGTTACGGATCGAGCCAAGGTATCTGCCATCCTTATCGAGGATGGGAAGCGCAACATAGTGATGGTATCTCATCTTCTCTATCGCCTGACGCACGGTCGCGTCAGAGTACAAATAAACGACAGAGCTTTTAGGAAGAAGGAAACGAACGATATTCATTATTTTCTCCAATCAGGGGGTTATTCCCGCAAGGGCTGAGCCGATTACGGTTGCGAACTCCGAGTTCTCGGGGATTATGAAGTTTACGCCATAGCCAAAGCCTGCAAGCTCATTGAATTTTTGCTCGCAGAGGGGGAGGCGTGTAAGATTTCCTGTAAGAATTACGTCCTTTACGTTAGACTGTCTTGCGGCGAATACGGACACCATCGCAACGGTCTCAAACACCATATTCATAACGCCGCGTGCGATATCCTCCTTGGTTGCAAGGTCGGAAACGTTGGCAAAGTTTGCCGCGGTAAGATCGCGCGAAAGCGAGGTAAGCATATTGGGGGCTGTGATGTCTCCGATGCGCAGGTCGATCTTGGAAAGGTCGCCGTGCTCGGCAAGCTCGGAGATGTTCTCCACGTTTTCTGCGTGAAGAAGGAGCTTGGAAAGACCGATGATAGTACCGCCGCCAACGCCCGTACCGCCAAGGTAGGACATCTTGCCGCCCGAGGTAGCGTGGACGAGTGCAGTACCCGTACCCATACTTACCGCGAGGACGTTGTCAAGCCTTGAGAGGTATATTGCGCCGAGGCCGATGCTTTCAAACTCGGGCACGCCGAAGCAGGGAGCGCCGTATATGCCGTTTTTGACGTAGGCAGAGCCAACGCCGGTCATCATTATCTTGTCGATCTCCTTTAAGGAGATGCCGTTCTCGTCGGTGAACTTACCGAATGCGCCGTAGGTTGCGGTGAGGGGATCGTTTGCGTGTACGCACTGGGGCGCGATTATTTCATTTTTTCCGTTCTCGGTGCGGAAGCCGACTATTTTGGTAGTGCTGCCTCCGACGTCAATTCCTATAACTACACTCATTTCTGACTCTCCCTTGCTCTTTGCATAAGTCCCTCAAAGGAAAGGCCGTACTTATCCGCTATGTCCTTAGCGTACGACTTTCCGTCAGGCTTTGCCCTGTAAATCTTGAACGAGCGTCTGCCCTCCTCTATTCCTGCGACGAGGGTGTCGATCTTAATGCCTCCGCGCTCGAGCGAGCGTGCGTTTACGTCCGCGATGCCTGCGGCGAGGTCGTGAAGGTGGGTCGAGAAGATGCCGCGGCAACGAAGTGCGGCAAAGCCGGAGAGTATCTCGGAGGCGATGTAGGTAGCCTCATACGCACCGGTGGACGAGAGCGACTCGTCAAGCAGGATCATGCTGTCGGGGGTGACGGCATCGAATATCTCCTTAAGACGGGCGCACTCCTCGCCAAGCCTTCCCTTATCTATCGTATCGTCCGCGCCCTCGGGGAAATGGGTAAATATTCCGTCAACAGGAGATATGAGAGCCTCCTTCGCAGGCACGGGCAGACCGAGCTGACAGAGTGCCTGAGATGCTCCGACAGCAACGGTAATAACCGACTTTCCGCCTCTGTTAGGTCCTGTCAGAACGTATATTCTCGCATCATCGTCAAATTTAAAATCGTTAGTTATTATTTTATCCTCAATTGCAAGCGCAACTCTCGGATTATAAAGCCCCTCGGCTGAAAAATCCTTGTTTTCCTTAGGAGAAAGCTTCGGCATACATATACTGCAGCCGGGATGCTCAGAAAGCATCCTCATAAGCTCAGAAGCACGGC
>JAZRAF010000133.1:0-5803 GCA_045634425.1 Eubacteriales bacterium | reverse complement strand
GACCGGTAAGACCGGTATCGCCCTGAGGACCGCCGATAACGAAGCGACCGGTGGGGTTAACGTAGATATTTACCTTGCCATCCATAAGATTCTTAGGGATGATGGGGAGAATTACCTGGTCAAGAATGTCCTTGCGGATGGTAGCGTTGTCGATCTCTGCACTGTGCTGAGTGGAAACAACGATAGTATCAACTCTTGTGGGCACGCCGTTTACGTACTCAACGGTAACCTGAGTCTTTCCGTCGGGAGGAAGGTAGGAGAGCTTGCCGTTCTTTCTTACCTCGGTGAGGCGCTTTGCAAGCTTGTGTGCAAGGGAGATGGGCAGAGGCATAAGCTCGGGGGTCTCATCGCAAGCGTAACCGAACATAATACCCTGGTCGCCGGCACCGGTGTCGAGCGCATCGGTCATTTCGCCGTCCTTAGCCTCAAGGCATTTGTCAACGCCCATTGCGATATCCGCGCTCTGCTCGTGGATCGAAGAGAGGACGGCGCAGGTGTTAGCGTCGAAGCCGAACTTTGCTCTGTTATAGCCGATCTCGTTAACGGTGTCACGAACGATCTTCTGAACGTCGAACTTCGCGTTAGTGGTGATCTCACCCATAACGGTGATAATACCGGTGGTTGCGAAGGTCTCGCAGGCTACACGGCTCATAGGATCCTGTGCAAGGATCTCATCAAGGATAGCATCGGAAATCTTATCGCATATTTTGTCGGGATGTCCCTCGGTTACGGACTCCGATGTAAAAAGAATCTTTTCCATTTTAGTGTTCCTTTCTTTTGTGATCGCTTATCAACAAAAAGCACTCGAAAATTGCGGCGCAATTCCCGAGTACGACAAAAACTCATCTATCGGGATTTAGCACCTTATATTTCCATATAGGTTGCCGGGTTTCACAGGGCCAGTCCCTCCACCACTCTTGATAAGCGTTATTCAATTCCGATATATTATATCATATGCGTGTCAAAAAATCAAGAGGGTAAGCAAAAAAAGTTGAAGTGTAGCGAATTTCACTACACTTCAAGGCTTTGTATATCACTTTTTTGACATTTTTTATATGGTGATGTGCTTGGGCATACCCTTTTCGTATACCACGTTTATCTCGCCCTCGATAAGAGGTGCAAGATATGCAATACCTGCATCGGTGATACCGTCGGCGCTTTCGGTGATGTATTCATCGGGCACGCCGCGCACTGCATTGGCGATAGAGGAGATATCAGCACAGCCGACAGAGGACGAATAATCGTCACCCTCGATGCGATCGATGGTCATCATAACGCCGGTGCGACCGCCGCGGACTGCTACGTTTACTGCGCCCATACCTACGCCGATAGACTCCATAATGTCGGTACGGGAAAGAAGGTGGCCTGCGGCACGCTGAGGAAGGTTAAGCTCGATGGAGCGGACCTTGCATCCGATCCTTTCCTTAACTATCCATTCAAGCGCCTTGCCGGCACCCGAGAGCTGAACGTGACCGAACGCGTCAACGGTGGATTTAGATGCGCCAACGTAGGTGCCATCCGCAAAGCGGATTCCCTCAGAAATAACTACGAGAACGTCGGGATGCTTTTCGAGCGCCGCCTTGATAGACTCGATGAACTTTTCAAGATCAAAGACACGCTCGGGAAGATAGATAAGGTCGGGTGCCCTGCCGCCTGAGATCACGGGGAGTGCCGCAGAGGCGGTAAGCCAGCCTGCATCTCTACCCATTACCTCAACTATGGTGACGGCGTTGATAGTATATACGGAAACGTCACGCATAATTTCCTTAACGGTGGTAGCAACGTACTTAGCCGCAGAGCCAAAGCCGGGCGTGTGGTCGGTTGCCATAAGGTCGTTATCGATAGTCTTGGGAACGCCCACAACGCGGATCTCGTAATCGTGCTCCTTGGCATATGCGGAGAGCTTGGAAACGGTGTCCATAGAGTCGTTGCCGCCGATGTAGAAGAAATAGCGGATGTTATACTTTTTGAATATCTCGAAAATCCTTGCGTAGGTGTCGGGGTCGTCTGCAGGTGAGCGCATCTTTTTACGGCAGGAGCCAAGCGCTGCCGCAGGTGTCTGCTCAAGTATATCAAGCTCACGGCCGCCCTCAAAGCGTGCGGTGAGGTCAACGAGATCCTCGCGAAGAAAACCCTCTATGCCGTTGTTCATACCGTAAAGAGTTTCGATATGTCCCTCGTTCTTTGCGCGGAGTGCGCCTCTGATAACGCCCGAAAGCGTTGCGTTTATTGCAGCGGTAGGACCGCCGGACTGACCGACTACCGCATTACCCTTCAAAATCTCCATAAAAGCCCCCGTGGAATTTATTACACCCTATTGTAGCATATTTCGGTAGCTTTTTCAACCGTATTTCGGGATTTTTTTATTTAATTTTAGAAAGATCGAGGTGCGAAAGTGCGGCGCGCAGATACGCCGCCTTATCGAAAAAGTAGTCGTAAAAATAGGCGTGCTCGCAAAGATCGACGGCGAGTATTGGCGTGCCGGAGGACAAAAATGCCGATATCGGCTCGGTATGTACGCTGAGCGCGGGTGTGCCGTAGCGGTCGAGCAAAACGAAAGCGAAGCCTAAGCTATTCTCTGCCGCCCTTGTGAGCTGATATATAAAATTCGCCTCGCTGCCGAATGCCCTGCGGATAGCGGTCGACGGTGCGTGTGTCTTTGAAAATGAGGAAAAATAGAGTTCGTGGGCGAGAATATCGGCAAGAAGCGCTGCCGCCGCCTCGCGCTCTGGGCGCTTTATTGGTAATTTCAAAATTTCCTTGCAGTTCTTCCCCACCATTTCGGGATAGCTTTTTTCAAATATAGACATCTGAAGCCTTAGCTGCCGCAGGTGCTCGCGGTGGAGCTCGTAAGTAGTTTGCGAAACAAAATCCATAATAAAAAACCTCTCTATGCAGTTTATGCACGGAGAGGTTTTTGGTTGCTTAGCCTAAAAGATCCTTTTCGGTAAAGGTGTATTCGGTGTTACAGAAGCGGCAGATCGCGGTAAGCTCACGGGGCTTACCCTCTGCCTCCTGCTCGTCAAAGAGGTTGGAAAGCTCCTTTTTGCCAAGGGAGAGCATTTTTTCGTGCATTCTCTTGCGGGAGCAGTCGCACTTATACTCTACCTCGAGGGTATCAAAGATATCGTAAGGCACATCGCGGAGTGCGATATCTGCTATCTGCTCGTTGGTAAGTCCGCGCTCGAAGTAGC
The DNA here is from genome assembly GCA_045634425.1 of Eubacteriales bacterium. Lineage (GTDB taxonomy): Bacteria > Bacillota > Clostridia > Oscillospirales > CAG-272 > UBA1740. Next base: position 2,609 of record JAZRAF010000133.1, on the reverse strand, counting down.
GGGATATGTTTACAAGGTCGGATGCGTTGCGCTCGATAAGGTCGACGGTTGCATCGTCCGGGAAAGGCAGAAGCTGAACAAGAACGCCGCCTGCGGCAAGGCAGGAATAGTCCTTGTCAACGAGGACGCCGAGAGAAAGGAGGGTGGGCACCTGCTCGCTGTTTGCAAAGTAGGATGCGATATCCTCTGCGATCTCGCCGCTTGTGATCTCGGTCATACCGATCTGAGGCTCGACCTCGCCAACCTGCTTTACAAAGCTGAGTGTGCCTGCACCGACTGCCGCACCGACGTCGAGCTTGCCGTTAGACTTTTTAGGAACGTCAACGAGGGGATTCTGGATGTATCCCTTTACGTTTCCGAAGTAGTCGCCGACTGCGATAAGCTTGCCTGCAGGGCCGTCACCCGCAAAGGTAATAGTCACGCTGTCCTTGTCCTCGGGGAGCATCGTGCCGATCATAGAAGCGGCGGTAACAAGGCGGCCAAGAGCAGCCGTGCCCGTGGGAGAGGTGTGGTGAGAGGAAACGACGGAATTCACCATTTCCTTAGAATTGATAACAAGAATTCGGGCAGAACCGTCTCTTGTCATAGCTCTTAAAATCGTAGATTTCATATTCTTCATCCTTTTTTGCATCTTGCCACAATGTAAATTCTCTCATCGTCATCCGTGGCGGGAGTGAACGAGTAGTCGGCATATGCGCCGATAAATTCAAAGCCTGCCTTGATAAGCTTTTTCTTCAAAGCTGCTACCGTGTACATACGCTCGCGCTGGATTTCGTCATAGCGCCCGTATGCCCCGCCCTCCTCGTTAAAGAGGGTTATATAGAAGTCGCAAAGGTGGCTTTTGGGGTTGTAGTTGTTTTGCCAAATGCACATAGTGCCGTCGGTTTCCATAACGTAGCTGCGGTCGGCATAGATATTTTCAAACTTAGCCTTTCCGTTTACGTCAAAGATAAAAAGTCCGTCGGGTATGAGGTAATTATGGACGAGGGAGAGACACTTATCAAGCTCCGCGCCCTTTGTCAGGTGGTTAAGACAGTCGAGGCAGGAAACGGCAAGGTCGACCGTGCCGTAAAGCTCAAACTCGGTCATATCCTGACAGAGCCAAAGCATCTTATCGGCAAGACCGATATCATACGCGCGCTCCCTTGCGATATCGAGCATCTCAACCGAGATATCAACGCCCGTCATATCATAGCCGCGCTTACCAAGCTCGAGGGTCATACTGCCCGTGCCGCAACCGAGGTCGAGGACAAGCTCGGGGCGTGTATCTGAGTTAGCCTTTACGGCAGACTCGATGAAATCAGCCCAGGCGGAGTAGTCTATCTCCTTGTTTATCTCATCGTAGATGGGGGCTATAAGATCATATATCATAGTATATTTCCCCGCTTTTAAATCTTTGTATTATTTCGTCGGCCAAGAGTCGGTCAGCCGCATAGGACTGTCGCAAAAGCTCAGCCGGTATATATTCGTCAAATTTATCGTAGACGGGACATTCGCCGTCACTGACAAGTGCTTCGGTATCGAGTCCGTCGCGCTCTACGATATTGCCGATAGCGGCAAGCAGATCCTCGCCCGCGCGTCTGTCCTTAGCCTTAAAGGTGATATACGCACATCCCTGACTCTGAATATCCGAAATGCCGAGCTCGCCTGCGTATTTCTGCATAAGGCGGCGCATAGTGCGGAAGGAGCGAGTGCCAAGCCACGGGAAGAATACGTAGCTCTGACCGCCGAGGAATATAACGCAACTTTTATCCATACCCGCATTTTGCGCTACCGTGCGTGCGTTATCAAGTCTTTGACGGGCGTTGTCGCCAAGGTAAGCATACTGCTTATCACCGATGAGCACGTCGCGCATATCAAGTAGAAGCTTGGTGTGGATCTCGCCGCCGTCACCCGGCCAGGAGACCTCCATTTTTCCGTCGACCGACTTAACGAAGATAAGCTTTCTCGGTACGTCGACCTCCTTGACCTCCCATACTCTGCCTGCAAGGGCAAAGCGGTCGCCAACGGGGACGGGATTCGTTATCGTGCCTATCTCCTCGCTGTCGCAGCGGACGGTGTAATCCTCGCTGTCCTTAAAGACGGCGTAGAACTTATAGGAGTTTATGATTCTCTCACCCGCAAGGCCGATGATTATGCCGCGCTCGGGGGTCATTTCGAGATAATCGGAGTTGATCATCGAAACGAGCATCGCGCGATACACTTCCTTTGGAAGTGAGGAAAGGGGCGGCAGTGTTAAAACACGGTCGGCAAGGGCCTTTGCGCTCATCTCGCCCTGCGATGCAAGAGTACTTAAGGTCTGATGGAATGCAAGGCTTAGGGGCATTTTTCTGATCTTCGGGGGCTCGATAAAGCGCTCGGAGGAATAAAGATCGATAATTGCGATACCGCGCAGAAGCTCCCACGGAATTATCTCGGGCAGAGGTGCGTTCGGAAGTGCCTCCTCTTCCCTATAAACCATTATCATCTCGGGGGGCGAGCCACGGCGGCCGGAGCGGCCGAGTCTTTGAAGGAAGCCCGCAACGGTGGTGGGTGCACCTACCTGTGCAACGCGCTCAAGCCGGCCGATGTCGATACCAAGCTCCATCGTAACGGTGGCGCAGGTGACG
>JAZRAF010000132.1:0-3733 GCA_045634425.1 Eubacteriales bacterium | reverse complement strand
GCACCTTGCCACCGATGGTTGAGGCGCAGAAGCGGCAGCCCATACGGCAGCCGACCTGGCTTGAGATGCAGATGGTGTTGCCGTGCTTGTAGCGCATAAAGACGCTTTCGACACAGGCTCCGTCGTGGAGCGCGAAGAGATATTTGACCGTTCCGTCGATTTTGGAGACGAGCTTTTCCTCGACCTTAGGAAGCGTGTCAACCGTTTTGGCCTCGAGCTTTTCACGCAGGGCCTTTGAGAGGTTGGACATTTCCGATATCGGGGTGCCAAGCGGAAGCCAGGCTGCGATCTGCTTGGCTCTGAAGGCGGGCTCGCCGATCGACTTTACGAACTCTGTAAGCTCGGAAAGATCGAGGGAATAAAGATCGGTTTTATCGTTTAAAGTCATTTATTTTTCCTCAGTTTTGAGATAAAAAATCCGTCGGTATTATGGATATGTGGCCACAAAGTGAGCATACCGTTGTCAGATTTCAGCGACCCGATGGCAAAACCAACGGGGGAGAAATCGGGGTTTGCTTCAAGGAATTTCAAGACCACCTCGGCGTTTTCGCGTGGGTTTAAGGTACAGGTGGAATATACGAGCTCACCGCCTGATTTAAGGTAACGCGACGAGGCGGTGAGTATATCGAGCTGAAGGGGTGGGAGGTCGGTGGTAGCCGTGATATCCTTATAACGAAGGTCGGGCTTTTTGGCAATGACACCGAGGCCTGAGCAAGGCACGTCACAAAGAAGCTTATCAACGGTGCCGACGAGTGCTTCATCGGGTGTGGTAGCATCGCGGACGGCGGCAGACACCGAATCAAGTCCGAGGCGTGCGGCGGTGTCGGTTATAAGCGAAAGCTTGCTTTCGTGAAGGTCGAAGGAGTGTATCTGTGCTTTGTCGGAGGAGAGGATCGCCATAGCGAAGCTTTTGCCACCGGGGGCTGAACAGGTGTCGACAACGACGTCGCCCGCCGTGGGTGAAAGCGCTAATGCAGCGAGGGCGGACGCCTCATCCTGTACGTAGAACCATCCCTCGGCAAATCCCTTGATACACTTAGGATTTACGGGCTCGGAAAGCCTTACTGTGATGGGAGAAAACGTTACACGGGTGGCGGTGTAGCCCTGTTTTTGAAGCTCGGCGATGAAATCGTCGACGGAAATTTTAAGTGTGTTTACGGTAAGGGAGATCGGTGCTTGGGAGTTGAAGGTGTCGAAGAGCTTTACGGCTTCTTCCTCACCGAGCTCGGCGATAAAATGCTTTACCGTGGGAAGCGGGAGCGAATACAAAACCGAGTAGTAGCGAGCGGCGTTCTTCTCCTTTTTGGGAAGCGGAAGGGCGTCCTTTTCTCTTGCGGCACGGCGGAGCACGCCATTGACCAAAGAGCGCTCACCCTGGTTTTTCGCAAGCTTTACGGTTTCGTTTACTGCGGCAAAGTCGGGAATGTTATCCATATCGACTATCTGACAAAGTCCGAGGCGCAGAATACATTTGGTGTGGGTGGATATCTTGTCGAGGCTGCGGCCTGTGAGTGCGGCTATATAGTAGTCGTAGGTCAGCTTATGCTCGACGGTGGTATAGAGGAGAGCGGTCAGGCGTGCGCGGTCTTCACCGCTAAGGCCGTCGGCAATATGCGAATTTAACGACAGGTTAACGTACTTGCCGCATTCCTCGTAATCGATAAGCAATTTAAGTGCTATCTCACGCAGATTCATCGATGCTCTCCTTTCTTTTCGTTAATTACTCAAGCATGTCGCCCTTGGCGATCTTGCGACCGCGGATGAAGTCGCCGGCACTCATAGCGCCCTTGCCCTCAGGCTTTACCGAGGTGACAACGAGGGCACCCGTGCCACATAAAACGGTGAATGAGCCGGTGCCGACGGAGTCAACGTCGGTAACGAGACCGGGGGTATCACCCGTTTTCTGAATGGGGGTTGCGCGGAGGATCTTAAGCATTTTGCCACCGAGGTAGCAGAATGCGCCGGGAATGGGGGTCACGCCACGGATGCGGCAATCAAGGGTAGCTGCATCGAGGTTAAAATCGATCTTGCAGTCCTCTTTTTCGATCTTTGCGGCGTAGGTAGCAAGCTCGTTGTTCTGAGGGGTGCGGGTGGCAGTTCCCTCGCCGAGCTTGACGATGGTATCAGAGAGAAGCTTGGAGCCTACCTCTGCCGAGCGGTCGTGTATTGCTTCAAAATCGTCGTCCGCGTTTATCGGGAATTTCTCGATTTCGATTATATCGCCCGTGTCGAGGCCGACGTCCATATACATTATGGTAACGCCCGTTTCACGCTCGCCCTCCATTATTGCGCGCTGCATAGGTGCGGCACCGCGGTACTTGGGAAGAAGGGATACGTGCAGGTTTATACAACCGAGGCGGGGGTAATTTATAACCTCGGCAGGAAGGATCTTGCCGTATGCGACAACGGCGATGAGATCGGGCTTATACTCATCGAGAAGCTTCATAAATTCGCCGTCACGCAGGGTTGCGGGAGTGTAGACGGGAATGCCGTTTTCGAGCGAAAGAATCTTCACGGGGGTGGGGGTCATAACGTTTCCGCGGCCGCGCGGCTTGTCCTCGCGGGTGACGGTGGCAACGATATTGTGACCGTCCTTTATCAGCTTTTCAAGGCAGGTTGCGGATATTTCCGGCGTGCCCATAAACATAATTTTCATTCTCGTGCTTGCCTCTTATTCTTCGATAGCCTTGATCTGCACGTCGGTGTAAAGCTTGCCGTCGAGGTGGTCGCACTCGTGGCAGATCGCACGTGCAAGAAGGTCGGTGCCGCGAAGCTCATACTCGTTGCCGTGGCGGTCGGTGGCACGGACGGTAACGGCCTTGGGGCGCTTGGTGATGCCGTAAGCACCGGGATTGGAAAGGCAGCCCTCGCTCTCGCGCTGCTCACCTGCGTAGGCGATTATCTTAGGATTGATGAGCTCATAGACCGTGCCATCCTCTATCTCGATAACGGCGATGCGGCGAAGAATGCCCACCTGGGGTGCGGCAAGTCCGCAGCCACCTGCGGCTCTCATCGTTTCGATCATATCGTCAAGAAGAGTGATGATACGGGGGGTTATCTCGGTAACGGGTCTTGCAACCTTACGGAGAGTGGGGTCACCAAATTTAACTATATTGAGCTTTGCCATAGCAAAAATTCCTTTCTTGGTTTTATACGGTAAGGGGGTTGAGGTCTATCGCCAATGAGACGTTGCGCTTTTCGGAGAAAAGGCAGAGCAGCTCGTGGAAAAGACGGCGGGAATCGCGGTTAAGGCGGCATTTTACCACCATTCGCATTCTGTATTTCTCGTTTACCCTGTATACCTGCGCCTCAAACGGGCCAAAGACGGTAAAGGGGAGCGAGGAATATTCGCCCTTGATGCGTGATATTATCGCCTCGGAGAGCTCGGCCGATGCGGCGAGCACCTCGCGCTCGTCAGAGCCGACGACGGTAAGCTGCACCATATCGCAGAACGGGGGATACGCCAATGAGCGGCGGATCTCTATCTCACCGCGGTAAAATTCGTCGTAGTTTTGGGTGCAGGCGAGCTTGATTATCTCGTGCTTTGGCGAGTAGGTCTGGATAACGGCGACACCGTTATCGCTTGCGCGGCCTGCGCGACCTATTACCTGCGTTAAGAGGGAGAAGGTCTTTTCCGACGCGCGGAAGTCGGAGAGATAAAGAGAGGTGTCGGCAAGCACTACGCCGACGAGGGTGACCTTTGGAAAGTCGTGACCCTTGGCGACCATCTGCG
>JAZRAF010000131.1:0-17015 GCA_045634425.1 Eubacteriales bacterium | reverse complement strand
AATTAAATACGGTGACAACGTTGACACCGACGTAATAATCCCCGCAAGATATCTTAACACCATAAACAAGAAGGAGCTCGCCTCCCATTGTATGGAGGATATCGATAAGGACTTTGTAAATAAGGTTGCCCCGGGTGACATTATGGTTGCCGGCTCCAACTTCGGCTGCGGCTCCTCGCGTGAGCACGCCCCCATCGCAATTAAGGAGAGCGGCATCTCGCTCGTTATAGCCAAGAGCTTTGCGAGAATATTCTATCGCAACTCGATAAACATCGGTTTGGCTATACTTGAGTGCCCTGAGGCGTCAGAAAATATAAAAGACGGAGATAAAATTGAGGCAGACCTCGACAACGGCATTATATATAACCGCACGACGGGCGAAAGCTTTAAGACAAATCCGTTCCCCGAATTCATACAGAAGATAATCTCGGGCGGCGGACTCATCGAGTCTATCCGCTCCGGCGAGATAAAATAAGGACGAAGAAAATGAACTTTAATATAGCACTTTTAAAGGGTGACGGTATAGGCCCCGAGATCGTTGACAGTGCCACAAGGGTGCTTGATGCGATCGGCGAAAAGTACGGCCATACCTTCAATTTCACCCCATACGATATAGGCGGTGCCGCTATTGATAAGCACGGCATTCCGCTTCCCGAGGATACCGTAAAGGGATGCCTTGCATCCGACAGCGTTCTTCTCGGCGCGGTCGGCGGACCTAAGTGGGATACTCTCCCCGGAAATCTCCGCCCCGAAAAGGCGCTTCTCGGCATTCGTGCCGCGATGAATCTTTTCACAAACCTTCGCCCCGCAAAGCTTTATCCCGCACTTAAGGGCGAGTGCCCCCTCCGCGAGGACCTTGTTGCTCAGGGCTTTGATATTATGATCGTCCGTGAGCTTACGGGCGGTATATACTTTGGCGAGCGCGGAATGCGCGAGGGCAAATACGGTGAGGAGGCTTACGATACCGAAAGCTATAGCCGTATGGAGATCGAGCGTATCGCTCGCGTAGCCTTTGAAACCGCACGCAAGAGAAACAAGAAGCTTATCAGCATCGATAAGGCAAACGTGCTTGAAACCTCACGCCTCTGGCGTAAGATCGTGCACGAGATAGCGGCTGAATATCCCGACGTTGAGTGCTCGGATATGCTCGTTGACAATGCGGCAATGCAGCTTGTAAGAAACCCCGCACAGTTCGACGTTATCGTAACCTCGAATATGTTCGGCGATATCCTCTCCGACGAGGCATCGCAGATCACGGGCTCTATCGGTATGCTTCCGTCCGCATCCCTCAACGAAACCACACGCGCTCTTTACGAGCCCATCCACGGCTCAGCACCCGATATAGCAGGGCAGAATAAGGCTAACCCCATAGCAACCATTCTCTCCGCGGCGATGATGCTTCTTTACTCTTTCGGTCTTTCCAAGGAGAGCGATGCAATAATCAGGGCAGTTGACGAGGTTCTCGAGGCAGGCTACCGCACCGCCGACCTTGCACACGGCGCACCCGCACTTACCACCACCGAAATGACTGAAAAAATAATAGAGCGTATCAAATGATGTCTTATATAAGAGAATTGTACCTGCGACTCTGTATGTCCAGCGTTTTCCGCGCTGTGATCTCCAAGCCCCTGTTTGCAAGCTTTGCAAGCTACGCTAAAAGCACCGTCGCAGATGAAAAGATAAAGGCCTATGCAGCCCTCGTCTCCGAAATATATTCCGCAGGCGGCACTTTGACCGACCTCGTTTTCAGAATAGTTTCCGAGGACGAAAACGTATATATCAAATCCCGTGCCCACGATAAGGAAGTATCCGACGTTATCAAGGAGGCGGTGAAGAGCGAGCTTGAGGTATTCTCCGAGTTTGCCGCACTCACTCCCGATATCTTTGCTGACGATATGGGCATCTCATTCGTATCCCCCTTCGCTTCGAGAAAAATGGATTTCTATAAGGAGTATGAGGCAAGAATTTCCGAGGTACATAAGTATGGCTACGGCATATTCTCCTCTTACTGCATGTTCCGTCTTTCCGACGAAAAGACCATCGAGCCTATCGTCAGTGCCGACAAGACCTCTGTCGATAAGTTCGTTGGCTACGAATCCGAGCGCGAGCAGGTAATTCAGAATACTATCGCCTTCATCGAGGGCCGCCCCGCCGCAAACACTCTCCTTTGTGGAGATGCGGGCACGGGTAAATCCTCGACCGTCAAGGCAGTGGCGAATATGTTCTTCGATAAGGGCATAAGACTTATCGAGCTTCGCAAGGACCAGCTTGCCCACTTGCCCTTCGTTATGGGTAAGATCAGCGAGAACCCCTTGAAGTTTATCATATTCATCGACGACCTCGCATTCAACAAGAGTGACGATAACTTCAGTATGCTCAAGGCGGCACTTGAGGGAAGCGCATCCGCAAAGGCTGACAATGCGGTGATCTACGCAACCTCGAACCGCAGACACATCATCAAAGAGAACTTCAGCGACAGAGAGGGTAACGACGTTCACGTCAACGACACCCTTCAGGAAACGCTCTCACTTTCCGAGCGCTTCGGCCTCGTCGTTCTTTTCTCAAAGCCCAATAAGCAGCTCTATCTTGATATAGTTCACGAGCTTGCAATCAGAAATAAGATCGAAATGGATGTAAAGGAGCTTGACACCAAGGCAGAGGCATTCGCCCTTCGCCGTGGCAACCGTTCGGCAAGATGTGCCGAGCAGTTTATAGCGAGCCTTATGTAAAAAACTATGCTTACACTTGATAATGTTTACCGCGCCAATTACGTTCTTCGTGACGTAGTAAGAAAAACCGACGTTATCTACGCCCCCAAGCTTAAGCCGGGCGTGGAGCTTTACCTTAAGACTGAGAATCTGCAGATCACAGGCTCGTTTAAGGTAAGAGGCGCGTATTATAAAATGTCCCGCCTTACCGACGAGGAGAAGGCAAAGGGCGTCGTTGCTTGCTCTGCAGGTAACCACGCACAGGGCGTTGCGCTTGCCGCAAGCAAAAACGGAATAAAATCGGTGATCTGCCTGCCTGACGGTGCGCCTATATCCAAAATCGAGGCCACCAAGAGCTACGGCGCTGAGGTCTGCCTTGTAAACGGCGTTTACGACGATGCCTATAATAAGGCGCTCTCGCTTCGTGACGAGGAGGGATACACCTTCATTCATCCGTTCAACGATGAGGACGTCATAGCAGGTCAGGGAACTATCGCACTCGAGCTTATCGAGCAGCTTGACGGCATTGATGCTGTTATCGTTCCTATCGGCGGCGGTGGACTTATCTCGGGTATTGCATACACCCTTAAATCGGTAAACCCCTCTATCAAGGTCTACGGCGTTCAGGCCGCAGGCGCTCCCTCAATGTACAACTCCGTCAAGGATAAGAAGATCGAGGAGCTTTCGGGAGTTTCCACCATCGCTGACGGTATCGCAGTCAAGCGCCCCGGCGATCTTACCTACGATATCTGCTCAAAGTACGTTGACGGGATCGTCACCGTAAGCGACGATGAGATCGCCGCAGCGATCCTCGCACTTATGGAAAGACATAAGCTTGTCACCGAGGGTGCAGGCGCTGCTGCAGTTGCGGCAGTAATGTTCGGAAAGCTTGATCTTGACGGCAAGAAGGTCGTGTCCGTTCTTTCCGGCGGTAACATCGACGTTACCATTCTTTCAAGAGTTATCAAGCGCGGACTTCTTATGTCCGGCAGAAGCTGTCAGCTTACCGTCGAGCTTGTAGATAAGCCCGGTCAGCTCAAGGACGTCTCCCGTATAATCGCCGATCTTGGCGGTAACGTCACCTCCGTCCATCACGAAAGGGCAAACGAGGGCTCTGACGTTAACGGATGCTACTTAAGAATAATTCTCGAAACGAGAAACTACGATCATATCCACGAAATAGAAACCGCGCTTAAGAACGCAGGCTTCAAGCTTTTGTAAGGAGAAACAGTTATGGCAACTAAAATATCTACCCCCAATGCCCCTGCCGCAATAGGTCCTTATTCTCAGGCAGTGGTCGTAGGCGGCTTTGTATATACCTCGGGTCAGATTCCGATCGTTCCCGCAACCGGAAATATAGAGGCGACCGATATCACCGGACAGACCGAGCAGGTCATGAAAAATCTCGGCGCAGTTCTCACAGCGGCAGGCTCGTCCTTTGAAAAGGCGATCAAAACCACCTGCTTCCTTTCCGATATCTCCCATTTTGCAGCCTTCAACGAGGTTTACGCAAAATACTTCACCGAAAAGCCTGCGCGCAGCTGCGTTGCAGTCAAGGATCTTCCCAAGGGCGCGCTCGTTGAGGTTGAGGTAATCGCAGAGGTTTGATCTACCGAAAGGATATTAGCTATGTACAACGAAAATATACTTAAAAGCGACGAAAGAGCAGTGCTCTCCCTCCGCTCCCTCTACAAGAGCTACGGATATCTGCCCTTTAAGATGAGCAAGTTTGAGGAATACGACTTCTACGCACGCAATAAGGATTTCCTTATCGGTGACAGAGTCATCACCTTCAACGACGTAAACGGCAAGCTTCTTGCGCTTAAGCCTGACGTTACGCTCTCTATAATCAAGAATACGACTGATGAGCCTATGGTAAAGCAGAAGGTGTTCTATAACGAGAACGTCTTCCGTGTTTCCGCGCGCACACATCAGTTCAAGGAAATAATGCAAACAGGCCTTGAGTGCATCGGCGATATCGATATCTCCGATACCTTTGAGGTCGTATACCTTGCGGCTAAAAGCCTTGATGCGGTATCTCACGAGCTCGTGCTTGATATTTCGCATATGGGCATTCTTTCCGCATTCCTCGACGAGGTGAGCGAGGATAAGGCGTTCAGAAAAGAGATGATCAAGCGCATCTCCGAGAAGAATACTCACGAGGCGCTTAAGCTTTGCTCTGAGTATGGCATCGATGCCGATAAGGCAAGTGCGCTTATCGAGATATTCGCACTCTACGGCGATATGAAGACCGTGATAGAGAAGCTTACCGCTCTTGCAAAAACCAATGCACAGAAGGCGGCCATTTCCGAGCTTGCAGGTCTTTGCGACCTCCTGTCCGCTACCGAGTTTGCCGACAAGATCAGAATCGATTTCTCCGTAGTAAACGATATGAGATACTACGACGGTATCGTATTTAAGGGATTCCTTAACGGTATCAGCGAGGCGGTGCTTTCGGGCGGTGCATACGATCCTCTTATGAAGCGTATGAACAGAAGAAGCAAGGCTATCGGCTTTGCGCTTTACCTTGACGCTCTTGAGGAGCTCGAGGGCTCGGGCGTTAGCCACGATGTCGACGTTTTGTTGATTTACAGCGATAAAACCCAGGCAGAAACGATAATCAAAGAAAAGAATAAAATAATCTCCGAGGGCAAAACGGTATACGCCGCAAAGGCTGCGCCTAAAAAGATCAGGTTCTTGGAGACTGTATATCTTGACAAGGAGGTCCTGGAAATATGATCAACGTAGCACTTCCCAAGGGCCGCCTTGGTGAGAAGGTATATGCAATGTTTGAGGCGGCAGGCTATGAATGCCCCTCGATAAAGGAAAACAGCAGAAAGCTTATTTTTGAAAACCCAGAGCGCGGAATCCGCTATTTCTGGGTCAAGCCCTCCGACGTATCTATCTACGTTGAAAGAGGTGCTGCCGACATCGGCGTTGCAGGTAAGGATATCTTGCTTGAGTATGCACCCGACGTCTACGAGCTTCTTGACCTCAACCTCGGCAAGTGCAGAATGGCAGTTGCCGCAAAGAAGGATTTCCACGACGATAATCAGAAAACGCTGAAGGTTGCGACCAAGTTTGCGAATATCGCAAGCTCGTATTACTCATCGATCTGCCGTGACATTGATATCATCAAGCTCAACGGCTCGATCGAGATCGCGCCTATACTCGGCCTCTCCGACGTTATCGTCGATATCGTAGAAACGGGCACAACGCTTAAGGAAAACGACCTCGAGGTCATCGAGACCATCGTTCCCATAAGCGCACGCCTTATCGTAAACAAGGCAAGCTTTAAGTTTAAAACTCAGGAAATTGAGAAAATCGCACAGAGCATAAAAGCACAGGTGGATAGCAATGATTAAGATCTACAAATACGGCGAGGTCTCAAACGGCGAGATCTTCGCAAGAGATAATATTTCTCCCGACGTTGAGGGCATAGTAAGCAGCATTATCGCTAACGTTATCGCCAACAAGGACGCCGCACTCTTCGAGTACACCGAAAAATTTGATAAGGCAAAGCTTTCCGCCCTCGAGGTTACACCAGAGGAGTTCGACGAGGCGTTTGCTATGGCCGATCCCGAGTTCGTAAAGATCATCGAGGAAGCGGCAGAGAACATCCGCGCATTCCATAAGCGCCAGGTAAGAAATAGCTTCGTTATCAGCGAGTGCGACGGTGTCGTTACAGGACAGAAGGTTATGCCTATCGAAAAGGTCGGCCTTTACGTTCCCGGCGGCACGGCGGCTTACCCCTCTACCGTTCTTATGGATTCCATTCCCGCAAAGATCGCAGGCTGCAAGGAGATCGTTATGGTGACACCTCCGTCTGCTGACGGAAAGGTAAATCCCGTTATCCTCGCCGCTGCAAAGATCGCAGGTGTTGACAGAATATTCAAGCTTGGCGGCGCACAGGCGGTTGCCGCACTTGCATACGGTACCGAGTCGGTGCCCAAGGTAGACAAGATCGTCGGCCCCGGTAACGCATTCGTTGCAGAGGCTAAAAAGCAGGTATTCGGCAAGGTGTCGATCGATATGATCGCAGGCCCGTCCGAGATACTCGTTGTTGCCGATGCCACCGCTAACCCCCGCTTCGTTGCGGCTGACCTGCTTTCACAGGCAGAGCACGACAGAATGGCAAGCGCGGTGCTCGTCACCGACAGCTATGAGCTCGCACTCGCAGTAAGCGAGGAGCTTGAGCGTCAGATACCCGAGCTTGACAGGGCAGAGATAGCAAGATGCTCGATAGACAATAACGGCAAGATAATCGTTGCCGAGGATAACCTTATGCTCGCTATCGATATCGCAAACGAGATAGCACCCGAGCACCTCGAGCTTTGCGTTGACAATCCCTTCGATTACCTCGATAAGGTTCATCACGCAGGATCGATCTTTATGGGCAAGTACTGTCCCGAGGCTCTCGGCGATTACTTCGCAGGACCTAACCACACTCTTCCCACAAGCGGCACCGCACGCTTCTCATCCCCCCTCAGCGTTGACGACTTTGTGAAGAAAACACAGTTTACCTACTATACCGAAAACGCACTTGAAAAGGTAGCGGACAAGGTATCATACTTTGCTAAAAAGGAAGGCCTCGGTGCACACGCAAGAAGTGCAACGATCCGTTTTGAGGATAAGAAATGAGCAGGTTTTTCAGTAGCAAATACGCCTCTCTTGAAGCGTACGTCCCCGGCGAGCAGCCGAAGGATATGAAGTATATAAAGCTCAACACAAACGAGTCACCCTTTCCTCCGTCGGCAGGCGTTGCCGAGGCTATAAAGAGACAGATCGGAAGCCTTCAGCTTTATTCCGATCCCGAGTGCACTCCGCTTGTTGAAGCTTCTGCCAAGCTTTTTGGCGTGAAAAATGATCAAATACTGATGACGAACGGTTCTGACGAGATTCTGAACTTCGCATTTATGGCGTTTTCGGATAAGGATCACCCGATCGTTTTCCCCGATATAACCTACGGCTTCTATTCGGTGTTTGCAGAGCTTAACGGTATCCCTTATACCGAGATCCCGCTTAAGGACGATCTTACGATCGATCCCATGGACTATATCGGCATCAACAAAAATATCGTTATCGCAAACCCCAACGCCCCCACGGGAATCGCCCTCACGCTTGCCGAGATCGAGGCTATCGTAAAGAGCAATCCCGACAACGTCGTAGTCATTGACGAGGCGTACGTTGACTTCGGTGCAGAGAGTGCGATAACCCTCGTTGACAAGTACGACAACCTCCTCGTTACGGGCACGTTTTCAAAGTCCCGCTCGATGGCGGGCGCGCGACTTGGCTTCGGCATCGGACAGAGCGAGCTTATACGCGACCTCAACACGATCAAGTATTCGACCAACCCCTATAACGTCAACCGAATGACTATGGCGGCAGGTCACGCGGCGATCCTTGATAACGATTACTATATGGACAACTGCCGCATCATTTGTGAGAATAGGGAATGGACACGAGAGAAGCTCGTATCACTCGGCTTCACCCTTACCGATTCCAAAACGAATTTCCTCTTTGCCAAGTCTGACAAGATTTCGGGCGCGGCACTTTATAAAGCGCTCAAGGCACGCGGCATTCTCGTGCGCCACTTCTCAAAAGAGCGCATCAAGGATTACAACAGGATCACCGTCGGCACGCGCGAGCAGATGACAGCGCTTGTCGAGGCGATCGAAAACATTTTGAAGGAGATATAAAATGAGAGCATCGGAAATTAAGCGTAAAACAGGCGAGACCGATATCACCCTCAAGCTTGACCTTGACGGCGTCGGCAACTCGAAAATAAATACCGGCTGTGGTTTCCTTGACCATATGCTGACCCTTTTTGCGAAGCACTCACACTTCGACCTTACGGTTGATTGCAATGGTGATACCTACGTTGATTATCACCACACTGTTGAGGACGTGGGAATCTGCCTCGGTATGGCTTTCCTTGAGGCTCTCGGCGACAAGAAGGGCATCGTACGCTTCGCAGACAAGACCGTGCCTATGGACGAGGCTCTCGTTCTCGTAGCGGTCGACATCTCGGGCAGAGGCTATCTTGGCTACTCCCTCGATGTTCCCTCGTACAGAGTCGGTGATTTTGACACCGAGCTTTCCGAGGAGTTTATGCAGGCGTTTGTGCGCGAGGCTAAAATAACTATGCACGTGCGCAAGCTCGCGGGCGAGAACTCCCACCACATAATCGAGGGTGCGTTCAAGGCTATGGCAAGAGCACTTTCCGCCGCTGCTAAGATCGATCCCGACTTCGCAAGCGAGGTTCCGTCAACTAAGGGAGTTATCTGATGATCGCAATTATAGATTACGGCGTGGGCAATCTGTTTTCTCTTTGCTGCTCGCTTGAGGCAATAGGCGCCGAAAGCGTCGTCACCTCAGATCCCGAGGTCATTAAAAGTGCCGACAGGATCATTCTCCCCGGTGTCGGTGCATTTGCCGACGCTGCTGAAAAGCTTCGCTCCACGGGTCTTGATAAGGTCGTGATCGACGAGGCAAGAGCAGGTAAGCCTATATTCGGCATTTGCCTTGGTATGCAGCTCCTTTTTGAAAAGAGCTATGAATACGGAGAGACCGAGGGCCTTTCCTTGCTTCGCGGCAGCGTAATTCCCATGCAGGGCCGCATACCCGAGGAGCTTAAGATTCCTCACATCGGCTGGAACGGCCTGCACGTAGAGAAAAATCACCCTCTGCTTAAATACGTAAACGAGGGCGAGCACGTATATTTCGTCCATTCATATTACGCCACAGGCTGCGAGGATAGCCTGATCGCATCCTCGGAGTACGGCATAAGCGTTACCGCCGCAGTTGCGCTCGGTAACGTCGCAGGCACACAGTTCCACCCCGAGAAGAGCGGTGACGTTGGCCTTGCAATACTTAAAGCATTCGTAGAGTGGGAGGTAGAGAAATGAAGATATTTCCCGCAATAGACCTTTACGATAAAAAGGCGGTCCGTCTTTATAAGGGCGACTACGCACAGATGACGGTGTATTCCGATGATCCCGTGTCAGTCGCACTCGACTTCAAGCGCCAGGGCGCGGAATATATCCACGTCGTTGACCTTGAGGGCGCAAAGGACGGTACAACACCCAATCTTTCCGTCGTGCGCGATATAGCTACTTCAACAGGGCTTTTCGTTGAGATCGGCGGCGGCATCCGCAGTATGCAGGTGCTTGACGATTATTTTGCCGCAGGCGTTTCCCGTGCCATACTCGGTACTGCTGCAGTTAAGGACGAGGCGTTTCTTAAAGCCGCCGTTGAAAAGTACGGCGACAAGATCGCAGTAGGCGCTGACGTCAAGGACGGCTATATAGCTATCAAGGGCTGGGTTGAAAGCTCTCAGTATACCATCGATGCCTTCTTCGATAAGATGCAGGGTATGGGCGTTAAAACCATCATCTGCACCGATATCTCAAAGGACGGCGCAATGCGCGGCACAAACCTTGAGCTCTATTCCGCGCTTTCCAAGAAATACTCGGTCGATATAATCGCATCTGGCGGCGTTTCTACGCTCGATGACGTGCGTGCGCTTCGCAAGATGAACGTCTACGGCGCGATCATCGGCCGCGCGTATTACATCGGCGCGATAGATCTCAAAGAGGCAATAGAGGTGTCGGTATGATAACTAAAAGAATTATCCCTTGCCTTGACGTGAAGAACGGCAGGGTAGTGAAGGGCGTAAACTTTCTCGGCGTGTCAGACGTGTCATCTCCCGTTGAGCTTGCACAGTTCTATTCTAACGCAGGCGCTGACGAGCTCGTTTTTTACGATATAACCGCATCAAGCGAGGGACGCGCGCTTTTCACCGACATTCTTACCGAAACCGCAAGAAGGGTGTTTATTCCCCTGACGGTGGGCGGTGGCATCAATACGCTCGATGATTTTGACCGCGTGCTTAAATGCGGCGCAGATAAGGTCAGCGTTAATTCGGGTGCTATAAGAAACCCCGAGCTTATAAGAGAAGCGGCTGAGCGCTACGGCAATCAGTGCGTCGTTATTTCCGTGGATATCAAAAGGGTTGACGGTGTGTATACCGTTTTCTCAAAGGGCGGCCGCGAAAATACGGGTATGGAAGCCATAGAATGGATCAAGCGCTGTGTGGGCTTAGGTGCCGGCGAGGTGGTCGTAAATTCGATCGACACCGACGGTGTGAAGCAGGGATTTGATATCGAGCTCTTGAAGGCCGTCTGTGAGGCCGTAAGCGTGCCTGTGATCGCCTCGGGCGGTGCAGGGTGCATAAACGACTTCGTACAGCTCTTTAAGGATATTCCCGATATTGATGCAGGCCTTGCCGCCTCGGTGTTCCACTTCAAGGAGATCGAGATAAAGGATCTCAAACAAAAACTTAATGAAAACGGTATTACCGTGAGGATTTGAAATGATAAACATCAGCGAACTTAAATTTGACAAGAACGGACTTATTCCCGCCGTTGTGGTTGACTCCATAACCAAGGACGTCCTCACCGTTGCTTATATGAACGAGGAGAGCCTTAAGATCTCGATGGAGAAGGGGCTTACCTGCTTTTACAGCCGCTCAAGAAATGAGCTCTGGCTTAAGGGCGAGACCAGCGGAAACTATCAGCACATCGTTTCCATAACCGCAGACTGTGATAAGGATGCGCTCGTCGTTGTGGTAGAGAAGGACGGACCTGCCTGCCACCTCGGCACCGACTCCTGCTTCACTAATCCCCTGTACCACTCCGAGGAGCTTTCGCAGTTTACTCTCGAGGGACTTTACGCACTTCTTGAGGGAAGAAAGAAGGATAGACCCGAGGGCTCTTACACCACCTATCTTTTCGAGAAGGGAATTGATAAGATCCTTAAGAAGGTCGGCGAGGAGTGCACCGAGGTCATCATCGCAGGTAAGGCAGATGACAAAAACGAGACCGTCTACGAGATCGCAGACCTTGCATATCACGTAATGGTTTTGATGACTCAGATGGGCATCACGGTCGAGGATATTCACCGCGAGCTCGCATCAAGACACGTGATCGACCACAAGGTAAAGCAGGAAAAAATGACTAAGTAAGAATACGAAAAAAGCCTCTCGGCGTGCATTGTCCGAGGGGCTTTTCTTATTGCCTTTTATTTTTGAAGAGCAGGGAAGCGACTGTGCACAAAGACACCAAAACAGCGCAAAAGTACAAAATACACAAAATCGGGAAGCGCAAAAACGACTGTTGAAAAATGTGGAAAACTCCTATCCCGCGGTGGACGAATGTGGAAAACTTGCCGTATCACGCCAAAACGGTGGAAAACCAGCAACAGGATAACTACACAATTCCGATATGAAATGAACAAAACACCCGTTTTTGGTGCCTAACTCGCAAAATATAAAATATAACACCGCCAAAAGCACTCGAGAGAAAAAGTATAAACGCCCTTTCTCAACAAAAACACCGATATCGGAAAAGTGTAGAGCGCGTTTTTTGACACTCGATCCGACCTTTCCCCAAAAACGACGAAAAGCCTTGCTGACGAGAAGTTTTTTCTCATCCCAAGGCTTTTCATTTTATTCGGTTTTTAAAGTGCGCCAAGCCGTACTGCTTTAGCGACTGTTATGTAGTGCGAAAGAAAATTACTTCTTAGTCTTCTTGATGCACTTGAAGAGATCGTCGTAAGAGCCGAAGGTTTCAGTCTCGGGCTTGGATACGGGGATCTTCTCAACGATGGTAGGCTGAGGCTGGGGCTTGTAAGCGGGCTCCTCGATCTTGGTCTCCTCAACGATGGGAGCGATCTTGGGCTCCTCTGCCTTAGGCTGCTCGGGAGCTACAACGGGGGTAGCAGCGGGCTCGCGTACAGGGATCTCAGGCTTTGCGTTCTCGCGCTTCATATGATCAAAGCCGGTAGCAATGATGGTAACGCGCATCTCGTCCTCAAGGGTAGGATCGAATGCAGCACCCCAGATAATGTTAGCATCGGGATGAGCCTCTTCGTAGATCATCTGAGAAGCGGTCTCGATCTCGTCAAGCTGGATATCCTCGGATGCGGTAATGCTTACGAGCACGCCCATAGCGCCGGAGATGCTGGTCTCAAGAAGGGGAGAAGAGATAGCCGCCATAGCAGCGAGCTGAGCCTTGTCCTCACCCTTTGCAGAGCCCATACCCATATGAGCATAGCCTGCGTTCTTCATAATGGTGGTAACGTCTGCGAAGACAAGGTTGATGAATGCGGGAACGTTAATGAGGTTAAAAACCGACTGCACACCGCGGCGAAGAACGTCGTCTGCGATCTCGAATGCGTTTGCAAGGGTTATGTGGTTATCCTCAACCTGCTTAAGACGCTCGTTGGGGATGATGATAAGCGAGTCAACAAACTTGGACAGCTCAGCGATACCTGCCTCTGCCTGCTTGCTTCTGCGAAGACCCTCGAATGCGAAGGGCTTGGTTACGATACCTACGGTAAGAATGCCGAGGTCACGTGCTGCCTTTGCAATAACGGGAGCCGCACCGGTACCGGTACCGCCACCCATACCTGCGGTAACGAATACCATATCTGCGCCCTCAAGAGCTGCCTTAACAGCCTCGATGGACTCCTCTGCGCTGCGCTTACCAACCTCGGCGTTAGAGCCTGCGCCCTTACCTCTGGTGATCTTATCACCGATGATAAGCTTCTTGGTAGCGCAAGAAGAATCAAGCGCCTGGTTGTCCGTGTTTACTGCGATAAATTCAACGCCACGGATATTGGTAGAAATCATACGGTTTACAGCGTTGTTTCCGCCGCCGCCTACACCGATAACCTTTATATTAACACCACAATCGTATACGGGTTCAAAATCGAATTCCATTTATATATCCTCCACTTCAAAGCAAAATATTTTAAAATATAATTTCTCTTATATATATTATATATTTTATTTGAGAGGATTTCAAGTGTTTTTTCGCGCCAGGCAAGAATGTTCACATATTTTTATAAAATATAAGACATAAAAGAAAGCAGAAAAAATCGCCCCGTTTAGAAAATGACATAAAACGGGGCAGAATTGATTATTTCGCTAAAATTTCCTTCAAATGGCGGTAAATTACCTCACGGCTGTTCTCGGTCGAGAATTCCTTCAGCCGCTCGCGCATTTTTGCCCTTAAGTGCGGATTGTTTTCAAGGTATCTGACCGCATCTATAAGCGTGCGGTCGTTAAGCTCGCACTCCTCGATCATCAGCGCCGCACCCTTGTCAACAAACAGCTTTCCGTTCTTGTATTGGTGGTTGTCGGTCACGTTTGGCGAGGGGATAAGAATGGGCACGACACCCGCGCTTGCAACCTCTGACAGGGTCATAGCACCGCATCGGCAGATCACCACGTCTGCAGCCTTCATATAGGTCGACATATCCTCGATAAAGGGGTAGATGATGCATCCCGCGCTTCCGCGTGCGAGCGTCGGATACGCGCCCTTGATCGTGGCGTAATATTTTCTGCCCGTTGCGTGCACGTGCTTGATGCGGCCCACACGCATACAGTAATTCTGCATAAGCGCGATCGCGTGCTTGTTTAGTACCTCGGCGCCGCCGCTGCCGCCGAATGACAGTATCATAAACTCCGAGCCGGATATACCGAGCCGCCTGCGCGCCCCCTCGCGCGTTTCCTGCGTGAGGTTTGAGAGTATCGGATTACCGACCACGGCGGTGTTGTCCTCTCGCTTAAGTCCGCTTTCGCTGCCCGGAAAGTTCAGCAGCACCCGCGTGCACTTGGGCGCAAGCATCCGCGTGCATAGACCCGGCACGACGTTTGATTCGTGCAAAACGGTGGGGATACCCATCATCTGCGCCGCCTTCAGTACAGGCCAGCATACGTATCCACCCGTTCCTATGACGATATCGGGAGAAAATTCCTTGATGATCCTACGCGATGTCGCAAGCGCCTTTGCCGCCCCGAATGCGTTAGCCAGATTCTTCGGGGTGATCTTGCGTGAAAAGCCGGAAATCCTGACAGTCTTAAGTGCAAAGCCCCTTTGCTTTATTATTCCGTTTTCATCCCCGTCCTCGCGCCCGATAAAAAGTATCTCCGAGCCTCCCTCGTGCGCAAGTATCGTTTCTGCTATCGAAATTCCGGGAGTCACGTGTCCCGTGGTTCCGCCGCCTGCAATTATCGCCCTCATCCGTCCACCTCACTATTTCGTAATTTTAGAGTACCGTGATATGGACAGAAGTATGCCCATTTCAAAAAACAGCATTATAAGTGACGATCCGCCGTAGCTGAAAAACGGCAGGGAAATTCCCGTATTCGGAATGCTGTTCGTCACTACCGCAACGTTCAAAAGCACCTGTATAGCCATTTTTGCACTGATCCCGAATGCTAAAAGTCTTGAATAAACGTCGCTCGCCCTCAGGGCAACCGTGCATCCGCGCACAACGAGAAAGGTAAAAGTGCCAAGTACAAAAAGTGCGCCGACAAGCCCAAGCTCCTCGCACAGTATCGCAAATATCATATCGTTTGCAGGCTCGGATACGTAGCAGTGCTTCATTACGCTTTTTCCAAACCCAACGCCGAACACGCCGCCCGACCCGATGGCCATAAGGCCCTGTAAGGTCTGCCAGCCGCCCGTAAGCTTATACGCCTCGGGGTCACGCCACACCATAATCCGCTCCTTCGTGTAGTCGGTGAAAAGGGCAAGGCAGGTAACGCCCAAAGCTCCCATAGCGCCAAATCCGGCTATGTATTTAAGATCTGCCCCCGATGCCACTATCATACAAATTCCGATAGTGCCGAGAATGATAATACAGGACAGATGCTTTTGCAGCATTACAAGAACTATCGGTACAAGCATTATTGCGATGGGCAAAAGCGTTCCGAACTTAAAAATCTCACCGCGCTTTGTTGAAAGCGCACGTGCCTCGAATTTTGAAAAATACAGCGCCATCATCATTATCAGCGCAAGCTTCGCTATCTCGGAGGGCTGTATAGTTACGGGGCCGATGGATATCCATCTCTTAGCGCCGTTGCCAACGAATCCTACGATAAGCACAAGCAACAAAAGAAAGAGCGTCACACCGTATAAAAACGGGGTTATACGCTTGTAGGTGACGGGCTTTATTCTTGATGCAAGGTACATAACCGCACCGCCGACCGCCACCCACACAAGCTGCCTTTTGATAAAGTAAAACTCGTCGTTATACCTTGCATAAGAATATGCCGAGCCTGCGCTAAATATCATAATCGTGCCGAAAAAAGCGAGCAGAATTACAGTTAATAAAAGCGAAAGATCTGTCGGCGGCAGCCTTTTCTTGAAGAGATCGGTTATAATATTATGCTTCACGGTAGGTAAAAAATATACGCCGGAATAGAAAAAAGAAAGGTGAGTATGATGGCGATGATACATATTCTGTTTTCGCTGAAGTCGCACTGCTCAAGGTGGTGATGCAGCGGCGCCATACGAAAAATTCTTTTTCCAAAAGTCTTGTACCAGAATACCTGAAGTATTACCGAGCACCCCTCTAAAACGTAAACGCCCGCGATGAATATCATAAGCAAGGGGTTACCAAGCATAAAGCCGCCGCAGGCGATAAGCGCGCCGAAATACAGCGATCCTGTATCTCCCATAAATATCTTTGCGGGGTGCAAATTAAAGATCAAAAATCCCACCGCCGCACCGATAATTGCCGAGGCAACGGCGCTCGCCTCGGTGCTTAACGCCGCCGAAATATAAAGCAACGAAACCCCGATAGAAAACGCCACCGAGGATGCAAGCCCGTCTATGCCGTCGGTCAGGTTTGCGCAGTTGATAATGCCGAGCAGGATGATGATAGCCATCGGGTAATAAAAAATACCGAGCTCGATCTCGCCAAACGAAAAGCTGATGCTCGTGCCGTCACCTGCAACAAATCTCCGCGCTAAGAGGAAAAGCACCGCCAACACGAATTGCAGGCTGATTTTGCCAAGCGGTGTCAGCCCTTGGTTTTGCTTTCGGTGAAGCTTTTTCATATCGTCGATAATTCCAACGCACGCATTCAGTGCGGCGTACACCTGGCATATCAGTATCGAGATCACTACCTCGGCTCGCCCTATAAGCAAAAGCACTACCGAGGATGCAAGAAGTGCTACCGATACCGAAATAAGAAAGGCAACGCCACCCATCGTGGGAGTGCCGCTTTTCTTGGCGTGCCACTTAGGGCCGCCCTCGTATATCGGCTGCTGCGCCTTTCTTGACAAAAAGGGTATCAGCCGCCTTTCGATCCCAAGCGTGACAAGGGTAGATATAAGAAATATCGTGATGTAAAGAGGAAAATATTTGTCTAACATTTTCTAGTCCTTCAAAAAATCATATAATCGCTCGGCGTGCACGGCGTGCGATGCCTTGACGATAAGCACCTCACCAC
>JAZRAF010000130.1:0-1810 GCA_045634425.1 Eubacteriales bacterium | reverse complement strand
TGGAAACGTTACTGATGATGAGTATAAGGCAGGCACTCTTCCCGCTGCATTCGATGGCGAAGAGGTCTGGACTATTTCTTGGCAGTGGATCTTCGATACCACTGGCAACACCGCTCAGGATGAGATGGATACCGCTATGGGTAATGCAGGTACTCTTGAGGAAGTTACTGTTGCCATTAAGATCATTGCAACCCAGATCGACTAATCCCTCGCAAACATAAACCCAACTAATTAACCTATTTCTCCTACCCCTCTTCCGTGGCAAGAGGGGTAGGAAATAACAAAAAACTCTCTCCCTTTTTAAAGTGTCCGAGCCGTATTCAATACACACGCACCGCGGATATCTCAAATCCGTAGGGGACGACGTCCTCGGCGTCCCGCCCATCAGGCATTTTAAAAAGCGAAAGAGTGATCTTTCCCAAACTAACAAAAGGAGGTGTTCAAGCTATGGAAGAAAATAAAAGCTCCGTTGCGCGCGGCTCGGGTCGTAAGTCTGCCGTTTGGCTTATGCTTATGGTCAACGTCGTGTTTATACTGCTTCTTATGACACTTGCTATTACCGCCTTCCGCGTAGGTAACTACCTGCCCGAAGGAATGGACATTCTTTTCATAGTAGGAAAAGAGCCTAATATGGACACCACCGACGGCAACGGCAACGTATGGCAGTCCAACGAAAAGATACCCCTTTTCTCCTCCGAGTACAGAAACGGTGAAAACGTAGTTACCATCGCTTCACAAAACGGCGATAAGGTCATCGCCCCCGGCTTTGAAAGCTCCTACGAATTCGCCCTCTATAACAACGGTAATATGGCGGTCGTTCACGAGACCGACCTCGACTTTAAGCTCAAGGTCGCAAACTCCGAGCTTGAAAACTACACCTTCCCCCTCAAAGTCAGACTCTATGACACCGAGGGCAATTACATCATCGGCTCAAAGACCGAGTGGATACCCGTTGAGGATGCATCTATTGCATTCCACCCCGGCACTCTCGGCGCAACCTCGTATAAAAAATACACCCTCGAGCTCAAATGGGAGTTCGAAGGCGGACAAGATGAGCTTGACACCCTCTACGGCAACGAAGCAGGCGAGGGCGTATGGCTCACCCTCGGCATCAACACCTATGCCGAGGAGCATCTCGACCCCACCGCACAGGGCGGTATAAAGGTCGACGTAAATGAAGAAAACGGCAGCCAGGAATACGGTGGCACAGTCCGTTGGCTTTGGCTCGCACTCCTGTTTATCAACACCGGTGTCCTTATCTTCTACGTAGCATGGCTTATGAGCAAGAGGCAGGGTAAATGGTAAACAACAACGCACCCATAACCCCCAATCCCAAAAAAGCAAAGATTGACGTAAAGTTCATCTTCCGCGCTATCATCGCTCTCATAATGAGCTTTGTTATCGGTCTTAGCATCTATACCGCAAACGCCAAGCTCGTCTTTGGCGACGATATGCCCATGCCCCTCGGCTTCGGCGTAGGCGTAGTCCTTTCCGGCTCAATGGAGCCTGAGCTCTCCGTCGATGACGTAATCATCGTCTACCGTGATGATGAGTACCACGTCGGCGACACGGTAGTTTTTCAATCCCACGGCATTCTCGTAGTTCATAAAATAATTTCCATTGACGGCGACACCGTCATAACTCAGGGCACCGCAAACAACGTAACCGACGATCCGATCTCCCTCGACTCGATAAAGGGCAAGGTAATTGACCACATCGATGCCGAGTACAGCAAGCCTTTCCTTGCCGTGGTCGAATTCGTCCGCTCCCCCATCGTAGCATTGATCATCCTCGGCGCCTCGGCCCTCCT
>JAZRAF010000129.1:0-4333 GCA_045634425.1 Eubacteriales bacterium | reverse complement strand
GGAGGACACGGTATTCGGCATTGACGACAATACCCTATCCATAACTGACGTAACTATGAGCGCAGCGCAGCTCAAGACCGTCAAGCAGACTGAGTTTGATATGACGGTAACGATCGACGGCAATTCCCTCTCTGAGTACGTATTCGCAATAAATCAGGGCGACTCGTACGCCATCAAGGCGATCAATGCGCTCAGAGCTCGGATCTTTAAGAAGACCGGTGTTTATCTCAAGACCGTGACCGCAAACAAGATGACCGAGGATCAAAAGGCCATTTGGATCGTGGCGGTTGAGCTTAACGGCGAGAAGTCGACACCTGACGGTGCGAGAGTGTACGTTGAGGGCGGCGATCTTATAATAGAGACCGAGTTCCCCGACAAGCTTGAGGGGCTTGCGTGTGAGTTCCTCACCGACAAGATCATAGACAGCACAAATGCTACCGTAAATTTCAAAAACGGACTGCTGGCGACCAAGAACGTGCGCGATATCTACTATGCCGATTTTGGCGCGGTGGGTGACGGAGAAACGGACGATTTCTTCGCTATTAAGGCGTGTCACGATTATGCAAACAAATGGGGTCACAACGTGCACGCAGATGGCGCTGACAAGACCTATTACATAGGCAATTATCTTGGAAACAGCGACGAGGTCACCTCGATCATCGTACACACCGACACCAATTGGCACGGCTGTACCTTTATATTTGACGACAGGATCGTTCCCGTGGATTCGGGATGCTATAACTCTCCCATATTCCACGTTTTGCCTAAGGAAGGGATGGTTACTTATTACGGCGCGACTCTTCCCTTTACCTCTCTTTATAAGGGTGCGACCGACCTTGGCGGATGGGCACCCGGATTTAAGGCCCTTATCATCTTAAAGGACAACACCACCCGACACTTTATCCGTTACGGTGTAAACGCTGACAGCGGACTTGTCAAGCAGGAGATGATAATAGTCAACGCCGACGGTACTATAGACGAGTCGACGCCCCTGCATTGGGATTTTGAGAGGATAACCTCTATGGACGTATACCACTGTGATGACGATCCCATTACCATAACCGGCGGCGACGGTGATGAGAGAATGACCGTCAAGACGATCTTTAACGGCGCTCCCTCTCTGTACACGTATTTCTGGAGAAATATTCTCGTAGAGCGCTCAAACGTTACTATACAGAATATAAATCACGTGGTTGAGGGCGAGATTCCCGAAAGCGAGGGCGGCACGGGTGCCCCCTACAAGGGCTTCATCCGCGCGAACTACTGCGCCGACGTTCTTTTACAGAACATAACGCTTCACAAGCTTCAAAGCTATCATCTCGAGACGGACGCATCGAACACGATGGGATCGTATGAGATGGGATCTACCGCATCGAACAACGTTACCTGGAGAAACATAAAGCAAAACGTGTTCTACGATGCGGACGGATACGTTTCGTGGAAGGGTCTTATGGGCACGGGATACTGCAAGAATATGCTCCTTGAGGACTGTATGCTTCACTCCTTTGATGCGCATCAGGGCATCTATAACGTAACGCTCAGAAACTCCACCTTTGAGCATATGAATTTCATCGGCGACGGCACCATTACCCTTGAGAACGTCACCGTTTATATCGACCCCACGCTGAGGGTCATCACCCTGCGCGATGACTACGGATCGTGGTGGCGCGGAGATATCGTTATCAAGAATCTTGACCTTAAGTACAAGGACGTATACACCGCGGCGAACAAGCAGTTCCATCTGATACATTCGAAGTGGTACAATCACGACTTTGGATACACCTGCTACCTGCCGAAGAATATAACGATGGAAAACGTCAGGATGCTTGCATTCAAGGCCGATATGTCGAGCGGAACAAGAGTTGAGACGGTAACAGCGGTTAACGAAAAGGAGCTTTACCTTTTCAGCCCCGAGCTTTATAGCTATACGGACGTGGATATATCTAATCCTAACGCTATAATGACATCTATTCCCAACGACTGGAAAAAGTGCGAGTGCGAGACGTTTAACGATACGGACGGCAACGGCCGCTGTAACAACACGGTTAAGTCACCTAACGGCGGTAATATGTGGTGTAACGGATGGGAAAGCACCCCCAACACCACCGTAAATGCCAACCCCTATATCGGCACGGAGACCGTCACGGTCATAAACGCCGACAAGGATAATCCGATCAAAATGATCTGGCCCCTGACGCTTCAGTTCAAGCACCTTGACGTCACGGTTGACGGCAAGCTGATAATCGAGGACGGAATGGATCTTTACAATTAGCAAAAAAAGGACGAGAAATGGGTGATGTCCTTAGCGGAGAATTTATACTTTGACAAAAGTGCAAGCGTAGCATTTGACCAGTCAAATATAAATGGGCTAAGCCCATACCCATATTATAAGCAGAAAGAGGAAACAAATCGGTTTATAGCCGAAAAGTTTCCTCTTTTTCTGTTGGTTTAATGAAATCGTTGCAAGCCGCCTTGCGGCTTTATGCCACGATGAAATCTTCACTTCGTTCAGATGAAATCCAAGGGCAAGCCCTTGGATGAAATCAAATCCGTCTAAATAAAACCCTGCGAAGCAGGATTTCATCGCGAAAGCGATTTCATCCATCACAAGTGGATTTCATCCGTCAAAGACGGATTTGACTGCGTGTTCTCCGTTAAGGATAACACGCTAATTCTCGTCCTTTTTTGTGTTTCAGGTATTAGAGCTCGATCATAGACTCGTCCCAAACGGTGGGAGCCTCGAAGCCGAGCATATTTACGGTGGTAGCTGCAACTGCGGAGAGACCGAAGTCGTCTCTGCCAAGCTTCACGGTGTACTTGTCAGCAGTGAAGTTGTCGTAGATGATAAAGGGTACGGGGTTGAGGGTGTGGCTGGTCTTTGCCTTGAAGGAGCCGTCCTTGCCCTTCTTGGGAGCGCCGGACTTCTTATCGATCTCGTACATTTCGTCAGCGTTACCGTGGTCTGCGGTGATGAGTGCTGCGCCCTCGAGCTCGTCAACTACTGCGAGGATACGGCCAAGGCAGAGGTCAAGAGCCTCCATAGAGCACTGGGTAGCGGCGAAGGAGCCGGTGTGGCCTACCATATCGCCGTTGGGGAAGTTAACGCGGAGGTACTTATACTTTCCGGAGCGGAGAGCCTTGATAAGCTCGTCGGTGATCTCGGCGCACTTCATCCACGGTCTTTCCTCAAAGGGAACGACGTCGGAGGGGATCTCGATATAGGTCTCGAGCTCCTCGGAGAACTTGCCGGACTTGTTACCGTTCCAGAAATAGGTTACGTGACCGTACTTCTGAGTTTCGGAGATAGCAAGCTCGTTGATACCTGCGGAAACGAGGTACTCGGTCATAGTGTTGGTGATGGTGGGGGGAGAAACGAGGTACTTGGAGGGGATGTGGAGGTCACCGTCGTACTCGAGCATACCTGCGTAAAGAACTGCGGGAACTCTCTTGCGGTCGAACTTATCGAACTCTGCGCCCGACTCAAATGCCTTGGAGATCTCGATGGATCTGTCGCCGCGGAAGTTATAGAAGATAACGCTGTCGCCATCCTCAACGGTGCCTACGGGCTTGCCGTCCTTTGCGATAACGAAGGGAGGAAGATCCTGGTCGATGACCTTGGTCTCTGCTCTGTAGGTGTTGATAGCCTCCTCAGCGGATGCAAACTGTCTGCCCTCGCCGAGAACGTGGGTCTTCCAGCCTGCTTCAACCATAGCCCAGTTAGCCTCGTATCTGTCCATAGTGATCTGCATTCTGCCGCCGCCGGATGCGATAGCGATATCGAAAGAATCGTCGCGAAGATCTGCGATAAACTCCTCAAAGGGGAGAACGTAGTCAAGTGCGCTGGTCTCGCCAACGTCACGGCCGTCAAGAAGGATGTGTACTCTTACCTTGTTAACACCACACTTCTTTGCCTCGGTGATGAGGGCCTTGAGGTGGTCGATATGAGAGTGTACGTTTCCGTCGGAGAAGAGGCCGAGGAAATGAAGAGTGGAGCCGTTTGCCTTTACGCCGCCGACAAGCTCAAGCCAGGTTGCGGACTCGAAGATCTTGCCGCTTTCGATAGACTGGGAAACCAGCTTTGCGCCCTGCGCAAACACCTGACCTGCGCCAAGTGCGTTGTGACCGACCTCGGAGTTACCCATGTCGTCGACGGAGGGAGGGCCGACGGCCGTGCCGTGTGCCTTGGGCGCGACCATCTGGGAGACCTTCATGATACGGTCGAGCGTGGGGGTGTTCGCGAGAGAGACTGCGTTACCGCAGGACTCTGCGGGAGCGATTCCGACGCCGTCCATGACGATGGTCAGAACGGGGCCCTTGACGCCCGAAAATCCGT
>JAZRAF010000128.1:0-1122 GCA_045634425.1 Eubacteriales bacterium | reverse complement strand
TTGTCCGAGCAGAATTTCTTCTCACGCCTTCCCGTGGGTTGCGCCACGAATGCACCGCAAGTCATACAACGACGAGTGCCGGGGAGGTCGGGATGACGGCGGATATGAGAGCGCACGGTGTTGGGTGAGAGATGAAGGATGAGGGCGATGTCCCCGGCGGACTTGCCTTCCATACGAAGGTTATCGATTGCAATTTTTTCTTGCGGTTTCATATAAAATATCTCCTTTCTGTAGTGGGTGGGAGAGCAACCACGGGGGCTACTCTCCCGTAATGGTGTTTACGCCTTTACCTCAAGGGACTTGACGGCTTCGGGCAGAACGAGCTTTGCGTCCACACGCTCGGAGGTGATGTATGCCACCTGACCGTGGTCGGCATAACGCTCCACAAGACGCTTCACGCTGCGCTTGCCACGCTCTCCGATCCAGAAGTAGGAGAAGTCACCGAAAAGTACAGGCTTATTTCCTGCATCCACATCGGGCATCTCGTTGGTAACGTATACGGGATAGCCGAGGAGCGTATCCGGGTCCTCTTCGTTCAAGGCTTTGTGCCAAGCAGGATTGCCGTCATAAAGACCGAGCTTCTTGAGCTTGACTTCGGTATCCTCCGAAAGGATGAAAACGGCGTTCTTGCGGTAAGGCTCCTTGACCGAGAAGATAAGATCGATGAGGTCATCAAAGGAAAGGTCGGCTGCGTTGTCGATTACCTTGCCCACCTCTGCCTGATAGACGATGCCCACGGGCTTGCCGTTTCCGTCACCGGTGAAGAACGCGGCTTCCTCTGCCTTGGCAATGGCGTGGACGAACATCTGATAAATGAAGTCCTCCACATCAAAGTCGGCGTCCTCCAAGAGCTCGTCCGAAACGAGGACGCGCTTGGCAAGCTTGTATGCGTCAAGCACGATTTCACCGAAGGTGGTCTCGCTGACACGTACGATTTCTCCCTCGGGAATCCAAGCAGCAGAGCCTTCCTCCACCACTCTCGGAATCTTCATTGTCTTGGTGGTCTTCAGCACTGTGCCGAGTCTGCGGAGAAGGTTATCCTTTGTCAAGCCCTCGACGAGCTTCTTTTCAAAGGTATCGGGAACAAGGAAGCCACCCGAGCCGTCGCTGCCTTTCTTGAGG
>JAZRAF010000127.1:0-7339 GCA_045634425.1 Eubacteriales bacterium | reverse complement strand
TGGCCTCCGACTTCGGCTACGTAATATCCCTTTATTCCACCGTCCGTGAGGACAATTTCATCAGCACGACCCGTAAAGCGGTCATCACTACCTCCGCGTGGGTAATGGCTGCCGCAGTTATCGCAGTTTACTTTATCACCGAGCGTATTATCCATCCGCTCCGTAATATGACCGCCGCCGCAAAGAAGTTCGGAAAGGGTGATTTCTCCACCCGAGTTCCCGTATACGGAAACGACGAGGTTGCCGAGCTTTCGACCGCGTTTAACAATATGGCAGACTCGCTTGAAAAGCTTGAAAAAATGCGTAGCTCATTCCTTGCAAGCGTTTCGCACGACCTGAGAACTCCTATGACCACTATCGCCGGCTTTATCGACGGCATTATGTCGGGTGCGATCCCGCCTGAAAAGCAGGAATACTACCTTCAGACCATTTCTTCCGAAATACACAGGCTTTCAAGGCTCGTATCCCAGCTTCTTGACGTTTCAAGGCTTGAATCGGGCGACCGCAAGATGCAGTTTGCCGACTTTGATATCGCCGAGGTCGCAAGAATAATCCTTATTTCCTTTGAGCAGAAGATAGAGGAGAAGAATCTCGACGTTGAGTTTGACGCTCCCGACGAGCTGCTTGTAAACGCAGATAAGGATGCAATACATCAGGTCGTTTACAACCTTTGCCACAATGCGATAAAGTTCGCCAAAGACGGCGGAAAATTCAGAATATCAATATCCACCACCGATTCCAAGCACGTAAAAGTCTCCGTCTTTGACGAGGGACAGTCGATCTCAAAGGAAGAAATGGGCTTGGTATTCGAGCGCTTCTATAAGACCGACTCCAGCCGCGGCCTTGATAAAAACGGCGTAGGTCTCGGACTTTACATTTGTAAGACCATAATCGATGCGCACGACGAAAGAATAGGCGTTGAATCTACCGAGGGTGTTGGTACGACCTTCTGGTTTACACTTAAAACCGCAAAATAACCGATAAAAGGGGGACTCGATATGAGTGATCGCGTAATACTGCACTGTGATTGCAACAGCTTTTTCGCATCCGTCGAGACTGCCCTTAACCCCGCATACAGGGGTGTTCCTATGGCAGTATGCGGAAGCGAGCGTGACCGCCACGGCATAGTTCTTGCCAAAAACGAGCTCGCCAAGGCATACGGCATCAAAACTGCAGAAACCGTCTGGTCAGCACGCAAAAAGTGCCCGAATCTCGTTATCGCCGAGCCGCATTACGGTGCGTATACCGAGTATTCACGCCGTGCAAACGCTATCTACGCGCGCTATACCGATATGATCGAGCCGTTCGGAATCGATGAAAGCTGGCTTGACGTAACCTCAAGCCGTAAGCTTTTTGGCACGGGCTATGAAATCGCCGAGAAAATATCCCGAGATATAAAAAACGAGCTCGGTATAACTATCTCGGTCGGCGTATCCTTTAATAAGGTGTTCGCAAAGCTCGGCAGTGACTATAAAAAGCCCGACGCGATAACCGTTATCGACAGAAGCAATATGGCGGAGATAGTCTATCCGCTACCCGCATCCTCGCTTTTGTACGTTGGCGCACGCACCGCGGCAACCCTCACCGCTATGGGCATAAGAACCATCGGTGACCTCGCGCGCTTCAGCCCCGATATCCTCGTGCGCAAGCTTGGTAAAGCGGGCGAGATGCTCCACAAATACGCCGCAGGCCTTGACGACAGCCCGGTTGAATCGCATTCAAACGACGATGCAAAAAGCATCAGTAACGGCTATACGTTTCGCCACGACCTCCTAGGATACGATGAGTGGAGGGTGGGCATAAATTACCTCGCCGACGAAATCGGCACAAAGCTCCGTGCAAGAGGCTTAAAGTGCTGTACGGTACAAATAACGGTAAAGGACGAGTATCTTCGCTCCATCCAGCGCCAGCGTCAGCAAACGCCCCCGACCGATATAAGCGACGAGATCGCCAAGACCGCCTTTAGCATTTTAAAGGACGAATGGAGTCCCGGAAAGCCGATAAGAATGCTTACCGTCACCGCCGCGAATCTTATAAAGGACGAAAGCTACGCACCTCAGATATCACTCTTTGACGCCGCAGTTGATGAGTCGAGAGAAAAGAGCAAGAAAAAAGAAAATGCCGTAGATAAAATACGGCAGAAATATGGAAACAATTCAATTATAAAGGGCGCTATAATAGACACCGATCTTGGCATCTACCACGCGCCCGAGATAGATATTGATAAAAATAAGAAGTGATCTTTAGCAGCGGTCTACCGTGATAACGCAGTAGCAATCGGGTCTGACCTTCTGCACCTCATCTTCGATCCTTTTAGCAATGTCGCGGGGATTTTCCGTGACTTCAAAGGGAAGCTCAACGTCAAAAATAAGGTTGGTATGCGTGTTTCCGATAACGACTCTGAAGTCGTGCATACCCGCACTCTCACAAACGATCTTGACCGCATTTGCCGCAATCTTACGCAGGTGAGTGACTCTCTCGTCATCAGTAACGATGGGGTCGAGGTGAATAGTGCACTGAATGTTCAACTCCTGGCCAAGTCTGCGCTCAAGGTTGTCTATCGAGTCGTGAAGAAGGAAAATATCGTGCGAGCCGTCAACCTCGGCGTGAAGTGAAGCCACAAATTTTCCGGGGCCGTAATTGTGCACGAGAAGGTCGTGAATGCCGATAACCTCTTCCTCCTCAGCCACGATGGCCTTGATCTGATTGACCATGTCCTCAACGGGAGCCTCGCCAAGCAGGGAATTTTTGGTTTCGTTAAGTATTCTCGCACCCGCAACTATGATAAGCACAGAAACTCCAAGACCTACGATGGAGTCGATTATCTCAACGCCGCTAAGCTTAACAATGATCGAGCTGATAAGTACCGCAGTGGTGGATATACAGTCGGTCAGTGAGTCGGTAGCCGCCGCCAGAATTACGGTAGAGCCGATCTTTTTGCCAACCTTGCGCTGGAAAAGCGCCAGCCAAAGCTTGCCAAGTATCGAAGCACCGAGAATTATTACCGCCGCTATCGAAAAATCAGGGCTCTCACCCTCGGAAAGACCGAGTATTCGCTTGCCCGAGTCGAGCAGCATCTCAAATCCTACGAGTAATATAATAAATGAAACGATCATCGACGAGATATACTCGATCCTTGCGTGACCGAAGGGATGATCTCTGTCCGCAGGCTTTGATGAAAGCTTGAAGCTTAACATCGAAATTGCCGATGCACCTGCGTCCGACAGGTTGTTAAGCGCATCTGCCATAACGGCAACCGATGCCGTGATAAGTCCTATCACAAGCTTTAAGACCGAGAGAAGTACGTTCGTTGCAATGCCAACACCGCTTGCAACCGTGCCGTATTTCTTTCTTACCTTCGGATCGTTCACATCATCCGTCTTTTTAGTAAACATTTTTAATATAAGTCCAGTCATAAAAACCTCAATTTAAGTTTGGAGCTAAAGATATGAAGTATGTAACCCTTACCCCCACCGCATCCGCATCATCCACCCTCGAAACCGAGATAATGTTCGCGGTTGCAAGCGCAAGAGCGCAGGGAATTGAATTTTTGAAGATAGATATATCCGCGGATAAGGAAAGCGGAATGAAGACCGCCGTGGCAAAGCATTTGCGCCAGCTTAAAAAGCAGGGAAGAATACAGCTCTTCGTCGAGGTGTGTGACCTTCGCGGTACGTCCACCGAGGCGCAGTATCTTACAAACAAATATCCCGAAGCCACAGACGTTTTTGGAAATGACGAGTCGTCGGTAATCGTCAAAATATAACGATTATCCCCGATTTTTGCCGATATATTTTAAAAGGTTGTCCTCGTGAGGACAACCTTTTATATTCAATTACTGTGCAGCTTCAACGTAGCGAACTACGTCACCAACCGTAATGAAGTTGTGAAGATCCTCGTCATCGATTGTTACGTTGAATCTTTCCTCGCAGAGCAGAACGAGATCAGCAAGCTCAAGAGAGTTGATGCCAAGGTCGCCGATAAGCTCAGCCTCCATAGTTATATCGTCTGCATTAACGCGAAGCTCTTCAACCAAATACTTCTTAAGAGTTTCGAACATAACATTCTCCTTTAATTTTATTGCGGCAAGCCACATTTACTTAACAAATAATACTACAATTTGACCATTTTGTCAATGCTTTTTAATAAAATTAGGCATTTTCACCAAAACCGCGAGCATAAAAAAGCGTGAAAAAGCGTTTTTTTAGTCGATTTGTCAACATAACTTTGACCAAAAATTATATTTTAATATAAAATCGGTTGACATTTTTCTACGTATATGATAAAATATCGGTGCGTATCGCCGCACACGCGGCACAAGAAAACAAAAAACGGAGACACAAATATCTATGATATATGGTTGGATATGGACGGCACTGATCGTTATCGCTGCCGCATTAGCTGTCCTGACTCGTAAAAATATATTCGTTTCGATCGCAATAGGCGCACTTCCGTCCCTTATTATGGACGTTTTCGGCGCCGATCTGATCTTTCAGATCATCGCATTCGTACCGATCACACTTATATGCCTTATAGTTATCGGCAAGCGCCCCGGCGCAAAGAGCGGCGACGGTGTTGACTCCATCGTCGGTATGCGCTGCGTTGTTGTCGAGCGAATCGATAGTGCGGCGGGCTGTGGCCAGGTTATGGTAAACGGACAGTCCTGGTCGGCACGCGCAGTGGACGAAACTGTGACCTATGAAGAGGGTGAAACTCTCAAGGTTTTGGCAATAGAGGGAGTAAAGCTTATTTGCGTTAAGTAATTTTGCAAAAAAACGCAAAAAAACTTTTAAAAATCTATTGACAAAGCAGTTTTGTTTTGTTATAATATTAAGCGTTGTAAGCGTGCGTCTTTAGCTCAGCTGGATAGAGCAACTGCCTTCTAAGCAGTAGGTCGGGGGTTCGAGTCCCTCAAGGCGCGCCACTTAATATGGTGAGCTTAGCTCAGTTGGTTAGGGCGCCAGGTTGTGGCCCTGGAGGTCGTGGGTTCGACTCCCATAGCCCACCCCAAAGAAAAAAGCACTTGCGAAAGCAAGTGCTTTTTTCAATGAAGCGCACTGCGATGCATGAAAAATGAAGCAGGGCTTCGCCATATGAAGCGCGCCTTCGGCACACGGAGCGTTTGGTTGCGCTTCGCTTCATGCGAGCGAAGCGAGCGCATCATGGCAACGTAGTTGTCGCTTCATATTTGCATAGCAAATGCTTAGTTAACGCACGCTCTCGAATGCGTTTTTTATTTTATGCTTGAAAAAACGACGTGCATATGTTATGATTTAAATATCAACTGAATTTAATAGGAGCATTTTCATGAAGCTTAAAAAATATATTTGCGCCTCGCTTATCACGTTAATGATATTTGCGGCGCTACCGATTGCCTCAAATGCCGAGAATGCCGCTGCAAGCTCTGTAAACGCCGAAATAATGACCGTTTACGGTGGGGCGGACGGCATAATATCAATGACCTTTGATGACGGATACTACGAAACTGCGCTCGTGCTTGACGAGCTGTTTAAAAAATACGATCTTAAAGGCTCTTTAATGATGATAGGCGACAGAGCTAACTACGTTAGCAAGTTTCAGCCACTCTTCGACAGCGGCAGGCTCGAGCCGCAAAGCCATTCGATGACCCACACAAAACTGACTGCTGAATCAGTACCGTATGAAACACAGGATGAGGTCTTTGAGTACGAAATAGCGCAGTCGAAAACAAAAATAGAAAGCTATTATCCAAAGTACGATGTTATCACGTTCGCCATTCCTTATGGCGGAATGAGTGATGCCGCATATGACTTTGCAGCAGAGCACTATTACGCTATCCGTACCACAAAGCGCGGTGTGCAAAGCCTAGACCCCGGATTTTCCCGTGAATACGGCAGCTGGTCGATGATGTATTCTCCCGCCACTTATCAGTCAAGCTTTGCCTACGCCGATAACCCCGAGGAAAAGCAGTGGGAGTGGATAAAGAGCGCTATTGACGAAGCCGCAAACGGCTGGTATATCCCGATAACTCATAGAGTCGGCGACGTCGAGGACACCGATCTGACGTATGCTATGGCTGATAAGATGTTTGCATATATCGCACAGCTAAAAAATGAAGGAAAGGTGTGGGTGACCACTTATTCCGAGGCAGTAAAGTATGTAAGAGAACGTCAGAACTCCACGGTACACGCCTATACAGAGGGCGGATCGATATACGTTGACGTCTCGATGGCTGCCGTTACCGCGGACGGACTCGCACTTGATGCCGACGTGTTTAACACCCCCTTGACCGTAAAGGTAGAGGTTCCTGCAGATTACGGTACTGTATATTATACCACCGCCGAGCGCGAATACGTTGCCGAGCCCTTCAGCGACGGAAGCAAGAATTACGTCTACGTAAACGTTGTGCCTAATGCAGGTCCCATTAAGCTCCGTGTCAGCT
Organism: Eubacteriales bacterium; assembly: GCA_045634425.1. Taxonomy (GTDB): domain Bacteria; phylum Bacillota; class Clostridia; order Oscillospirales; family CAG-272; genus UBA1740. The sequence continues at coordinate 918 of JAZRAF010000127.1, read as the reverse complement.
CCACTCATGAGTTTGGTGAGTGGAACAAGTACACCGAGGAGCTTCATAAAAGAAACTGTACCGATTGCGGCCTTGCCGATTTCGGTGAGCATACCTGGGACGAGGGCGAAATCACAAAAGCTCCCACTCACTTGAAGGTTGGCTCCAAGATCTGCAATTGCATCTATTGCTCAGAGGACTCGACACAAACCGTCAAAAAGACGGATGACCACACCTTCAGCGAGAAGGTAGAGTCAATGCAATTCAAGGCATCAGCGCCCACATGTACCACGGGTACGCTATATTATTACAGCTGTCGTTGCGGTGCAGCAGGCACCGAAACCTACGAGGTGGGCGATCCTCTTGGCCACAGCTTCGGTGCGTGGCGTGTCGATATCTCGCCAACAAAAACAACTGACGGCAGATCGGTGCGTGAATGCACCTGCGGCGAGGTAGAATACACCGCAATCCCCGCAACGGGCGAGGACGAGGGCGGCATCTCCACACCTCTTTTGATCGGCATTATCGGCGGCGGTGTCGCACTTGTTGCAGTCGGTGTCACGGTAGCCTTGATCATCAAAAAGAAAAGAGCATAGGGAATAACCCGCAAAAAAGAGAGCCATAAGCTGCATTTAAAGCTTTTGTCTCTCTTTTTTATTTTGTACTTGAAAAAGCGGTCGCTTTGTGTTAAGATAAACCTATATAAAATATTTGGGGAGCATTCTTATGAAGCTTAAAAAGCAACTTTGCATTCTTATCGCTGTCGTAATGATATTTGCCGCTTTGCCGATCGTGTCGTTTGCCGATACCTCGACAAAGAGAACGGTAGAGGCCGAAATAATGACCGTTTACGGCGGTGCTAACGGAATAATATCGATGACCTTTGACGACGGATATTACGAGACCTCGCTCGTTCTTAACGAGCTGCTCGCAAAATAT
>JAZRAF010000126.1:0-1243 GCA_045634425.1 Eubacteriales bacterium | reverse complement strand
TATCTCCGCAGCACTTAGGTCAACGTGCTGCACTCTTTCAAGCGCTTCGACGTTGACGGTGTAATCTTCGGGATAAAGTTCTGCGGTCTTTCGTGCCACTTCAAGTTTTTCTCTTACGTTGCCCGAAAGGTACTCGTCTGCCATTAGATATTTCTTCGCTCCTATGCGGTTTCCGTGGTAGGGATTTAGGAAGATAACCCCTTTGAGGTCTGCGAATAGTTCTTCTTCGGATTTGCCCGTCAGCTCACTCATATATTCCATATCCACGAAAGCGCGCTCACCGATTGCAACCGCCAAAGCTTCGCTTGCGGTATCTACCTTTTCAACCGTCGTTTGCGGCTTGATAGTGCGCTTGGTGAACATATCCGCCTTTGCCTTCAGCTCCTTATTCTCGTCGAGAATTTCAAGGGAGCAAAGGAGGAAATAAGAGTTATCGTCCGAGAACACGGCGGAATTGGCACGGCTATTGATAAGTCCGTATTTATTGATGAAGGTATCGTACTGCGTGTTGAGTTTATCTTGCAAACGCTTGATTTCATAATCGGGATAATCCGAAAGCTGCGCGTCGATAAGCTCTCGCACGGTATCACGAATACCAATCATACCCTTGATACGGTTTTCACCCGTTACCGAGGTTTCCACGGGGTTCATAATACTGTTTTGACGGTAATAAACCTTGCCGTCAACAAGGGTGTAGGAGAAGTTTTTAACGGTAGGATCGGCGGGGATAGCCTTGCTTTCCTCGTCGGTCAGCTCGTCAACCTCAACCTCTTGTATCTCGGCGTTGATGTTGGCTATCGCACCCAAAAGAAGCTCTCCGAGGTCTTGTCCTTCATAGGCGCGGCAGGTTGGCTCGTCGCCGTAAGGACCTGACCTCATCACCATTTCACCAAGCACCATATCGGGATTGTCGATAAAGTATTGGTTTATAGGAATACCGTTCTCATCGACACCGAGGTGAACCCAATCGGGTTCAGCTTCGATAATGCGGTCGCGCTTCTGAAGGAAGATAATGTCCGAAACAACTCTTGTTCCGGCATTGTCCTTGAATGTGGTATCGGGTAAGCGAATAGCGCCGATAAGGTCGGTTCTCTGTGCGAGATACTTTCTCACGGCGGGGTTCTCCTTGTCGAGAGTTCCGCTGCTCGTAACGAAAGCAATCACACCTCCGGGGCGTACCTTATCCAAGGTCATTGCAAAGAAATAATCGTGAATAAGGAAGTTATGCTTGTCATACTTCTTA
>JAZRAF010000125.1:0-21079 GCA_045634425.1 Eubacteriales bacterium | reverse complement strand
CATCGCAAAAAGGCTTGAGACGAGCAACGCGCCCGAGCCTTAAGCCGTAAAAAACAAAAAGTTCCTACAAACCAATCAAACGGTTTGTGGGAACTTTTATTTGTATAGGCAGAAGAAGGGGGAAGAAATGCTCCTTCTCATAAGAATGTTTACACCGTAGGGGTCGACGTCCTCGGCGACCCGCAATATACAAATTTCGGCAGAGATATTGTATCCTCTGCCGATTTGTGTTATAATGGGATTAACGAAAAGCCTCGCCCTTTGGGAGAGGTGGCGGCGAAGCCGACGGAGAGGGCTCAACTGTGCGCAAAGAACCCTCTCACCCGCTATCGCGGGAGCTCTCCCACAGGGAGAGCCTTTGGACGCGTTCGTGCATCTTTAGGGGTATGGGCTTTGCCCGAAGCCTTTGTAATACAAAGGCGAAACTGGCGATAAAACAGAAGAGAGAAGGAAATGGGAATCCATTCCGTTCTCTCTTTTTCTGCTTTCTAATGAAATCGTGTCAAGCCACGATGAAATCTTCACTTCGTTCAGATGAAATCCAAGGCTACTGCCTTGGATGAAATCAAATCCGTCTTCCTGTCTTCCTGCGAAGCAGGATTTCATCGCGCAAGCGATTTCATCCACCAAAGGTGGATTTCACCCGTCCAAGACGGATTTGATTGCGTGATTGTCCGTTAAGGACATCACGCTAAAGGCTCACGGACTTTAATTTTAGTCGAGGGTCGCTCTTGTAATACCGAGGTCGCTTCTGCCAAGCACCTTGATGATGTTGACAAGAAGGGATATCTCGCTTTCGGGGATCTTGACAAATTCGAGATTTATCGAGTTGGAATCGGGAATTGTTGCCTTGATCTTGATATAAACGTCCTCTTTGTGATAATACTTAATGGTAGCGAGGATTATCTCGTGGATGCGCTTGGTGATAGAGGGATCAACCGCGGACTTGAAGATAAGCTTTGCAACCTTGGAAACGTACTTGACGTCCTGTGCGGCCTTTGCCGCCTCGGCTGCGGCTTCTGCTTCCTGTCTTGCTCTTTCCTTTGCCTCAAGCTCAGCCTTGATGCGAGCCTCCTCAGCGGCGCGCTCGTTAGCGATGCGGGCCTCTTCTCTTGCTCTTTCAGCCTCTGCGGCGCGGCGTGCTTCTTCCTCGCGTGCGAGGGCTTCCTGAGCCTCACGCTCCTTGGCAAGGCGCTGCTGCTCCTGAATAGCTGCCCTTGCAGCCTCGGCCATAAGCTCCTTCTCTCTCATCTCGGCACGAAGCTGTGCCTCAAGACGTGCACGGAGCTCCTCAGCCTCCTGCTGCTTGCGGCGAAGCTCTTCCTCGAGCTCGGCGCGGATCTTCTTCTCCATTTCAAGGCGGATCTTGTCCTCGGATACGGTGTCGCTTACGACTCTTACAGGGGTGTCGTCGATCTCGGGGATCTCCTCCTCGATCTCTTCCTCGTCCTCGATCTCTTCCTCGGGCTCTTCCTCGATCTCCTCTTCCTCCTCGTCATCGGGAGTGTAGGCGGCGGTCGCGGTGGTTATGCCGATTGCGGTCTTGAGAAGGTCGGAAAGGTCGTCGTCCTCTTCCTCGATCTCCTCGGGCACACTCGTTTCCTCATCGAGGCTTGCAAGGAGTGCCTTAAGTGCATCGGTCTCGGGTGCTTCGACTACGGGTGCGGTCTCTACAACCTCGGGGATGATCTCGGGGGTTTCCTCGAGCTCGTCTGCGGGTGCGGTGATAGCGAGCTTAGGCTCACACTCACACTTCTCGACCTCTCCGCGTCTGATAACGCGGCGCATCATCTCACGCCACTCGGTCATATTCTTTCTGCTCATCGCGGTCTGGTATTTTTCAACCGACTCTGCGGCGAGGTATCTGTACTCCTTCTCGCGGATCTTTCCGGGAACCTCATCGGCGATCTCAAAGATGATCTCGTCGGTTGCGGCGTAGTCGGAAATGGTGTAGGTGCCGCGGCCGTCAAGCCTTGTCCACTTGATCCAAAGATCGCGGGGTGCGCATCCGCGCGCCTTGATTAGAATGCGGCGGTAGGTGGAGTTCTCAACAACGTGCTCCATAAAGGTGCCGGGCATAAAGCGGATCTCAAGCACAACGCCGCTCTGGGCAAGGCCGGTGATGTCAAACTCGCGCTCAACAGCATCGGTAATAGCGCTTGAAAGTGCGTCAACGAAGCCCTGAGAATACTTGCCCGCAAGGAAGGTCTTGTCACCTACGGTGGAGGCAACGACAACGGGCATTGCGGATGCGTCGGCATATATCGGGCGGCCTGCGATGGCAGCCTTAAGGGTGTCGGAAACGTCGTCAAGAAGCTCGAACTCAAGAAGCTCAGCACCCTTGTACGTAAAGGGGTTGAACTTATCGTAATTTCTGTAATTTGCAACCGGCCACTTGATCCAGCGGGTGAAGCTGCGACCGTCGCAAACGAGGGTGAGGGGATAGTGGAACTCACCGTCAATTCTGAAGCCGGATGCGAGGTGATCCTCGTAGAGCTGCATCTCGGTAAGAGATGAGCCGTACTCCGAAATAAGATACGGCACGAGATTTTCGTTAAAGCTTTCAATAAATCTTTGTGTGATGGTGTCGCGGATTATTTGGTTGTGCAAAAAATCGATATTCATACGAAAATCCTCCCGTGAGTGTTCTAAAATATTTATACAAGTACATTGTATCACATATTTTTGAAAAAATCAATATATTGCACGGCAGAATAGCAGTTTTTTTTACAATAAATTTTTGCATTTTTCGCCCTTAAATCCCCCACTCGAAGTGCGCAGTCTTGACAGGGGGGCTTCCATTGTGATAAAATTATTAAAAACGCGCCCGAAAATGGAGACGGCTATGAAGATAATCGCACGGATACACACCCCTTTTAAGGAAAAATTCGGCATTCCGAGACAGAGCGGAATAACCGACGGTGTTGCAAAAATAATATTTGAGCCCGAGTACCGCCGCCGCGAGGCATTCACGGGTATCGAGGGCTATTCGCACCTGTGGCTTATATGGCAGTTCTCCGAGGCGATACGCGACGAGTGGTCACCGACCGTGCGCCCGCCCAGGCTTGGCGGCAATAAGCGTGTCGGCGTATTTGCGACCCGCTCACCCTTTCGCCCCAACCCCATCGGCCTTTCCTCGGTCAAGCTGATATCGGTTGAATACACCAAGGAATACGGCCCCGTGCTTACCGTTAGCGGTGCTGATATTCTTGACGGCACGCCGATATACGACGTCAAGCCATACCTTGCCTACACTGACAGCCATCCCGATGCTGCCTGTGGCTTTGCAGACGGGGTAAGGGAGTATAAGATCGAGGTAGATTTTCCCGCCGAGCTTGCCGAAAAAATTGACACGGGTCTTACCTCGGAGCTTATTACCCTGCTTGAGAACGACCCGCGCCCCTCGTACAAGGTGGGGGATGAGAAGGAGTACGGAATGCGCTATGCACACTACGAGATCTTCTTCTCGGTGACGGACAACGTGCTTCACGTCACAAGAGTTACAGAAGTGTAAAAACATTGTTAATTGTGCCCTTTAGGTATTGCAGGACTCCCTCTCGGGTGATAAACTGAGTCTACATAAAAAACAAAGGACACAAAAACCAAAATGAAACAGATCAAGAAATCAAAGCCACAAGCGCGTGAGGTTGTGGCGATGATCCTTTTTGCGACCTTGATCTTCTCCGTTGTTTACTCCCTCGTAAGGTTTCTTTTAGCGCCCGAAGAGCTCCCTGACGGTGCGGAATTTGAAAAGCTTAAAAGCGATTATCTGCTTATGCTCACGCAATGTGCACTCGGCCTTGCCGTTATGATGATACCGACCGTCATAACCCGCCATTTTAAGCTTATGGTGCCCGGCGTGATGTGCATTCTTTACTACGTATTTTTGTACTGTGCGATATTTCTCGGAGAGATCTTCTCCTTTTATTATCGCATACCGATATGGGATTCGATCCTGCACGCGATGAGCGCGGCGATGCTCGGGGCGCTCGGATTTATCCTTGTCGACTGGTTAAACAAGGACGAGCACGTGAAGCTGTCGATGAACCCCCTTTTCGTATCCCTTTTCGCCTTCTCGTTTGCGCTTATGATAGGCACGCTGTGGGAGATATACGAGTTTTCGTTTGACTCCATCCTTGGGCTTAATATGCAAAAGGCGCGCCTTGAGGACGGCACGCCCCTTATCGGAAACGCGGCACTTACCGACACGATGAAGGACTTGATTATCGATGCGCTTGCCGCACTTGCGGTAGCGGTCGTAGGCCTTATTACCAACCTCAGAAAAAGCAAAGCACCGCGCGAGACAAACCAATTATAAAAAGGACGGTATGAGTATGACTGATGAGCGTATATTTCAACCGGGCAGATACGTTCTGCGCGGTATCGGCATCTCTCTTATAACCCTCATTATCAAGCTTTGCTCATCAGTTATGATCATCGCGATCTACACGGGAACAAAGGGTGATTTCTCATTCATTCCCCGTTGGGCGGTGAATCTTATCATATTTATCGGTATGATACTTATCTACGGCTCGGTCACGCGTATGTTTGCCCTTTACGATAAGGACAGGATGCGCGAGCTCTTGAAGATGAAGCTTAAGAAGGTGACGATGCGCGTAAGCATACCGAGGATCCTTAAATCTCCCGAGTTTTTGATAGAGACGGCAAGCTGCATTCTGTTCGCAATCATCGCCTCGTTTTTCGGTGCTTATTACGAAATTCCGGGCATTTTTCGTGACACGGGTGCCCCCGAATGGTTTTTGACCCTCTCTCCGACCATCTTTATAATTCCCGTTTTTTTCATCGCTGCGGTATGGCAAAGATACGAGGTGCAGCGCAGGTGGCACTGGCTTGACCACATAGGAAACATCTCCTCGCTTGACAGTATGCCGCGCCTTATATTCAACGCAATACTGATCGTGCTTGCGTATATTCTCGTATATCCCATCGGTCCGCTTCTTATCCTTGCATATTTATCGGTATTCGGCATTTTCGGTGCATTCTTTGACGGAATGACGGTGCTTGGAATCATCGCCATGATCGCATCGGTATTCCTTTTGATCTTCCTTTTCACGATGCTTCACGCTATAAGAATAAGAAAGAAGCTTTTGAAGAAGCTTAAAAAGGTTGCGGCAAGCTCGGGATATGAGCTTTCCCCCATCACCCGCCCCTACGCTTCCCTCTTTAAGCCGACAAGCGAGTGTAATTTTACCCTGAAGCGTGACGGCAAGGTATATTCCTGCCGCTTCGTTGGCTCGTATTTGCACCGCGCGCCGATGTACTTTATCTCAGACAAGCACGCCTACTATTTACATAGATTCGGAACGAAGAACCATCACTTTGACGTGATGCGTGAGTTTGAATATAACTTTGATGGCGAGGGGGAGAAGATAATCATTCTCAACCCCGTGCCCAAAAGGGCGTACGCAACGATGAGCACCTACGTCGACAACAGCTGGTACGATGACGACAAATTGGCCAGCGTTATGACCGTAAAGGACAAAAAAGTGAGGGACGGTGCGAGAATTTTGGAGCCCGGCGACAGAATCTGGTGCTATGGAATCTACAACACCTCAAGCTTTATCGGCGCTATTGACCGCGCCTGCCTTGGCAGGTATAACGGACTTTTTGATTGAAAGGTATTAAATAAATGAAGAAGAAGCTTACAGCACTCCTTGTCGTATTGATGCTTATTTTTACCTCCTGCGGTACGGAGCCCATCATATGCGAGCACGTCGATATAAACGATGACGGCTTATGCGAATTTTGCGGCAAGTCGATCACGGGTGACGATGACTGTGCGCACACGGACGACAACGACGACGGCGTGTGTGAATCCTGCTCGGGATCGGTTATAGTAGTGGTAGACCTCTACTCGATAAACGATCTGCACGGCAAGTTTGAGAACTCCGAGTCTGATATCGGTGTTGACGAGATGACCGCATATTTCAAGGCTATGGCGGCACTTGACGACCATTCCATTTTTATCTCCAGCGGTGATATGTGGCAGGGCGCATCGGCATCTAACCTTACCGAGGGTCTTATAATCACCGATTGGATGAACGAGCTTGGCTTTGCATCAATGACCCTCGGCAACCACGAGTACGATTGGGGTGAGGAGCCGGTTATCAAAAACGCAGAGGCGGCAGAGTTTCCTATTCTCGGCATCAACATTTACGACCGCGATACCAACGAGCGCGTTGAATACTGCGATGCTTCGACGACCGTTGATCTTGGCCCTATCCAGGTCGGCATTATCGGTGCTATCGGAGATTGCTATTCCTCAATTTCCTCTGACAAGGTCCGGGACATCTACTTCAAAACCGGCAACGAGCTTACGGCACTTGTAACCGCCGAGGCTGCAAGGCTGCGCGCTGAGGGCGTGGACGTTATCGTTTACTCCATTCACGACGGGTACGGCAATAGCTCAAGCGGCATCAAGAACGTGACGGGCACTCAGCTTTCATCCTATTATCAGTCTTCCCTCTCGCGCGACGGCATTGTTGACGTGGTATTTGAGGGTCACAGCCACCAATCCTACGTTCTTAAGGACACATACGGCGTATATCACCTTCAGGGCGGCGGCGATAACAACGGTCTTTCACACGCCGAGATGAAGGTCAACTCGGTTACCGGCACGGTAGTCGTCAGCACGGCGGAATACGTAAAGGAAACCGCATACAACGGCTACACGCCCGATGCACTGATCGAGGAGCTTTTGCTTAAGTATGACGACATCCTTGCAGCCGCGAACGTAGTCCTCGGCACAAATAGCGCAAAGCGCAACAGCACTTATCTCAAAAACCTCGTTGCAAAGCTCTACTACGAATACGGCGTGGAGAAATGGGGAGATGAGTACGACATCGTTGTCGGCGGCGGATTTTTGTCAGTAAGAAGCCCGTATGATCTTGCGGCCGGAGACGTCAGGTATTCCCAGCTCGTATCCCTGCTTCCCTTTGACAACGAGATACACCTTTGCTCGATATCAGGCCGCGATCTTCTCTCAAGGTTTATAAACACGAGCAATTCGGACTACTTTGTTTATCCCACCACGACAGAAAGCATAGATCCCAACAAGACCTACTACATAGTGACAGACTCCTATTGCTCACAGTACGCCCCCAACAAGCTTACCGTTATTGAATCCTACGGCGCGGATATATTTGCACGCGATCTCGTTGCGGAATATATCAAGAGCGGCGGACTTGAATAATAAAAAACGCGTTTGGGCGCAAAAAAAGGCACACGATATCAAAAATCGTGTGCCTTTTGTATTTTAATACTCGGCGTTTCCTACCGTTCTGGGATAAGGAATTACGTCACGGATGTTTGATACACCGGTGAGGTACATAATGATACGCTCAAAGCCAAGACCGAAGCCGGCGTGCTTTGTGCCGCCGTACTTACGGAGGTTCATATACCACCAGTAATCCTCTTCCTTAAGGCCAAGCTCCTGCATACGTGCGGAGAGAACGTCAAGTCTTTCCTCACGCTGAGAGCCGCCGATGATCTCGCCGACGCCGGGAACGAGAAGGTCCATTGCGGCAACGGTCTTGCCGTCGTCGTTCTGGCGCATATAGAACGCCTTGATCTCCTTGGGGTAATCGATAAGGAAGATGGGCTTCTTATAAACCTGCTCGGTGAGGTAGCGCTCGTGCTCGGTCTGAAGGTCAACGCCCCAATATACGGGGAACTTGAAGTCTGCCTTTGCCTTCTCAAGGATCTCAACTGCCTCGGTATAGGTTACCTTTGCGTAGTCGGCGTTGCGAAGGTCGGTAAGACGAGCAAGAAGTGTCTTGTCAACGAAGCTGTTGAAGAACTCGAGCTCTGCCTTGCAGTTGTCCATTACGTGGTTGATGATGTACTTGATCATATCCCAAGCGAGCTGCATATCGTCATCAAGATCGGCGAATGCGATCTCGGGCTCGATCATCCAGAACTCTGCCGCGTGACGTGCGGTGTTGGAGTTCTCTGCTCTGAAGGTAGGACCGAAGGTGTAGATGTTACCGAACGCCATAGCGTAGGTCTCGCCCTCAAGCTGACCCGAAACGGTGAGGTTTGCGCTCTTGCCAAAGAAGTCCTTGGAGTAATCAACGGTGCCGTCCTCACATCTGGTGGGATTGTCCACGTCAAGGGTGGTAACTCTGAACATCTCGCCTGCGCCCTCTGCATCGGAGCAGGTGATGATGGGGGTGTGCACGTAAACGAATCCGCGGCTATGGAAGAAGGAGTGGATAGCAAACGCTACCTCGCTTCTTACTCTGTAAACTGCGGAGAAGAGGTTGGTTCTGGGGCGGAGGTAAGCCTGCTCGCGGAGGAACTCAACCGTGTGGCGCTTAGGCTGAAGGGGGTAATCGGGGGTAGAGGTTCCCTCTACTGCGATCTCGGTCGCCTTAAGCTCGAAGGGCTGCTTTGCGCCGGGGGTGAGGGTAAGGATACCCGTAACGATAAGAGATGCACCAACGTTCTGAGATGCGATCTCGTCGTAGTTATTTATTTTGTCTCTCTCAAAGACTACCTGAATGCTCTTGAAGTAGGAGCCGTCGTTGAGGTCGATGAAGCCAAAGGCCTTGGAGTCACGAAGGTTTCTTACCCAGCCGCCGAGAGTCACGCTCTTGCCGCCGAAGGCCTCGCTATCCTGATAAATGCTTCTTATGAGAGTTCTTTCCATTTTTGTTCTCCCTGTTTTATTGTGTATAATACGGTATTATATCATAAAAATAAAGGTATTTCAATGCTTTTGGCAAAATTTTGATCGAAATACCTTATATTTTTTTAAATATTATAGAATTCCCGTGAGCATCGAGGATGCGATGAAGTAGTAGACGATAAGCGAGAGCGCATCGACGATGGTGGTAATGAAGGGGGATGCCATAACCGCGGGGTCAAAGCCGATCTTGGCGGCGAGCATAGGAAGCATCGAGCCGACGATCTTGGCAATGAGGATGGTCAGGGCGAGGGTGAGGGCAACTATTGCGGCGATGCCGACGGTGACCTCGGGGTTGGACATTATAAGTCGGTCGACAAGGAGCACCTTACCAAAGGTAACTGCGCCGAGCGCAAGGCCGCAAAGCATACCGACGCGGATCTCCTTCCAGAGAACGCGAAGGACGTCACGGAACTCGACCTCGCCAAGGGATATACCGCGGATAAGGGTTACCGAGGCCTGGCTGCCCGAGTTTCCGCCCGTGTCCATAAGCATAGGAACGAACAGGACGAACACGGCGGCGAGGTTAGCCTCGAAGAAGTTAAGTATCGTGCTTGAAAAGGTGGCCGAGATCATAAGGATCAGAAGCCAGGGGATACGGGATTTGAATATGCCGAGTGCTGAGGTTTTGAGATAAGAGGTTTCGGTGGGGGTGATCGCTGCCATTTTAGCGAAGTCCTCCTCTACCTCCTCCTCGATGACCTCGATAGCGTCGTCGACGGTGACGATACCGACAAGGCGGCACTCGTTGTCAACAACGGGGAGCGCCAAGAAGCCGTACTTTTTGAACTTGTTGGCAACGTCCTCTTTATCATCGGTGGTGGTAACGAACACGACCGAGGTTTCCATAATATCCGAAAGGACGGTGTCGGGGTCGGAAAGCATAAGGTCCTTTGCGGTAACGATGCCCTCAAGGTGACGATAAGGGTCGGTGATATAGCAGGTGTAGATCGTTTCCTTATCTATCGCAACGCGCCTGATATGGTCGAGCGCCTCACGCACGGTCATCGTGCCCTTGAAGCGGACGTACTCGGTGGTCATTATCGTGCCTGCGGAGTCCTTCGGGAAGCGCAGGAGCTGGTTTATAAGGTTGCGGTTTTCCTGCGTTGAGTTTTTTATTATTCTCTTTACCACCGAGGCGGGCATTTCTTCGATAATATCGACGGTATCGTCAAGATACAATTCGTCAAGCATTGATGCAAGCTCGCTATCGGTAAATGATGCTATTACCTCCTCCTGTACGTCGCTGTCCATTTCAACAAAGACGTCAGCAGCAAGCTCCTTGGGTAAGAGTCTGTAAAAAATGGGACGGTATTTTCTGTCACACTCGCAAAATATCTCTGCAATATCAACAGGCATCACGTCCTGAATACGACGAATAAAATCGCCGTACTTTTTTGCGTCGAGCAAAAGACAAAGCTCGTCTGAGGTGGGTGCAAGCTCATCTATGGATAAAACTCTTTCCACAGCCTCGTCAGTTATTGGCATTTCGTTTTTTTCTTCCATGGATTTTTCCTTTCCTCCGAGCGCAAAGGAAAAGGGCTATACTATGCCACGACCGATGCACGTCGGATACTGTGTTTTTGTTGTCGGGGTTTGCTACTTCGACCGACGTCCATTCGATATTCACCTCACTTTATTTTTTGACAAACCTTTAAGTTCTATGTCAAAATATTAGCACATTTTTGGGATTTTGTCAACTTTTTATAAGAACATTTTTTACCCAGCTCATATCGGCGGCGCCCATAATGATGATAGCGCCCTCACCGCACTCCAAAAGCGAAACAAGCTCATCCTCGCCGTTTGCAACGCTGCCGCCACACTCAAAAGCGAGCCTTTCGGAGCTAATGTCCTCATTTTTTGCCTCACGTATAGCAGAAATCGGTGTCAAAACGACGTTTTCCGCCATACATAGCGAATTTACGAAGCCACACCACAATCCCTTAGTACGGGAGTAGGTATGAGGGCCGAAAATTACGGTTACAGGGCCACCCGTGTCACTTTTTACCGCTTTTATCCCCTCTGCAATCTCGGTTGGATGGTGGGCGTAGTCGTAATAGACGGGGCGGCCGCGAAAATCGCCTATACGCTCAAGGCGGCGGCCTATGCCAAAAAAGCCTGCGAGCGCATCACGGCACTCGTCAAAAGAGACACCGCACATCATAGCGGCTACGGCAGCCGCCGTGGCGTTATAGATATTGAACGCGCCGAGCATAGGCAGGGTTATAACACCGAGAATCTTGCCCCTGTGCTCGAGCGAAAACTTAAGGTCGTGCGCCGTCTCACAAAGAGTTGTGATTCGGTAGTCCGCACCCTGCTTTTTGCCGAAAGTGACGGGGGGCGTGTAAAGTTTTTCGGCATTTTTCGCTATTTCCCCATCATCTATGTTGACCACCGCGCGCCCTGCTTTACCCATCGCGGTAAGGAAGGATGCGGATATCTCACCAAGGTCCCTAAACCAGTCGACGTGGTCGAGCTCGAGGTTAAGAAAAACGCCGATATCCGGCCGTGGGATAAGGAAGGAGTCCTTATACTCACACGACTCAAAAACCAGGCAATCAAGCGCGCCTATGCGGCAGCTGGAGCACCCACAGGCAAGCGATGCACCCGAGAGGACGGTGGGGTCCTTGCCTGCGTATTCAAGGATATGTGACAGCATCGCGGTGGCGGTGCTTTTGCCGTGGCTGCCGGAGATGGCAACGGTGCGCCCGAAGCAGGTGGCAAGCGCACTCATATATTCCGCACGCGACACCGTCGGCACGCCGCGCTCCTCAGCCTCAAGAATCTCAGAATCTCTCTCGTCAAGCGCTAAGGAATAGACGAGAAGGTCGATATCCTCGGGGAGCGCCTCGCCCTCGGCACTGCACGTGACTCTCCCCCCCTCCCGCTTCAGTGCGTCGAAGTATTCTCCCCTTTCACGGTCGGTGCCTGTGGCGTGTATTCCGAAGTGGCGTGAGAGGCGAAAAAGCGAGGACATTCCGACCCCGCCGACCCCCGAAAAATGCACACGGGTGCCATCCTTCGATATAATTTTCAATATGTTATTTATTCCAAACGATGAGTTGTTTTTTGACATTGTTCTACCCCTTTTTGCCCTTGTTAACTATTCGTACATCTTTAGTTCAAACAAACGAACAAATAATTTCTAGAGTCTTAATCAATTAAAGGAATATTCTTCATATTCTCATTGTATAATATATTCAGTTCTATAAAAAACGATTACTCCAAGGAAGGATGTACACCAATGCAGATCACCGACATCAAAATCAGAAAGTTTTTCGACGAGGGTCCTATGAAGGCCATCGTATCCGTAACTCTCGACGACTGCCTCGCGCTTCACGACGTAAAGGTCATTTACGCACGAGATAGATATTTCATTATTATGCCCTCGAGAAAAAATCCCGACGGAACATACCGCGATATCGTGCACCCCATCAATGCGCAGTTCCGCGCACAGCTTGAGGAGGCGGTTATCGACGCATATCACGTTCAGCTGGTTGCGTCGCAGCATGACGCAGATGATGAGAGCGCATACATCATTTAATAAAGAAAAAGAAAACAAGCCTTTTAGCATTTCGCTAAAAGGCTTGTTTTATTAGCAGAGAGCCTTACCTTCCCACTCCTTTTCGGGCGGCATTCCCATTATCTTTGCAATCGTGGGTGCAATATCAAGGATAGTTACGCCATCAAGCTCACGGCCGGGCTCAAACTCCTTGCCTATGTAGAACATCGGAATCGTCATATCCTCGGGCAGGTCGGTGCCGTGCATACGGTCGTGACCGCCGTGGTCCGCAGTGATGATAACGGTGTACTCGTCACCGAACCTTTCGATAACGCGCCAAGCGTTGTTAATTGCGTTTTTGATGCGCCAAAGATAAGCATCACTCATCCAGCCGTTGTCGTGGCCGCCCTTTTCGTCGGTGTCTACCTGATAGAGGAAAACGAAATCGGGCTTTTTCCACTCGATAAGCTTTATAGCCTCGTCGGTGAGGATGTTGTCAACGCTTTCTTCCATATATGCGTTGAAATAGGTTGCGTATCTGCAGGAGCCGGGGGATGCCACGTCACGCAGGGGCTCCCAGCCGTAGAAGAACGCACACTCGCCACCGAGGGCGCGGATCTTTTCAAATATTCCCTTTATCTCGTGCACCTGCGGAACGAAGGTGTTGGTGATAATACCGTGGCGCATCGGGGGCACGCCGAGAAAGAGGGACATATGACACGGCAGTGTCTTTGAGGGGAAAACGGTTTGTGCATTAAAGGTGTACGAGCCCATCGCCTTGAGCTTTTCAAGATGCTCGCTGCCACACTGCATAAGACCGTCGGGACGCATACCGTCTATTGAGATCAGTATAACCTTTTTATCCATCGGTATCTTCCTCTGTGCTTTCTGTCTGCTTGTTGAGTTTTTCGTATTGCTTTAAGAGCGACTTTTGCGCCTTTATCGAGTCCTTAAGCGAAGAGTCGATCGCCGTTTGTGACTCGATTATCTTTGCCACCGCATCGGCAGAAAGGCTCTGTGCCTCGCTGATGCTTGCGTGCTTTTCTGAAATTATTCTCTGATGCTGAAGCACTATCTCCTGTGCCTCGATAAGGGCGGTCTGCTCCTGGTTCACGAGCTTTTGCTTGACCTCGATGCCCTGCATCTCGCGCGTTGCGCCGCGCTGCATTTCTACGATATTACGGCATTTTTCTACCACTATGCCGACGTCTGCGATCACCGTATCAAGATCGGCAAGCACCTCTGAGAGTGCCTTTGCTGCCGTGCTTACACGCTCTGCCGCATCGAGGACGGCAGCCGCATCGGCGGTGTTGCCTGCGGGGAGCTCGACGGTAGAAAGCGTTTCGGAAATTCGTTTATCAAGCGCATCGGAAAGCTCTGCAATTGCACGCTCAACTGCACGCTCAACGGTAGGTCCGATATTGATGCTTACGGGGGATATTTCCACCTCGTTCGAGTGCACGTAGGTGGTGTTTGGTACAGTTTTTGGCACATCGTATGCGATTTCTTCTGCCACGGGGGGCTCTTTTTCCTCTTCTTTGGCGCGGATGCAAAGTGCGTAGTGCGAGGCGATGCAGGTAACGGAATCGTTGACCTTATCGATGAATCTCTCGATCCTTTTGGTATAGGAATCCATCGCGCGAGCCGCCTTTTTAGCGGCGGAGATATCACCGGAAAGGTGAAGCTCGCTTACGTAGCTGTCGTGCACCTCGATAAGGACGACAAGAGACGTCTGTACCTTGTTTCTCGAGGAATTATAGGCATCGATATACATACCGAGCTCAGCCTCTGCCTTAGTCAGCTTCGCGCGTGTGCGCACCGATTCCTTGGCGGCAAGCTTGCTCCTTATGCGGGAGTATCTTTTATAGGAGCTTATGACGTCCTTTGAGGTGCCGTACAGCTCTTCGCGAAGGCCCTCGAGGTTGTTTTTCTCACTCTCGACTAAGAGGCGCGGCGCTTCCGTATTATCGATCTGTGCGATATCTTCGGTTGTCATATAGGTCTCCTTTCTTGCGTTTTTTGTGGTGTTAGGTAGGGGGCGTGTCACTTTTTCTCGTCTATTTTGCTATAAACGATAGCCTTGGGGATATTGAGCTTAAAGACGGTTGCGAGCGCGCGGATAAGGATAGTGATGATCGCGCCGACTATCATTGCGACAGCCTCGTCAACGTTGATGTACCACAGGAAATAATACACGGCAGCACCTGCGAGTGCGGCAATAGCGTATATTCTCTTACGGAGAACGAAGGGGATCGTGCCGAGCATAACGTCACGGATCATACCGCCGCCGATGCAGGCGATCATACCCATCATTATAGCGATGAAGGGTGCGGTCTGGCCAACCGAGATAGCGAGCTTAACGCCCGATACGGTAAATGCGCCAAGGCCGACTGCGTCAATGTAGTTATTGATTCTGCTGATAAATGCTTCCTTCTCTATAAAGATCCTCTTGAAGCACATAGCAAACACTATTACGAGCACGACCGTTACAAGGCAGGTGATAATAGCCGAGGTGTAGCTCGCGGTGAAGAAGCCGGGGGTGGGGAGATCAAGAATAAGATCACGGATAACTCCGCCGCCGAACGAGGTTATAAATGCGAGGACGAGAACGCCGAAAACGTCGGTCTCCTTCTCTATTGCGACGAGCGCACCCGAGATCGCAAAGGCGATAACGCCGAGGTGCTCCATTATCATAAACAGGGTTTCGATATTCATAATGCCCTCTTATATTTTTTCAACGAGTGCTTTAAGTGCGTTTGCACGGTGGCTGATGGCGTTTTTCTCATCGTCGCTCATCTCGGCAACGGTGCGGCTTTCGCCGTCGGGCACGAAGATAGGATCGTATCCAAATCCGCGCTCACCACGGGGCGTGTCAATTATTCTGCCGTACATATACCCCTCAGCGGTCACCTCGTGGCCGTCGGGATAGACGAGTGCAACGGCGGCGGTATAGTGCGCGCCCTTGTCGCTCTTGTCAGCAAGGCTTGCAATAAGAAGATCGTTATTTGCCCGGTCGCCCTTGCCCGAGTAGCGTGCACTGTAAATGCCGGGTGCGCCACCAAGCGCGTGGGCGCAGATGCCGCTGTCGTCAGCAAGCGCACAGGAGCCGGAAATTTCCGCAATTTCGCGCGCTTTTTTGAGGGCGTTTTCCATAAACGTGGTGCCGTCCTCGACGGTTTCGTGGGTTATTCCCGCCTCGGAAAGGGAGAGGATCTCCTCAAAGCGATCGCCGAGTATCTTCTTGATCTCGTAGATCTTATGCTTGTTATTTGATGCAATTATAAGCTTCATATAATTAGAACAGTCCTGTGATTTTGCCCTCGGCATCAACGTCGATGCGCTCAGCCGCGGGAGATTTGGGAAGACCGGGCATAGTCATAATATCACCGGTGAGAACTACGACGAAGCCTGCACCTGCGGACACCTTAACGTTCTTGATGGTGACGGTAAAGTCGGTGGGTGCACCAAGCTTTGTCGCATCGTCGGAGAAGGAATACTGCGTTTTTGCCATACATACGGGCACCTTGTCAAAGCCGAGCGCGGTGAGTGCGGCGATCTGCTTCTTAGCGGCGGGAAGAACGGAAATGCCGTTACCGCCGTAGATCTTCTTAACAAGAGCAGTGATCTTATCCTCGATGGTTCCGTCAAGCTCGTAGGCGTAGGTGAAGTCGCCCTTCTCCTCCTCACAGAGGCGAACGACCTCGCGTGCAAGCGCTTCTCCGCCCTTGCCGCCCTCTGCCCATACGGTGGAGAGGACAACGTTTACGCCGAGCTCACGGCACTTTTCAATAATGAAATTGATCTCCGCATCGGTGTCGGTGGGGAATCTGTTTACCGCAACGACAGAGGGGAGCTTATATACGTTTTTGATGTTGGAAACGTGACGGAGGAGGTTGGGAACGCCACGCTCGAGTGCCTCGAGATTCTCGCTGCCAAGTTCGGTCTTTGCAAGGCCGCCGTGCATCTTAAGTGCGCGAACGGTTGCAACGATAACGACCGCGGAGGGCTCAAGACCTGCCATACGGCACTTGATGTCAAGGAACTTCTCTGCTCCGAGGTCTGCGCCGAAGCCTGCCTCGGTGATGGCGTAATCAGCGGTCTTCATCGCGGTTCTGGTAGCGATTACCGAGTTACAGCCGTGTGCGATATTTGCAAAGGGACCGCCGTGCACGAATGCGGGAGTGCCCTCAAGGGTCTGAACGAGGTTGGGCTTGATAGCGTCCTTAAGAAGTGCGGTCATAGCGCCGTCGGCCTTAAGGTCCTTTGCGGTGATGGGCTTCTCATCGTAAGTATATGCAACAATGATGCGGCCAAGACGCTCCTTGAGGTCGGTCATAGAGCTTGCAAGGCAAAGAACTGCCATAATCTCGGATGCAACGGTGATGTCGTAGCCGTCCTCACGGGGAACGCCGTTTACTCTGCCGCCAAGTCCGTCGGTAACGAAGCGGAGCTGACGGTCGTTCATATCAACGCAACGCTTCCAGGTGATTCTGCGAGGGTCGATGTTGAGCGCGTTGCCCTGATAGATGTGGTTATCGAGCATTGCGGCAAGAAGGTTGTTTGCCGCGCCGATTGCGTGGAAGTCACCGGTGAAATGAAGGTTGATGTCCTCCATAGGAATGACCTGTGCCCATCCGCCGCCTGCTGCGCCGCCCTTAACACCGAAAACGGGACCAAGCGAGGGCTCACGAAGTGCAACCGCTACGCTCTTACCAATTCTGTGCAGGCCGTCGGCAAGACCGATGGTCGTGGTGGTCTTTCCCTCGCCCGCAGGGGTGGGGGTTATTGCGGTAACGAGAATAAGCTTTCCGTCGGGCTTATTTTCATTTGCTGCGAGAATGGAAAGGTCGAGCTTTGCCTTGGCGTTGCCATACAGCTCCACGTATTTTTCGTCAATTCCCGCCTCACGCGCGATCTCAAGAATGTGTCTGGGCTTCACGGACTGAGCTATTTCGATATCGGTCATCATAAAAAATCAACCTCCGTACATTTGTAAATATTTATAATTAAATTATACAAGATGCACCCGTGAAAGTCAATAAAAAAGGGAAAAAGAAAAAATAACTTTTTTCCAAAAAAGACTTGACTTTACACGCGAGAAGTTATATAATATAGTGTACGACTTTGGGCACATAGCCTAAACTATGCCCAAACGACAAAAATGCTATTCTATCCATAGCACGGGAGGTATCCGATGAAGCTTGATCTCAGACCGCTTCTTGCAGGCGAAAGACTGCTTGAAATCGACTACGAGCTTGCACTCGACACCGACCCGGAGGATACTGCGAGCATTCTTTACGGTGTAAGTTTTCCTTCTCCCATGAAGGTTAAAGGTGATATCACCAACACCGCCGGTTACATGCGTATGTACCTTGAGGCTGAGCTTGATTATGAAGCGAAGTGCGCAAGATGCCTTGCGAATGTAGACGGCAGTTTCGCCTTTGATCTTGAGAAAACCGTCGCCCCGAAGGAGGTTTTAGCAGATCTTGATGAGGACAGGCTGGATGACTATGCAATAATCGAGGACGGTTTCCTCGACGTGGATATGTACGTTCGCGAGCAGCTGGAAATGGAATTCCCGCTCCGCTTTCTGTGCCACGATGATTGCAAGGGGCTTTGTCAAAGGTGCGGCAAAAATCTGAACGAAGGCGAGTGCGATTGCGCAAAAAACGAGATCGACCCTCGTATGGCGCCGCTTCAGAAGTTGCTGGATGAAATGAATAAAAATAAAAAATAAACATAGTACGAGAATGCGTGTACGCAGACTCACATAGGAGGTAATCAAAATGGCAGTACCAAAGAGAAAAGTTTCTCACTCGAGAAAGATGAAGAGACGTTCCAGCGTTTGGAAGCTTGAAGCTCCCACCAATCTTGTAAAGTGCCCCCAGTGCGGCGAGACCAACCTTGCTTACCGTGTATGCAAGGCTTGCGGCTACTACAAGGGCGTTGAAGTCGTAGCAAAGAACACCGAAGCTGCGAAGTAATTCAACCTATTACTAACAAAAAGAGAGCGGGTTTTACCGCTCTCTTTTTGTTTTATATGGTCTCACAAAATAAAAATTCTTCATTTTTGTTTGCGTTTTAATTTCACACGCCCCTGCACTAAGGACAAAGTAACAGGCTAAAATGGCAAAATATTGACAACGCATTTGATCTATGCTATAATCTACTCAACGTCAACGGGGAGGTTTGCGATGAAGCACACGATAATTCTAAAATCCAATAACGGCACCCCAGTGCTGAACGAGCGCGAGATTATTTTAAAATGCACGGAATCAACTACCGATACACGCTTTTCTATGTCATTGCACCTCACGGAGTGGGAGGACGATGCGTACGTATTTCTTCCCGCCTGCGTTTATGACGGAAATAAATTTAAAAAGTCACACTGCCAATATCCTCCTATGTATACAAAGGGTGAGTGCGGCATAGATCCAGAGCCTGTAATTTCGGATATTCCGGCATTGAACCCCGACGGCAGCGGTAAGATCGAGGTAACGGCGGCGGATATGTCGGTTCCTTGCGTTGGCGTATTTTACAAGCAAAAAAAGAAAGGCTTACTCGTTTTCACCGAGCAGGAATGCTACGGAAAGAACGTTGGATTTGCGGTCAGCTCCGGCAGTATTACCGTTCAGTTCCCTGCGGCACGCGAAAACTGCTACAGAATGTGCAACTCACACATACCGTCGAACGATTGCGGCTTCAATGCAAAAGCAGGCGATACGGTATCAGCAAAGCTCGAAATACATCAATTTGAATGCAAGAGCTTGCCCGATTTTTTCAAATATTTCTTTGAGCATCGCGCCTCGCTTCTCTCGGCAGAGCCGGCAAATAACGGCTACACGGATGAGTTGTGGAACGTACTTGAAGAGCATATGAACAGGGATAATTTCAGCGGTGAATATTACGCAGAAATGTCGCAAAAGTGGCAATGCGGTTGGGTCGGAGGCGGAATGTCATCGCTCCCCTTATTGCAATACGGACACCCAAAATCCAAAAAAAGAGCCATACGGACCATTGATTTTATGACAGCAAATGTTGCGGCAAGCGGATTTTTCTACCCTATGATAGAAAACGGCGCGGCGAGCGACGACAGCTTCGGTGTACCGCATATGAAGAACTGTATGCTGACGAGAAAAAACGGCGACGCCTTGTATTTTCTGTTCAAGCACTTTGATATAATCGAGCCAAAATCCGCTTGGGTGGAGGCCGCAAAAAAATGCGCCGACGCATTCGTGCGACTGTATGACCGTTACGGCAATTTTGGTCAGTTTGTAGACGTTGAAACGGGCGAAATGCTGTTTGGCGGAACGACCTCAGGTGCGTCGGCAATATCCGCTTTGGTACGCGCTTACAGATATTTTAATGATGACAAGTATTTAAAGGTTGCTGTCGCTTCGGGAGAAAAATATTACGCCCGGTTCATTGCGCGCGGATTGACGTACGGCGGCCCCGGCGAGGCGCTTTGCGCCCCGGACAGCGAAAGCTGTTACGCAATGCTGGAGGCACTGATCCTCCTTTATGAGGAAACCAACGACAAAAAATGGCTGACCTATGCCGAGAACGCATTATACCTTTTTTCTACTTGGGTAATGCCATACGCCTTCAAGTTTCCGAAGGACAGCGAGTTCGCACGGCTGAATATAAACACCGTCGGCAGTGTATTTGCCAATGCGCAAAACAAGCACTCAGCTCCCGGCATTTGCACCGCTTCAGGTGACGCTATTTATAAGCTGTATTATTACACAAAGAACGAAATGTTCCTCGACTTGTTAAAGGACATCGTTCTCTTTATGCCGCAATGCGTTTCTACGGAAGCGCGCTCCGTCTTTTCATGGGACGTTACTCCGCAGAGGCTTGGTGACGGTTGGATATGTGAACGTGTAAACACCAGCGACTGGGAGGGCGAAGACAAGGTCGGCGAAGTCTTTCACTCTTCGTGCTGGTGCGAGAGCGCACTTTTGCTTGCGTTTTCGGAGCTTATAAAATCAGGTCTCTTAAAGCTGTAATAAACGCAATAAAAAATGCAGATAAGCAAGCATTTAAGCTTGTTTATCTGCATTTTGGTTATTTAGGCCTTACCCGTGTAGCTTTATTTAAGCAAAACGTCTGCAACGGTGGCGGGGGTATCAACGACCGCGACGAAGCCTGCGGCATCGAGCTCATCGCGAGTTCCGTGGCCGTAGCTTACGCCGAGTGCGTCAACGCCGCATATTTTCGCGCCCTCGGCATCGTACTTTCTATCGCCTACCATAAGGCATTTATCGAGGGAGTCGGGCTTCACGGAGTCGATGGCGTATTGAAGCACTTCCCACTTCTTATCTCTGATCTTGTCGGCGATTGCGCCGGCAACGAAGTCGAAATACTTTGCGAGGTCGAAAAGGTCGAGGATCTTGCGTGCAAAGTGCTCGGGCTTCGAGGTCGCGAGGATAATTCTTTTCCCGCTATTTTTCAACCTTTCAAGCATTTCACGCACGCCGTCGTAAACGACGTTATCCCACCAGCCGTACACCTGATAATACTCAGTGAAGAAGTCAAGCGCCCTGCTCGATTCCTCGGGCGTGAAGCCGTAGACCTCCTGCCACTCGGTGTAAAGCGGCGGTCCGATAAAGCGCTTAAGCTCGGACTTGTCCGACCAGGTGATACCCATTTTTCCAAGACCGTATGCAAAAGAGGCGACCAATCCGTGCTCTGGATCGGTCAGCGTGCCATCAAGGTCAAAGAATATATAATCGTATTTTTTCATACTTGTAACTCCTTAAGTAAAGCTCTCTTTTTCTATTGTATCATACTTTGGATTGGTAGTCAACCCGCAGGCACTAAGGTTTTGCAAAGAGAAATTTCGCAAGACAAGGCAAAGCGAGCGAGAA
>JAZRAF010000124.1:0-12903 GCA_045634425.1 Eubacteriales bacterium | reverse complement strand
GAAATGTCCTCTCTTTTTTCTGTTTGTTTAATGAAATCGTTGCGCAGCAACGATGAAATCTTCACTTCGTTCAGATGAAATCCAAGGACAAGCCCTTGGATGAAATCAAATCCGTCTAAATACAACCCTGCGAAGCAGGATTTCATCGCGTACGCGATTTCATCCACCGCAGGTGGATTTCATCCGTCGAAGACGGATTTGACTGCGTGATACTCCGTTAAGAGTATCACGCTAAATGCTTGGTTCTATTTTTGCTTTATAGAAAATGATCATTAAACCGCAGGGGTAAGCTCCTCTGCAAGCTTTGAGTAGTAGTTGTAGATTTCCGCGAGTGCAGTCTTTGCATCGTCGGTAAGCGCGTTGTATGCAGCCTCTGCTGCCTTAACCGCATCGGTGAATGCCTTGACGTATTCTGCGGTGCCGTAGCTGTTGAGGTATTCCTCATACTTTTTAGCCGCATCGGTATACGCCTTTGCTACTGCAGCTGCTGCCGCATCGTTCTTCAGAGTGCTCTGGAGATATGCGCACTTCTGTGCGTAGTAAACGGGTGCTGCACCGAACTTCTCGAAGAGCATAGCCTCAACCTCGCCAAGTGCTGCGATCTTCTTTGCAAGCTCCGCAACATACTCCGCATCGGGAGTAGCGGTGTCGTCTACAAGAGTGAAGTAGAGAAGATCGAACAGGTCAGCGTAAAGGGAAAGCATACCGTAATCGGTAAGAAGCTGAGCGTGGCTTACAACGGTGTACTTACCGTCGATCTCAACTGCAACTGCGCCCTGCATCATACCGGTGGTTGCCTTGTCTATCTGGAAGTAAGCCTTAGCAACGGTAACGCTTCTCTCAAGGAATACGTATCCCTCGGTGAAGAACACGGTAAGCGCCGCATCGGATGCGGTGGACATAAAGGTGTTGTATGTCTCGGTTGCCTTTGCGTATGCAGCATAGATGATGTAGTAGTGCGCATCGGTTATATTGGTAAGACCTGCAACGTAGTTGTAAACCTCTTCGTACTTGGCCATATCAGCTCTGAGCTGATTGATAAGCTTAAGCTCCTCCTCGGTGGGCTTCTTATCAAGCTCCTCGCCGATGATTCTCTTGTACATATCAAGATACTTGTAGTAGCTCTTGCCAAGATACTTCTCGAAGTTTTCGATGTCATCAGCATCGGTAAGAGCCTCGCGAGCAGTTTTTACCATCTCCATAAATCCGACGAAGTTTGCAAGGGTCTCCTCATTCTCGCCGAAGAGGGCAGCGCTCTCAATAGCAAGAAGAAGGTTAGATACGATCGCAACGTTTGACTCGGTGAGGTAGGTGCAATAGTACTCTCTGATTATGGTTGCAAAAATGTTAGCCTCAAAGTTCTCAACGAAGTCGATGTAAAGAACGGAGGAAGAGCCTCTTGCCTCGCCGTAATTAAGGTTAAGCGAGCAAAGGAAGCCGTACACCTCGTTGGGAGTCATCGTCTGGAAGGTGTCAATAAGCGCGAAGATAAGCTCCTCGTGAGTCTTAGCATCAAGGTTGTTGGTGAGGTAAAGCTGAAGCACAGCGTAGTACTGACTCCAAAGGGTCATAAAGTTCTCAGAGTCGAGCATAGGACCTGCGTGGTATGCAAAGCCGAAGTTCTGCGCAGAGGTGTATGCCGCTACGATGTAGTCCATATTGTAAGCATTGTAAATATCAAGCCAGAACTGATTTCCGGAATTCTTTACAACGTTAGCAAAATCGAGGGTAAGGAAGTAGGAGGTAGCGTACTTGGAAAGGTCGTAGAGCCAAGCCTCATTGTACTGGCCCTGATAAAGGGTCACCTGCATATTGTAGGTGCTCATAAGCTGCTCATAAAGGTCCTCAAGCGTTCCGGGCATAGGGAACTGACCGAAAAGGTTGGTCTGCATAAAGTCCTCAGAGCCCTCGTATGCGTAAAGTGCAAAGCTGTAAACAAGGTCGATAAGGTCGTCCTTAGCTCTCCACTTAGAGAGAATATCGGTGTAGAATACCGACTGACCAAGCTGATAGTAGCCGGCTCTCTTGATCTCGAGGATAGCATCAATAATGTTGGTGCTGTTAGCCTTAAGGTCCTCAACGGTCCATTCGTCGGGCACGTTCATAAGAAGCTCGTGCACGGTAACAAGGTGCTGAAGAATGGGGAGAAGAAGATTTTCCATCTCCTCGGAGTAAACGATTACGACGTCTGCAACGGTCTCGCCTGCGGTGACGGTGGTCTTGCCGTAGTCTGCAACGAGCTGGCGAAGCGCCTTTACGTAGCCGTTGATCTCGGAATTCGAATCAAGAAGATCGGTGAGTGCTATGGATGCTGCGGTGTAGTTAACACCGGTAAGGCCAAGCTCACCAAGCTCGTTCATAGCGAATGCGTGACCGTAGGTGTTGAGCTTTGTCATAAAGAGGTCCATAACGCCGACGGATGCTGCCGCAACTACCTTGCTTACGGTCGCGTCGGTAAGTGCCATCTTTTCAGCAGGGGTGAGCTTAAGAAGCTCGCTGAGAGCATCGTATGATGCCGCCTTCTGTGCAGCTGTGAGCTTGCCGGAAAGGTTAAGGCCGTTAAGCTCGCCTTCTGCATAGTAGTTAACTACCGAAACACCGCTGAAGATGATCTTGATCTCGTAGTCGTAGTTCTGACCGAGATACTCGATGGTAAGGCGCTGTGCCGCACCATCCTTGCGGTTTGCAATAGTAGCAACGGAGGGATCGTAGCCCTTAACCATATCAGCGTTAACGGGAACGATACCGGTAAGAGAACCGTCAGCCGAGGTAACGGTGAAATAGCCGTCCTTTACGTCCTTGTCCTCAACCTTTGTGTTGTGGCTGTAATAGTTTACCTTCTGCGGGGGAGTGTAGGATACGCTTGCAACCTCGTAAACGGTTACCTCAAAGGAGCACTCGTAGCTTACAGAGCCGCTGGTGTACTTAACGGTAACGGTCTTCTTACCTGCAGAGGTGGTGTCGAAGGAAACAACGCTAACAGCCTTGTCGCTGAAGTTAACGTTCTTTACCTTGCCGTCGTCGCCGGCAACCTTAACTCTACCCTTGGTCTTGTTAAAGGTGTCGCCAACGAAGTATTTGGTCTCAAAGTTTTCTGCAATAATGCGAGGGGTTACGGTTACGGTAAAGGTGGTGCTTACCTCGCCGTAGGTTACGGTTACGGTCTGCTGACCAACGGTGTTGCAGTCATAGCCGGAAATCTCAATACCCTCAGCGCTGAAGGGGATCTTAGCCTCTTCACCGCCTCTGATAAGGGTTAAATAACCCTTAGAGAGGTCGAGCTCCTGTCCCTCAACGTAGCTTGTACGAGGGAGATCGGAGTTAGTGATGTATGCATCTGTTATTTCCTTCTCACCGCAGCCGGCAAGCATAAGCACGGCTGTGATGCAAAGGATCAAGAGCAGAGATAGTGTAAGTTTGATCTTGTTTTTCATTTCTTTACCTCTTACTTATTCGGTGGGCTCGCCAATAGCGGACCATACTGCGTAAAGCACCGTTCCTTCAGGTGCAGTTGCGATGTTCTCCGAGGTGTATTCAACACTGTCGTCGGAGCTTGTAGACCAGCCAAGGAATGTGTAGCCGTCTCTTGTGGGATCGCTGATGCCGTTCGTAGCATCGGGATTGTCAAGAAGCTTTTTGCCCATAGTAAACGATACGACGTAGCTGCCGTCCTCAGAAAGGGTACAACCCCAGAATACAGGGCGGTAGGAGGAGTTGAATCTGTTGCTCCAGTAGGGCTGGATCTTTTCAGATTCTACGTAAATGGTGGTCTCGTTAAGGTTGTAGAATGCGTGCTTACCGATGGTAACGAGGGTATCGGGGATAACCACCGAGGAAACGGAGGTGCATCCGCGGAAGGCATAGTCGCCAATAGAGGTAAGGGTTGCAGGAATGGTGATCTCCTTAAGTGCGGAGCAACCGTAGAAGGAGTAGCGTCCGATGGTCTCGAGATTGTTGAACTCAAAGGTCTCAAGCGCGGTACAGCCACGGAATGCGTAGTTGCCAACGCTTACGAGATTCTCAGAGGTCGAAACGTTCTTAAGAGAGATACACTTGTAGAATGCGTAGTCGGAAATGTGGGTGATACCCGAGCCGAGAGTTACACTCTCAAGAGATTCGCACTTATAGAATGCTCTTGCGCCGATGTAGATAACGCTATCGGGAATCTCAAGGGTAACAATTCCGGTACAGCCCTGGAATGCACGCTCGTCGATATAGAGAATACCGTTGCCGAGGGTGATTTGACCGGTGGTGGGCACGAGTACGGTTTCGTAAATATCGTTTCCGTCCTTATCCTTCTCGCCGGTGGGCTGGTTAAGCTGGATATCTGCGGTAATACCGATAGCATCACAGCCGTAGAATGCGTAAGGACCGATGTACTCAACGCTTCCGGGAATGTTGAGGCTGAGTATAGAGGTACACTTGTAGAATGCCGAGCGACCGATGTAGGTCGTGCCCTCGGGAATATTAAGTGCAAATTCCTGGCTGTTGAAGTTTACACCGCCGCAATCATAGAATGCGTAGTCGTCGATAAACTTGATGTTGGGAGACAGGCTTACGATGCTGATGGTACACTTGTAGAACGCACCTCTGCATATATACTGAACGGCATCAGGCATAGATACGAGGGCAAGTTTGTGGTTGCTGAAGGTGTACGCTGCAATACCGCGCGTGCCTGCGTTAAGAACGATACTCTTGGGAGTATCAGACTCGGTGAAGTCAACTGCCCAGTCGTCAATGTAAATAACGGAGCCTGCTGCGGCGTTGCTGTAAAGACCTGTGTTGCGGAACGCATACGCACCGATGTAGGTAAGAGTATCGGGCAGGGAAATGTTCTTCACGGTGTCCTTGGTGATAAGCTTACAGCCCTGGAATGCGTAGTTTCCGATGTAGGTAAGGCTGTTACCGAAGTTAACGTGAGATACGGTGCTCGATGCAAATGCATAATCGCCGATCTCAAGAAGCGCATCGTCAAATGTTACTCTGTAAAGCGCCTGGCAGGATACGAATGCCGCCATACCAACGTACTTAACGCCCTTGAAGGTTGCGGTCTCAAGTTCGTTGCAGCCGCTGAATGCGTAGCTTGCAATTCCGACGATCTCGTTGTCATAGCTGATGTTCTTGACCGTCTGAAGCTTCTGTACGATAAGCCAGCCGCTTACGATAAGCTTGTCGGCGGCACTGCTGAGAAGTGCAGTGTCGGCAAACATCTGTGAGCCTACGGATACAAGACCCGTACCGAACTGTGCGCTCGTAAGAGCGGTACAGCCGTAGAATACGCCGTTTCCAAGAACCTGAGCGGAGTTGGGAACGACTACGCTCGTAAGAGCAGCACAGTTGTAGAATGCCGCATCCTGGATCTCGATAACGCCCTCGCCAAGATCAAGGCTTGCAAGCGCGATGTCGCCGGTGAAGGCGTATGCGCCGATAAGCTGAAGGCTGTCACCGAAGGTGACGTCGCTGATCGAACGGCAGTCTGCAAATGCGTAGGTCGCAATCGCAAGCATAGACTCGGGCATTACAACCTTGCCCTCTGCCTTTTCGATTCCCTTGTAGGTGATGGTAGAAAGCATCTCACAGTTGGAGAATGCGTACTCGTTTATAACGGTGGTTGCATTACCGAGGGTGATCTCCTCAAGGTCGGAGCACCACGCAAAAGTGTAGGGCTCGATAACGGTAACCGCGTTGGGAAGTGTAACCTTCTTAAGAACCTTACAGCTCTGGAAAGCGTACTCGCCAATGGTCGTTACGTTCTCGGGAACTACGATCTCGGTGAGCTTAGAGCACTTGGTAAATGCCTTGTCACCGATGACCTTTACGTTTTTACCTATGGTAAACGAGGTGATCTTTGCGTTGTGGTAAAGTGCCTTGTCGGCAATCTGGGTTACGGGCTTGCCGCGGAATTCGTCTTCCATTACTACGTCGCCGGAGGCCGATCCGCCGCCGATGAGGGCATATTCCGTACCGTTGTTGATAAGCTGATATTTAAGTCCCGATTCTGCGAATCTTTCAAACTCAAATTTTGCAAATCCGGAGTTTCTGGTGCTCTTGCCGTCGCCGTTTGCGCGAACACGGATCTCGTATTCGCCGGGCTCAAGCTTTTCAAGCGAGTAATAGTTCGCCTGAGTAGTGATCTCTGCTTCGATTCCGGATATCTCAATGGTGTAGCCGTGGGCACCCTTGACCTTGTTCCATTTCAAGGTCTGGGTGTCCTCGTCAAGGTAAAGACCGCGAGGGGTGCTAAGCCTTGCGCTACAAGAGGTGAGAGTGAGAGCGAGAAGGGCAAAAAGGCATATAAAAATCAGTATAAATTTTAAATTCTTCATTGTCCTCCTCCTTTTCACTTAGAAGTTTTTGCTTTGAGTCTCTTTTCGCGGAGTATCTCGTGCGGCCACTTCCACTTGAACTTGCGTACCGCAATGTCGATAAGGAAGCATACGATGATGATAATAGCGAACAGAATTCTCGGGTCAATTACGATATGAAGGTACTCAACGGCATTCTCAAAGATCTGAATAGGATCGTTGACTACTACGCCGTTAGTATCCTTGGAAAGCGAGCTCATAAGCTCCTCTGCGGCTACGGTGTCAGGGAATGCATCGTACTCTGCAGAGTAGGAAAGAACCTTGTAAAGGGTCTTGGACGAGATCTCAGCACCGGTCGCATCAAGCTTCTGAATAATGATGGTATTAAGACCAACGGACTTGATGGGGAAGCTCATACGGCTGTAGCTTGCGCCGGGGAAGTAGACCTCCTCAGTGCCATCCTGTGCAAGGACGGTGACCTTGATGGTCTCATTTTCGCCAAGATTGGTGAAGATACTGAGATTTGTGGTATAGTTGTCGCCGGTGTAGGTCGCCTCAATATCGCTCGTGCGCACACTCTCGGTGGGGAAGAGCGCATAAATGATATTGTTAAGGATCGCCTTACCGGTCTCGGATGCAAGGAAGTCTGCGGACCAGGTTCCGTTAAGGTCGCAGGCAAACGTACCGACGCGGCCCTTACCGTAATCCCACTGTGTATAAATGGGAGTGTACTGACCCATCAGGTATGCGGTAGCCTCCGCCTTTTTCTTTACACCGTAGTAACCGTCAAGCGTAGGCATAGGATTGTTTTCAAGATCCAGATTGTTGGTAACAGAGCCTGCAGCGTTGATGGTAGGAGTAAAGGTCTCATAGTTGACGTCCTCGATCATAGGAGTGTTGAGGTCGTCACGCATCATACCGGGAATACCGCTGTAATCGGTAGACGTAAAGTTGTGGAAGTTGGCCTCATCGTTTCCGGCAGTCTTAAGAAGCTCCTTCATCGTTGACTGTGCGTTGGAGGAGGAGTTGATACCGTAGATAGACATCGTGATGCCGTACTGCGCTATCTGACGTGCCTCGTAGAGGTAGTCCTCACGGTCGGTCGAGGTGGGCTCACCGTCCGTAACTATAATAATGTGCTTCTTCTCAAGGTCAGAGCGGGATGCAAGTGCTCTTCCTGCACGCTCAAGTGCAGAGGAGAATACGGTACCGCCAACGTCAAGCTGACCGGTGGTTGCATCGTGCTCAAGTCCTGCGATAGCCGCAAGGATCTTGTTACGCTGTGTACGGGGAGTAAGCACAAGCTCCTCGGTGTATGCATCCGAAAGAGTCATAATACCTACGTAGTCACGCTCACTGAGTGCATCAAGGCAGGCCTTAGCGCCGTCCATCGCCGCATTCAGCTTCGAGCCCTCGTAATGACCGCCGTTAAGCATCGATCCCGATGCGTCGATGATGATGATAACGCCCGCAGGGGGAGTGTAGTTAACGATCTCAACGGGAAGCATAGACTGATATACGGATCCGTACATATCCTTACGGGTGTACGCGTTAGCAGTCCAGTTATCGTCGGTGGAATCAGCAGTGTTACCGCAAATGGTAAACAGACCGCCGCCTATTACCTGAACGTACTCCTGAAGCACAAGGTCAAAGCCCTCGTGTGCCTGAAGCTGCTCGTTAGAAACGTTAAGAAGGATAACCTCGTCAAACTCACGCAGCTCCTCAAGAGTGGTGGGCAAATTCTCGGTATCCGCGATATTAACTACGGTAGCGTTGAGCTCCTCTCTCATAATCGAGGAAAGCATAGCCGACTCGTTGGTGATGCTCTCTATAATAAGCACCTCGGAGAAGGTCTCAAGATAAACGTAGCTTGTAAAGTTGTTGTTCTGTGCGATCGTGTCCTCATCGGTCGCAAGCTCAAACGTCATAACGTGCATTCCGCCCCAAGCAAAGGTGTAGGGAATGCTTACGGTCTGAGTGTCTGCAACAAGGTCGATCGTTACGGGCTCGCCCGCAATGTTGTTGTCATAGGGGGTGATGGTTGCAGGGCCTGCAATGGTGCTGTTAATGGTAAGAAGCATCTCAAAGGCGGAATTGATCTCAACCTTTGATACCGATGCCTCAGCACCGATGATCTGCACCTCGGGCTCTGCATTTTCACCGGGGAAATATACCGTATCGACGCTGATACCCTTAGCCGACAGGGACTTGATCACGCTCTTTGCCTCGCTATCAGTCTCAAGTGCGTCCGAGATAAGCACTACTCGTGCAGATTCGGGGTTCTTGAAAAGCGATTCAGTGTAAGTCAGTGCCGACGCGATATCCGTTGCCGTGGTATCCGGCGCGCTCGAGGCAAGATAGCCCGAGTACACCCTTGTCATATCGTTGGTAAGCTCAACAGCATATACCTGATCGTATCCGAACTTGACAACTCCGAGCTGATACTGGGAGTTACAGCTGTCAACGACGTCCTTAATGAACTCGTCAACCTCGCCCTCGCTGTCATCAAGAGAGTAGGAGTAGTCTACCAAAAGCACTACCTCAACCTCTGTGTTCGGCTTGTAATACTCCATAGTCATTCCCGCAAGCAGGAGGATGGAGAGTACCATAACGACCAAGTGCATCGCGATAGATACGATGCGGTTTCTCGTAAAGCGATAGCGCTTATTCAGTTTAAAATATGAGATAAGCGTCAAGGCAAACGCCGGTATCAGCAATAAGAGCCACCATGCATTTGTAAAAATAACACTAAAATTCGTCATTATAACCTCTTAACTAAATTTGCTCGCGAGATTTTAACCACCATTCAATGAACGCCAACGCGACAATTGCCAGCGCAAAGTAGAAGAGCAGGTCAAGGTCGGCGGAGTCCGCTTCTGAATAGAAGTAGGGGTTTTCAAGAATATCTACTGTAAGGTTGGTGTTGTTTTCCTCGGTAGGAACCTTAACGAAGATGTACTCAACGATCGGATTACCCGAGAGGGAGTCACGCATAAGGGTGTAAGTACCGGGGTTTTCAACCACCCACTCAGCAGGGAAGCTCTCGAAGGTAAGGGTAGTATCGGGACCGGAAACCTCAAGCATAGGCGCCTTGATGTTTACCTCGATCTTGTCGTTGGTCTCAAACGTGTACTCCTCGAGTGCAACGGGGAAGAAATAGTTGATAGTATTGCGAAGAAGAAGGGGGAACTCTGCCGTCAGCGCAAGGTTAGAGTAGTGAAGGCTGAAGGGAATGTAGAGCACCTTCTGGTCAACGTCCTCCTTAAGAAGGAGCAGGGGATACTGGTCGAATACCATAAGGGGCTGGTATCCGTCGTATGCCGAGATCGCAATAAACTGAGTTACCGAAATGTTCGACGGTTCGATGTTATTCATAATGGGATGCGAATCGCCGGGGAACAGGGGAATCGGCTCAGGCTGCTTGGGCGTGATGCCCTCAATTCTGATTCCTGCCGCATTAGGCACGTTTGAAGCATCGGAGTATATTACCAGACCGTCAGTGGGGACGGTGGGAGGAGCGGTGTGCTCGAAGATATATACGTCAAAGCCCTCAGTTGCGGGGTTTTCTCTTACCTCGGTGATCTCGATTGCCCAGTCGCCTGCAAGTGCGTCCTGAAGGACGAGAAGTGCGGTGGTGAAGTAGTTGTTGGGAAGGGTACTGCAATACTGCACCTTAAGGGTGGGCTTGTGTCCGCCGTAGAGATAGAAGCTGTTGTCGGAAGCCATAGAGTCTGCCGCGTTAATGAATACGTGAATGTAATCGTAAGCGTAAAGCTCAATGCTCTCCGAAATAAGATCAGCCTCAATGGGGGGCATCTCCTCGGAAATGTAAGCGAATACTATCGTCTGTACCTGGTCGCCGCTGCAGAATACGTCTGCCTCAAGCTGCATAGGCACACCTGCATCGTTTGCATCGTAAATATCACAGCCTACGTTAAGCTGCATATCCGCGCCGTAGCAGGCAACGTCGATCTCAATGCGGTAGAAGTTCTCAACTACGGTCGCACGTACGTCGAGAATTGCGTTGTTATACTCCGCAGGGTCCTTAACGTCGTGGATCTTTACCTTACCCGAGTTGAGATAAGTCGTGTCGGTGTACATAGTAACGCTAACGTTAGGGGAAACTGCGGTGATCTGCTCAGCCAGCTTCATAGCGCCCTCAATGTCGGGGGTGGTATGAGAAATAACCGACAGGGGATCCTCCTTCAGCGACTCAAACGCTGCATATATCTGCTCCTTAGCGTCGCTGCCAACCTTCTGAAGAAGGAAGGACGACTTGTCCGCGGCAAGAATAAGGCTGACGTTGTAGCCCTCCTCCAAAGCGGCCTCGGCATCTGCAAGTGCAGCGTCGGTCGCACGCTCGAGTCGGGTAACGTTGTTATAGGAGGTCTGCATAGATGCAGAAGCATCTACGATAAGCACCACCTCGCCCTCCCTGAGCTCTGCACCGTCGTCAATAAAGGGACGGGTGAGCACGAAGGCTGCCGCAGTGAGAATAAGAACCTGACAGATAAAGAGGATTATGTTCCTGAGCTTGCTGATCGGTATCTTTTTCTTTCTGTATTTCAAGCTTAATTTCCAGATATAAGTACTGGAAATAAATTTGCTCTGGTAATTGGGCTTGATTATGTAGATGATTATAAGAATAATCAATCCGATAAGACCCAACAAACCGATAGGTGTCAATAAACTCATTCTATGATTCCTACCTTTAAAAGTTCTTTGAACAGCACCTTTTCGATCGGCTTGTCAGTGCATACGGTGATGAAATCAGCGCCTCTGGAGTGACAGAAGGTGCGAAGCTCCTCCTGCTGAGCCTGGAGGGCCTGCTCGTATGCGCTCAAATTAGAGCGATCGATCTTAATTTTCATATTCTTCTCGTCCTCAAGAGTGGGCGCCTCGGAGTCGATAAGGTGCACGCGTCCGGTATAAGCGGGATCTATCTCGTCGGGTGTTACCACCTGAATGAGAAGGACCTGCTTCTTCTTAAAGGAAAGGAAGTCAACGGCCTTTTTCCAGTTGCTTTCGGTGAAAAAGTCAGAGATAATGACCGCCAGACCGTCATTGCCGCCAAGATCCTGGCAGCCGATAACGCCGCTTTCGATATTAGACTCACCGTCAAAATCAATAGCCTCAAGCTCGGTAACCGCATCGAAGAATGCACGCTTGCCGACTATAACGCCTCTCTTGTCATCGGACTTCGGGCCCTTCATAAGCTTGAAGGAAACCTTGTCCATGTTATGTACGGAGAGGTAGCCGAGTGCCGCCGCAACGGCAATAGCGTATTCAGCCTTCTCGGGGTCGTTTTTACCCATAGAGGCAGAGCAGTCGAGGAAGATCTGGGTGTGCATCTGACGCTCGTCGGTGAAAAGCTTTAAGAAATACTTTTCAATACGGCTGTACAGATTCCAGTCGATTCGTCTTATATCGTCGCCGAGCATATATTCGCGGTAATCCGCAAACTCGACGGTTTGTCCGTAGGTCTTTACCAGATGCTTTCCGCCAAAGAAGCCCGCGAGATTGGCACGAAGCTCAATCGCAAGGGTTTCAAGCTGACTGAAAAATCCGTCATTCAAGTACCTGCATTTCATTTTTGATTACTTTCTCCCGAATTTCTTCTTCTTTTCCTCAATTACGGGCTCTGCTACGATCTCAGCAGCACCCTCGCTCTTGGTATTGGTCTTGCCTGCAAGCTCGTCGATGATCATCTTTACGATCTCGTCGGGGCTAACGCGCTCTGCAACAGCCTCGAAGGTGAGCTTCATTCTGTGACGAAGTACGGGATATGCAAGCTCGTTTACGTCGTTGTAGGAAACGTTGTATCTGCCGCTCATAAGTGCCTTTACCTTAGCTGCGGAGATAAGTGCCTGACCTGCACGGGGAGATGCACCGAGACGAACGTACTTCTTTGCCGCCTCGCTTGCGCACTCGCTGTCGGGGTGAGTAGCGGAGCAGAGCATCATAGCGTATCTCATAACGTCCTCAGCAACGGGAATTGCATTTGCGGTTGCTCTCATCTCAAGAAGGTCAGCGCCGTTACAAGCTGCGTCTGCAACCTCGGCCATGGTCTTCTGAGTCATATTAACGATGTCCATAAGCTCGTCAAGAGAGGGGTTCTTAACGATGATCTTGAACATGAAACGGTCCATCTGTGCCTCGGGAAGGGGATAAGTACCGTCCTGCTCAACGGGGTTCTGGGTTGCAAGAACGAAGAAGGGCTCCTCGAGCTTTCTTGATACACCCATTACGGTAACGGTGTGCTCCTGCATCGCCTCAAGAAGTGCGGACTGAGTCTTGGGGGTCGCACGGTTGATCTCGTCGGCGAGAATGATGTTGGAGAAAATAGGACCGGGCTGGAACTGGAAGGAAGAGTTTCCGTCCTCGCCCTTTACGATGATGTTAGTACCCGTAACGTCGGCGGGCATAAGGTCGGGGGTGAACTGAATTCTGGAGAAGGGAAGGTCAAATACACGACCAAGAGAACGAACAAGACGGGTCTTACCAACGCCGGGTACACCCTCAAGAAGAACGTTCCCGCCTGCGATCATTGCGATAACTGCGCCCTCGATTACCTCCTTCTGTCCGATAACGTCACGTC
>JAZRAF010000123.1:0-17555 GCA_045634425.1 Eubacteriales bacterium | reverse complement strand
CCCCCGTGTCAACTAAAACGGCAGAGGATTTTAATATTTTCATCAAGCGCGCAATGGCCGCAGGCTTCATTCCGATCCTTATTTGTATCGTAATGATGGGATTTTTGCGTGACGGTATCGAGTCCTGGCTTCCCACCCTCTATTCCGAGGCGTTTGGCCGTGATGCGTCCGAGTCGGTTCTCGTTTCGGTGCTTCTCCCCATATTCTCTATGCTTAGCATCTCGGTTATAACCGTCCTTCACAGAAGCCCCCTCTTCGGTAACGAGGTGCGCGGCTCGCTCGTTATTTTCGCCGCTGCCGCAATCACCTGCGTGCCCCTCTCCCTTCTCATTGGCTCTGACAATGCCGCACTCCGTATTGTCTGCCTCGTTCTTGCCGCGCTCGTCTGCGCATTTATGCACGCAATAAACTTCCTGCTTATCTCCTGCCTGCCCGGTAGATTTTCCGCTATGGGCCGCTCCGCTACAGCAAGCGGACTTTGCAACGCCTGCGTATATATCGGCGCTGCGATCTCGATGTACGGCATCGCCGCTACCTCCGTCTTTGGCTGGAATGTCACCGTGATCACTTGGATCGGCATATCCTTAATCGGTGTAATAGCCACTCTCATCGCACTTAAGGCATACACCGCGTTTATCAAAAAGTAAAGAAAAACTCGACACGGGTCTCACCGTGTCGAGTTTTTTATGTCAATCTATTGCAATTTCCTCTTCAACCTCGTCCTCGCGAAGCTCGTCGTCCTCGTCGGAGCGCCTGAATTTCTTAAAAAATCCGCCCACCGCCTTGACGGGCTTCGTAACAGGCTCCATATCCTTTCTTATCGCCTCAAGGATAAGGTCCTTTTCCTTCTCAAGGAATCCGATAACAAGCGAGAATAGCAGCTGAAGCACCCACGCCACGACCATAGGCGCGGTCAGAATGACCGATGTAGGGCTAACGTCCTGCGTGGTTGCGTAAATGCTGTACACCATAACGCCAAGGGTCAGCGTCTTGCCGCCAAGCTTGCACCAGCGGTGAAACGTCCTCGCGCTTTTCTTTACCTGCTTTGCCGTATCGTTCTTTTTGTTGTACGTCGCAACGAAAAAAACGAAGTAGAGTATCGACAGGCCGGCAAGCGAGATGTTAAGC
This sequence comes from Eubacteriales bacterium, assembly GCA_045634425.1. Classification (GTDB taxonomy): domain Bacteria; phylum Bacillota; class Clostridia; order Oscillospirales; family CAG-272; genus UBA1740. The sequence continues at coordinate 16,427 of JAZRAF010000123.1, read as the reverse complement.
CACAGAATGCCCCTCTCGGTGCCGATGGCGTAAAGCAGGTAGGCAAAGTACATCACCTGCATCACTATGTTGAAATGGTAGCTGAATGACTTTATGTCGTCGATCATTTTACCGATCGCACTTCTTGTGTTATTAAGCAATTCGTTTTCTCCTTTAAAGCTTCGGGTTTCTGCATATCGGCATAAACTCGCAATACTCGCAGGGCGTCTTGCCCCTCTTTTCAATCAGCGGCTTTGCCGATACGTCACCGCTCTTCATCCTGTCGGCAATCGACTCGACAACGTTTCGCAGCTTCGTGCAAAGCTCGCCCCAGCCCTCACGGGTGTAGACCTTGTCGATCGATGCGGCGTGCGGCGTTCCGTCGTTTTTAAGCCTTACGGGCAGGTACTTCGCATTCGTTGCGGCATATACAGCATCCTCGCCAAGTATCATACCGTTTCTCGTCTGCGCGTCCGCAACCGCCTTTTCGGCGATCTCACGCACGGGGCTGTCGATGCGCACGTCACCAAGCTCTGTCTTTACGTAAACAACGCCGGCAGGGATGGGCGCAGCCCCCTCCTTAACGCCAAGCTCCTGTAAGAACTTCTTGTTCTTGGTGTCTACGATAGCCTTGAGGTATAAGAACATCTGCAGGTTCTGTCCCTTGTCAATGTCAGAGGGAGAGAACTCCTTCGTTCCCGTCTTATAGTCAACCACGCGCACGTACACCTCCTCCCCGTCTGTAAAGGTGTCAACTCTGTCAATATCACCGCCGATAAAGATCGACTCACCGTCCGAGGTCTTAAACTCGATCGGCTCAGGTCTTGCCTCAAGTCCGCGCTTTATCTTAAGCTCAAAGAACCTCGGCACGAACTGCGATCCGCGGAACTCGTCGCAAATTCCGTTTATGACGGGTATCGCCGTGCGACAAAGCCTTCCAAGCAGCAGTTCCTCACGCTTGGTCATCTTGCCGCCCTCGCAAATGTCGCTAAGGTATTTCTCAGCGCCGCGGCGCACCATATCCTCGGTCACGGCAGGGTCAAGGCTGTCAAGCTTGATGTCCTTTTTAACAACCTCTCCAAAGAAGCTCTCGAGTATCGCGTGGATAAACGAGCCGATGTTTCTTGCATTAAACTCGGCGCGCTCCTCGGGAAGCAGGGAAAGATCGTACTTACAAAAATATGAAAGCGGACAGCTGTTGTAGCGGTCAATCTTCGACTGCGAAAGCTTAAGCGGACCGTTATATATCATATCGCGACATTCGGGCGAGAGGGTCATATAATCGTTAAGGATGTTTTCCTCAGCGATGCGCACCTTCTCTCCCTCGCCGCATCCGACAAGTGCCGCCTTGACTGCCGAGTAAGTCGCCTCGTCAAGCTCGCCAAGTGAAGCAAGCGCATTCGCGGGCGAATATACCGTCTGCCAGGGCGCAAGCTCAGCCGTCCTTACAGGAAAGACCTTGCCATCCGTCATATCGATAATGCGGTCTATAACCTCGCTGCGCTTCTTTTCCTTAAGCGATGCGCTCTTGGTTGAATAGAGCAGGGTAACGCTTTCTTTCGCATACGAGAACGCACGCGAGAAGGAGAAAAGCTCTCTTGCTCCCCTCGCCTCGGCGTCAGGCTCGATCGGCAAGCCAAGGGTCGAAAGGGCAGACTTATCCCTGTCGGAAAAGTATGCGTTGTCGTTAAGGGAGAGAGGGAACTCGCCCCTGTTGACTCCGATCATATATACGTGACGCTTGTCGACAAGTCGGATCATATCCGCACTGCCGATCATCACGGCATCGGAATACGCAGGTATGCGGCCGACGTCCGCGTTCGCAAATACCACCTTAAGCTGTGCAAGGAATCCGTCCGTCGTTACGGGCGCATCGCCAAGCACCTCGACCAGCGTGTCAAGGGCAGAGCAGATAACACCCCATAAAAGCGCATTCTCCTCGGCAAGCTTTTCTTCACCGAGTGCCATAAGCTCCTCGCTTCTCTTGGTGATCGATGCGCAAAGACCGATACGGTCAAGGAAATTCACTAACGTTACCGCAAAATCGCGTACCGTTACCGCTTTTTGTGTGCCATTTGCAAGCTCGATAAGCGGCTCTACGATGCTTTTTCTCGTTTCATCGATGCGCACGAGCCTCACGTCAATATCGGGTGCACGCTTTACGGTGTATCCGTCGGGGTTCATATTCCAGATCACCCCGTCGGTAAAGCGACGGCCGTTTATCTGCCATTTCTCAACGTAAAGCTCAAATTCGTCACACGCCTCCCTACTAATTCCGCAGGGGGCGCACTTTGCATAGGATATTACGTCCTCTTTTTTGTATCCGCCGGATATAACGGTGAACGCCGTGTATATCAGCTTTATCGCCTCAAACGAGGCAACGTCGCGCTTCTTCGAAATAAAGCAGGGAACACCCGCACTTTCAAGCGCGTTGTCAATAAGTCCAACGTAACTTTCAGCTCTTCTTGCAACTATCGCAAAGTCCTTAAAATTAGCGCCTTTTGCGACACGCCCCCGTATGTCCGCCGCAACAAGCTCGCATTCCGCGTACGGAGTCGGGCATTCAAAAATGCGCAAGGATTCGGCATTATGTAAACTATCGTTGTCAATTTTTCCGCTTGTGCGCCACAAAATATCACAGCACTCGGAAAGCAAGGGATCAGCATCGCTCGCACGGTCGGCAAGCCTTATCAGCTTCTTCTCGGCGCCCTCCTTGTCACAGGCCTTTATTATCCTGCTTTTTGCTCCGCGCACCTCGGTATATTCAAACGCCTCAGCTCCCGCCCTCGGCAGGGTCAGACCAACGCTCACGCATTCAAGCCTTGATATAAGACCGAGAAATTCGTACTGCGGCTCGGTGAACGAGGTGAAGCCCTCAACGTAAAACAAAGCACCGTCAAAGAAGCCGGGATGCGCCCTGAGCTTTGCCGTCATCGCCGCAACGTCGTCGGCGTTGTCGCTGTACTTTTCCTTTAACATCTTCTTGTAAAGGGACATTATCAGCGAAAGGTCGGATATCTTTGAGCCAAGTCGCTTGTCTGTCTCAAAGCCGCCTGCGACCACCGCCTCAAGCTCGTCAGCCCCAATGCCCAAGCTCTGCATCTCCTTGACCGCCGCAAGCGCACGGTCAACCGTGCCCGCGTTGATCTCGCGTCTGCCGCCCGTCATCGTCAGGGTTGGTGAAAGCTCGGTAAGCACGCGCCACATTATGAGCGCCTTTTTATCATTGTCGCAGTATTCCGCATCCGCACCGCCAAGGCCGCGGAACACGGTGTTTGCAAGTCTTGTAAAATTCGTTACCTCAAAAAACAGGGGTGCCGCATCAGGCAGCAGGTCTGCAAATTCGCACTCTGCCACGACCGCCTGCTGCTCAGGCACTATCAGATAGACTCTCTTACCCGCCTCAACGTGCTCCTTGATCTCGTTTTTAAGCACGTCGTGAAGTCCCGAGTAAAAGCCGCCCTCAATGATCCTTATCATCTGCGACCTCCCAAAAGCTTCTCGTTTATCTTATAGCCCTCGCCGCGCGATGCAAGTATCACACGCTCGCCGCCACCCTCAAGCTTCTCGCGAAGGTAGTGCACGTACACGTTGATAACCCCGCCGTCAGCGCCGCCGCCCCAAACCTCCTGAAGCAGCTCCTCGCGCTTGACGTATCTTCCGCCGCGTGAGTATATCGCGCGAAGCAGCGCAAACTCAACGTCGGTAAGCCTTATAGCCTTGCCGTCAAGCATCGCACACTTGTCACCGAGTGTCAGCGCGCTTATCTCCTTCGGCATAAGCCTCTTTTTTAATTCTCCAAGCTTAAAGGGCAGGGCAATATCACCCTCACCCCTGCGGCTCATCGTTAAAGCACCTGCAGGGATCTTCTCAACCGTGTCTGCATCCGCAAGCACGGTGTCTGCCGCACCCGTGCTGACGCACTCAAATTCTCCCTCAAGCTCAAGTCTTATCTTCTGAAAAAGGTATCCGTCCGCCGTAAGGATAAGCACTCGTCCGCTTCCTCCTGCCATAACGCCACCGCCTTTCTAATTTATTAGAATAATTATAACCTAAAATCGGGAATATGTCAATAGAAAACTTTTAGATAAAGCCTTGACTTTAAGGAAGAATGATTGTATAATTAAACCGATATATATTTATATAGGAGAGTTGACTATGAACAACGATATGATCAAAGAGCTCTATTCCATCGGTCTTATTCCCGTAATCAAGATCGAAAATCCCGATGATGCAGTTCCGCTTGCGAAGGCACTCATCGACGGTGGCCTTCCCGCTGCCGAGATCACCTTCAGAACCGCTTGTGCGGCTGAGGCTATCAAGAACATCACCGAGACCTATCCCGAGATGCTCGTAGGTGCAGGCACCGTCCTTACCACCGAGCAGGTTGACGCCGCTATCGCAGCAGGCTCCAAGTTCCTCGTATCTCCCGGTCTTAACCCCAAGGTTACCGCATACTGCCTTTCCAAGGGCGTTCCTATGCTCCCCGGTTGCTCCAACCCCTCCGACGTTGAGGCGGCTCTCGAGCTCGGACTCACTACCGTAAAGTTCTTCCCCGCAGAGGCTGCAGGCGGTCTTAAGATGCTTAAGGCTATGGCTGCTCCCTACGGCCAGCTTACCTTTATGCCCACCGGCGGTATCAACGCTGACAACCTTCTTGACTACCTTAAGTTCAACAAGATCGTCGCTTGCGGCGGCTCCTTCATGGTAAAGGACGAGCTTATCAAGGAAAAGAAGTGGGATGAGATCACCGCTCTTACCAAGGACGCAGTTAAGAAGATGCTCGGCCTCGAGTTCATCCATATGGGCATCAACAACGATAACCCCGAGGAAGCAGAGAAGGGTGCTAAGCTCTTTGAGATGCTCTTCGGTCTTCCTCTCCGCCAGACCAGCAAGTCCATCTTCGCAGGCGATGCGTTTGAGTTTATGTGCCAGCGCGGCCCCGGCAAGTGCGGCCACATCGCTATCCGTACTCCCTTCGTTGACAGAGCAATGGCATACTTCACCCGTATGGGCTTCGAGTTTGACGAGTCCACCATCGCTTACGACGACAAGACCGGCAAGCCCAAGTTCGTATACTTCAAGGACGAGATCTGCGGCTTCGCGATCCACCTTATCCAGAAATAAAATTTAACGCAAAAAGCCGTTTTCCGGTATGCTGACACACAACTGCATAACCGTAGAAAACGGCTTTTTCTTTGGAGCTAATATGCTTTACGAAAAGAATAAGGAAGCCTCTCTTTCCCCCGAGCTTTTTAAGAATCCCACCGCCGAATACCGTTCTACTCCCTTCTGGGCGTGGAACTCAAATCTTGACCGTGCCGAGCTTGCAAGACAGATCGACGCCTTTGCCGAAATGGGCTTCGGCGGCTTCCATATGCACGTCCGTCAGGGCCTTGAATCTACCTATCTCGGCGAGGATTTTCTTGATGCCATCCGCTTCTGCACCGAGTATGCAAAAAGCAAAAATATGCTCGCCTGGCTCTACGACGAGGATAGATGGCCGTCGGGCGTTGCAGGCGGTATGGTCACAAAAAATAAGAAGCATAGGCAGAAATTTTTGACCATGAGTGTCACGGATAGGGAAAATTGCGCCCAAACGGCCACCGAGGCCGCCGAAACCGGCAACCCCTATTTCGTTGCTGCATTCGACATTACGGTAGACTCCGAGGGCCGTATGACGTCCTATCGTAAGATCGGTCGCGATGAGCCCGCGGAAAACAAGAGATACTTCTTCCTTGAGCAAAAGCAGGGCGGCGAGCCTCGCTATAATTATCAGTCCTACGTCGACACACTCTCCAAGGAAGCGATAGACGAATTTATCAAAATAACACACGACAGCTTCAAGCGCGTAGTGGGCGGCGAGTTCGGCAAGGCTATCCCCGCCATCTTCACCGACGAGCCTCAGGTCAGCGGCTTTGCTGCCCTCAAGTCGGGCTTTGATAAAAGGGATGCAAGATGCAGCTACACCACCGACTTTGCCGACACCTACCGTGCCGAATTCGGTGAAGAACTCACCGACAAGCTCCCAGAGCTTTTCTTTGCCACCGATATCCCCACCGCCCTGACTACAAGATACAATTACTACGCCCACCTTGCCGAAAGATTTAACACCGCATATATGGACAATATCGGCGAGTGGTGCGAGGGTGCAGGCATCGCCCTTACCGGTCATATGCTCGGTGAGGACACCCTTTACGAGGCCGCACTCAACAGCGCCGACATTATGCGTGCATACAGAAAAATGCAGATGCCCGGCATCGATATCCTCTGTGACGACGTGGTCTATCAGACCCCCGTACAGTGCCGCTCCGCCGTCCGACAGTACGGCCGCGAGGCGATGATGTCCGAGCTTTACGGTGTCACGGGTTGGGACTTCGACTTCCGTGGCCATAAATATCAGGGTGACTGGCAGGCAGCCCTCGGCGTCAACGTCAGAGTGCCTCACCTCGCTTGGCAGTCGATGAAGGGAGAGGGAAAGCGCGACTACCCCGCCGCCATCTCCTACCAGTCCTCTTGGTACAAGGAGTATAAGTACCTCGAGGATCACTACGCAAGAATAAACACCGCTCTGACCCGCGGCACGCCCGAGGTCAATATTGGTGTTATTCACCCCACCGATTCCTATAACATTCTCTTTGCATCCGTTGCAGAAACGATCGATGCACGCGAGGAGCTCGACCGCGCAAATACTCAGCTTTGCGAGTGGCTTCTCTCGGGTGCGTACGACTTCGACTATATCTCCGAGTCCCTTTTGCCCGACCTTTGCACCGAGGGCACCTCCCCCCTCGCAGTCGGCAAAATGAAGTACGACGTTATCATAGTTGCTAACTGTACCACCCTTCGTCCCCATACTATCAAGGTGCTTGACGAGTTTAAAAAGAAGGGCGGTAAGCTTATCTTCGTTGGAAGAACGCCCACCCTCTCCCTCGGCAAGCCGAGCGACTCCGCCGCGGCTCTTACCTGCGGTGCTACCGTGCTTAACCACTCAAAGGCAGAGCTTTATTCCACCATCGCCCCCTACCGCAAGGTGGACGTCCGCGACACCAACGGTGCGCACGCCGCAGGTCTTATTTCCACCCTTCGCACCGATGGCGAGTCTAAGTGGCTCTTCCTTGCAAATATGTACAAGACCGAGCTTCCTCACCTCATAAATAAAAGGAAGATATCCATATCCGTCGAGGGACTATATAAGCCCACCGTATGGAATACCCTCACCGGCGAGGTAGAGGAAATCACCTTCCGCGCCGACAAAAACAAGACTACGGTCTATGCCACTCTTTACGACCTTGACACCCTTCTTTTGAAGCTCGACCCCATCGCCGAGCCTGCGAAATTGACCCTCACCGAGGACAACGAGGGCTTTGCCGAGGTCTACCATCCCGCGGTTGCCGACTACCGTCTCTCCGAGCCCAACGTGCTTTTGCTCGATATGGCTAAATTTTCTGCAGACGGTGCGCCTCTTTCCGAACACGAGGAGGAGATTATGCGTATCGATGCCGCCGTCAGAGCGACCTTTGGCCTGCAATCCAGACGCACGAAGTTCGTTCAGCCCTGGGCAATCGACGGCTCGCCCGAGGATCACACCGTCCGCCTCGTTTATACCGTAAAAAGCGAAATTCGTTACACGGGTGCCCTCTTAGCGATGGAAAATCCCGAAAAAGCGACCGTAACCTTTAACTCTGTCTCCGTTGACACCACCCCCGTCGGATACTACGCCGACCGCGATATTAAGATGATAAAGCTTCCCGTGATCGAAATTGGTGACAACGTGCTTGAAATTTCTATGCCATTTGGCCTGCGTACCGACCTTGAAGCCTGCTATATCACGGGCGATTTCGGCTGTGCGTACGTCGGCCGCGAGGCTCGTATAACAGAAAAGTGTGATAGACTCCACTTCGGCTCCGTCGTTCATCAGGGCTTGCCCTTCTTTGGCGGCAACGTCGAGTATGACGTGCCCCTTAGCCTCGAGTCCGACTCCGATGTCGAGATCACGGTATCGCAGTACCGCGGTGCTCTTGTCGGTGTTAAGCTTGACGGTGTCGACGTTGGCAGAATTGCCTTCCAGCCCTTCAAGCTCCGCCTCGATAACGTCAAGGCAGGCAGCCATACTCTCACCTACACCCTCTTCGGCACAAGGTATAACACCTTCTCCGCAATACACAATCTCAACGCCGGTAAGCGCCGTATGTATATGGGTCCCGACTTCTGGCGCTCGGCTGACGAGGCGTGGGCATACGAGTATCAGACCCGCCCAATGGGCATACTCAAAACTCCCGTCCTTAAATTAAGAAAGAGGTAAAAATGCGAATAGACAGATTTTTATCGGATATGGGCATCGCCTCTCGCCGCGAGTCTGCCGCTGCTGCAAAGCGCGGTCAGATCACCGTTGACGGCGTTGTCGTGCGTGACCCCTCAAAGCATATCGACCCCGAGCGCGTCAGCCTCACTTATATGGGCAGAGTGATCTCGTATCAGAAATACGTCTACGTTATGCTCAATAAGCCCGAGGGCTACGTCAGCGCAACCGAGGATAGCCGACTTCCCGTCGTAACCGAGCTCCTCTCCGACGAGCTTAAGCGAATGGAGCTCTTTCCCGTCGGCCGCCTTGACCGCGACACCGTCGGCCTTATGATACTCACCAATAACGGCCAGCTCGCCCACAGCGTGCTCTCCCCGAAGCACCACGTGGCAAAGGACTATTACTTCAAATGCGCCGAGCCCCTCGCCCCCGACGTTGAGGAGCGCTTTAAAAACCGCATCACCCTCGCCGACGGCTACGAGTGCAAGGAGGCCGTGATAGTCCCCGATGCCGACCGCCTTGGCGGCGTTATCACCCTCACCGAGGGCAAGTATCACCAAATTAAAAGGATGATCGCCTCCACCGACAATGCCGTCACCTTTCTTGAGCGCATCAGCTTCGCGGGAATTCCCCTCGACCGCAGCTTGAAAAGGGGAGAGTGGCGTATGCTTACCGACGAGGAGCGCGCGCTCCTTGAGAGCCGGGCCTGAATTTTAACATTTAATGAATTGTAAAAAAGCTCTTTACAAATTCTCAATTTTATGATAGAATAACTAGGTCGGCTTTCGACGTGTAACAACATTTTTATTGGAGTAACAAATGGATATCGTAAAAACTTTAGCAGAAGAATTTCACATCAAAGAGGAGCAGGTAACTGCTACCATCGACCTTATCGACGAGGGCAATACCATCCCCTTTATTTCCAGATACCGTAAAGAGGTTACCGGCTCGCTCGACGATGCGACCCTCCGTGACCTTAACGACCGTCTTCAGTATCTTCGCAACCTTGAGGAGAGACGCGAGACTGTTTCCAAGATCATCGAGGAGCAGGGCAAGCTCACTCCCGAGATCACCTTCGCACTTAATAACGCTAAGACCCTCGTAGAGATCGAGGATATTTATAGACCCTACAAGCCCGCAAGAAAGACCAGAGCCTCCGTCGCTCGTGCAAAGGGACTCGAGCCCCTTGCAAACTACATTATGGAGCAGCGTGATGCATACGATCCCGCAATCGAGGTATATGCAGAGCAGTTTATCGTTGACGGCGAGGACGTTGAAAAGGATAAGCAGGTTCCCGACGTAAAGGCAGCTCTCCAGGGCGCTTCCGACATCATCGCCGAGGATATCTCCAACAGCGCAGAGATCAGAAAGATGCTTCGTGAGTTCACTATGGCTTACGGCTCTCTCGCTACCAAGGGTACCACCGGGGAGACCTCTGTTTACGAAAACTATTACGACTTCTCCGAGCCTATCAAGAAGCTCCGCGGCCACCGCGTTCTCGCTATCAACCGTGGCGAGAAGGAAGATTTCCTCAAGGTTGAGGTAACCGCCTCGGAGGAGGATGCGATCGCTCAGATCGTTTCCAAGGTCATCACCAACAAGCAGTCTCCCGCTCTTGCATTCCTTATGGAAACCATCAAGGACGCATACGAAAGACTTCTTTTCCCCGCAATCGAGCGCGAGATCAGAACCACTCTCTTCGACGATGCTGCCGAGGGTGCGCTTAAGGTATTCGCTGAGAACCTTCGTAACCTCCTTCTCGTTTCTCCCATCAAGGGCAAGACCGTACTTGGCTACGACCCCGGCTACGGCCACGGCTGTAAGCTCGCAGTAGTTGACAAGACCGGTAAGGTCCTCGACACCGCAGTTATCTACCCCTTCCGCTCGAAGGGTAACCCCAACGAGGCAGACCTTGCAAAGTCCAAGGCTACCGTTCTTCGTATGGTTAAGAAGAACAACGTTGATATCATCTCTATCGGTAACGGTACCGCATCCCGTGAATCTGAAAGATTCATCGCCGACACCATCCGTGATTCCGAGTGCCCCAAGGGCGTTAAGTACACCATCGTTTCCGAGGCAGGCGCATCCGTTTACTCCGCATCCAAGCTCGCAACCGAGGAGTTCCCCGATTACGACGTAATGCAGAGAAGTGCGATCTCCATCGCTCGCCGTCTTCAGGACCCCCTTGCCGAGCTCGTTAAGATCGAGCCCAAGGCTATCGGCGTTGGTCAGTACCAGCACGATATGAAGCAGAACAGACTTACCGATGCCCTCGGCGGCGTCGTTGAGGATTGCGTTAACGCAGTAGGCGTAGACGTAAACACCGCCTCCTACTCCCTCCTTTCCTACGTTTCGGGTATCAATTCCACCGCGGCAAAGAACATCGTAGCGTACAGAGAGGCAAACGGCGAGTTCAAGTCCAGAAAGCAGCTTCTTAAGGTTCCCAAGATCGGTGACAAGGCGTTCACCCAGTGTGCCGGCTTCCTTCGTATCCCCGGTGCTAAGGACGTGTTCGACTCCACCGGTGTTCACCCCGAGTCCTATGCAATCGCAGACGAGCTTCTTCACCGCTTCGAGTTCACTCCCGAGGACGTAAGAAGCAACAACCTCGCACTCCTTCGCTTCAAGGCAGAGCAGTACGGCATCCCTAAGCTCGCACGCGAGCTCGGCTGTGGCGAGCCCACCCTTGAGGATATCATCAAGGAGCTCGAGAAGCCCGGCAGAGATATCCGTGACGATGCTCCCGCACCCGTCCTCTCCACCGAGGTTCTTGAGATCACCGACCTCAAGCCCGATATGATCCTCAACGGTACTGTAAGAAACGTTGTTGACTTCGGCTGCTTCGTTGACATTGGTGTTCACCACGACGGCCTTCTTCACATCTCCGAAATGTCCGACAGATACGTAAAGAGCCCCTCCGACCTCTTCTCCGTAGGTGACGTTATCGAGGTTAAGATCAAGGACGTAAACGTTGAAAAGCACAGAATCTCCCTTACCAGAAAGGGTATGGGCGATATCAAGAAAAAGTAATCCCAATACTTGAATTTAAGCGACACGGTGGTACCCGTGTCGCTTTTTTCGTTTCTTTTGTCTTGATTTTGCCCACGTTTTTACCGCCGCCACGTGCCCGTGATAAAAAAATAATAAAAAGTTTTATAAAAATTAACACAAGCGCACAATTATATGATATAATATAATCGAAGTAATTTCGTTTTGCGAGAGGAGGAATAACGCTTGTTCGGATATGTAAAGCCCGTGTCGGGCGATCTTCTCGTGAAGGAATACGAATTCTATAAGGCCACCTACTGTGGCATCTGCCGTGCTATGAAAAAGCACACCGGCGCACTCTCAAACGTCACCCTGAGCTACGACAGCGTCTTTCTTGCGATGGTCAGAATGATCTACGTTCCCGACTCGGCGTTCAAGACCGATAAGCGCCGCTGCATCGCCCACCCGATGAAAAAGCGGCCGATGCTCCGTGAGAACGAGGCGATCGAATACACCGCCCGTGCATTCGCCCTCTTCGCTTACTACAAGCTCCGTGACGATATGGCTGACGACGGCGCCCTCAAGCGTGTCCTCGTCACTCCCGCGCTCCCCGTTATAAAGGGCGGCGCAAAGCGTGCAGGCATCGACGATCTTGCTAAGCTTATGGGCGAAAAGCTTGATGCAATATCCGCCCTCGAGAGGGAAAAGTGCCCAAGCATCGATGAGCCCGCGCACCTTTTCGGTGAGATACTCGGCGCGGTATTCTCCCACGGCCTCTCGGGTGCAGACCGCACCGTCCTCTACCAGTGCGGCTACCACCTCGGTAAGTTTATCTACGCCGCCGATGCCGCCGACGATTACGAAAAGGACAGGAAAAAAGGGAAGTATAACCCCTACGTCCTTGCCTACGGTGGCGCCCCCCTCACCGATGAAAATAAGCAAAGCATAAAGCTTGCGCTTATCCTTGAATGCAAAAAAATAGAGCAGGCCGTTGACTTTATGCCATTCGGCACACGGACTACTCTGGAAAATATAGTTAAGAACGTAATCTACCGCGGACTCGTCGACAGGATCTCATTCCTCGACCCCAAGAAAGAAAACAGTTCGGATAAGGAGAAATAAATGAAAGACTCATACGAAATTCTCGGCATATCGAGAGATGCAACCGACGATGAGGTGAAGGCCGCATACCGCGAGCTTGCACGCAAATATCATCCCGACAACTTCGATGACGATAACCCCTTAAAGGATCTTGCAAAGGATAAAATGCAGGAGATAAACGCCGCCTACGACGATATCACCAAAAGTCGTGAAAAGGCAAAAAAGAACAGCTCGGGTGAACAAAGAAGTTACACGGGTGGCGGCTCTACCGGCTTTTATGCCGACGTGCGCCGTCTTGTACAGGCAAGAAACTTCCGTGAAGCCGAGCGCGCCCTTGCAAGCGTTGCACCCAAGGACCGTAACGCCGAGTGGCACTATCTGACAAGCGTTCTTCTTATGCACCGCGGCCGCACCAACGACGCTATGCGTGAGCTTGAGATCGCCTGCAATATGGATCCCGGCAACGTTGAATATCAGAAGGCTAAGGAGATGTTCAACAACACCGCACAGGGCTTCGGCAACAACTATTATAACAGCTCCACCTACAACACCGTATACCGTCAGCGCTCTGCAACAGATGACGCCTGCAACTGCTGTGCAAACCTCATCTGCCTTGACTGCTGCTGCGAGTGCTGCGGTGCCGACCTCATCCGCTGCATATGAAAACTACCAAAAAGATTACCGTCAGCGGAATGGTGGTCGCACTTGGCGCAATATTTCTTATCGCAGGCTCGTACATCAGCACCGTCGATCTCCTTTTCGAGGTCGTGGCATCCCTGCTTGCGGTGTTCGTGTATATCGAGCTTGGCTCCCCCTACACCTGGCTCGTCTGGCCCGCAACCACTCTGACCGTTGCATTTTTGCCTAACGGCATCTCGGTCGCAGGGCTCTATTTCCTCGTGTTCGGCATCTACCCGATACTCAAGGCCTACATCGAGCGCACCCCGCGCGTCCTCTGGTGGCCGATCAAACTCGTCTATATAAACGTGATCGTCGTGATCCTCGCCCTTTTGGTACGCCTCATCACGGGCGCATCGATGTTCACAAGCGAGCTCTTCATAGTCAACGCCGCCCTCTGGGTGCTGATCAACGTTGCCTTCATCGCATACGATATGTTCATCACCGTCGCGGTCAGACTCTATATGCTCAAGTACCGAAAAATATTCGCCAGATTTTTAAAATGAGAGAGAAAGATTAAGATATGACAAAGGTTGGATTTATTTCCCTCGGCTGCTCAAAGAATCTTGTAGACACCGAGGTAATGCTTAAAAATCTCTACGACGCAGGCTTCGAGATCACTCCCGATGAGACCGAGGCTGAGATCGTGGTCGTAAACACCTGCGGCTTTATCGAAAGCGCAAAGCAGGAATCTATTGATAACATACTCGACATCGCCTGGCTTAAGGAGCACGGCAAGTGCAAGCACATCGTCGCCACAGGCTGTCTTGTTGAAAGATACCGTGAGGAGGTTATGAACGAGCTTCCCGAGGTCGACGCCCTCGTCGGTGTCGGCAGCCTTTGCGATATTGCCGAGGCCTGCGCCGCAGTTATGCGCGGAGAGAAGTACACTTCATTCCGTGACAAGAACACCTCACCCCTCGGCGGCGAAAGAATACTCACCACCGCCGACCACACCGCATACCTCAAAATCGGAGAGGGATGTGACAACCGCTGTACATACTGCGCCATCCCCCTTATCCGCGGCGGCTTCCGCAGCCGTACAATTGAGGATATCGTAAAGGAGGCAAAGGACCTCGAAGCCCTCGGCGTAAAGGAGATCAATCTCATCGCTCAGGACACCACCCGTTACGGCCTCGACATCTACGGCAAATACTCCCTTGCCGACCTCGTCAAAGCGATTACGGAGAACACCGCGATTCCGTGGATAAGACTCCTTTATTGCTACCCCGACAAGATCACCGACGAGCTCATCGAGGAACTGAAAAACAACACACGTCTTGTGAAATATATGGACATTCCGATCCAGCACATAGCCGATCCCGTCCTCGAGCGTATGAACCGCCACGGCGGCACAGCGCTCATAAAGGAGACTGTAAAGAAGCTTCGTGACCGTGTTCCCGGCATCGTCCTTCGTACCACCGCTATGGTCGGCTTCCCCGGCGAGCGTGAACAGGATTTCGTCGAGCTTTGCGAGTTCGTAAAGGAAGCAAGATTTGACCGCTTCGGCGCATTCACCTTCTCACCCGAGGAGGGCACCGCCGCCGCTGATATGGAGGATCAGATCGACGAGCAGATCAAGCAGGATAGATACGACACCCTTATGCAGACTCAGCTCACCGTGTCCGAGGAGCTCTCCGCCGAGAAGATCGGTCAGACCCTCACCGTCCTCTGTGACGGCTATGACACCGTCGCCGAGATCCATTACGGCCGCAGCTATGCCGATGCACCCGACGTCGACGGCCGCGTTTATTTCAAGTCGCCTAAGCGTATCGCCCCCGGCACCTTCTGTGAGGTAAAGATTACCGAGGCGCTCGACTACGACGTCATCGGCGAAATCATATAAAGTGTGAGGAAGCAAAAAATGAAAAGATCATCAATGAACGTTCCTAACATACTCTCTATAATCCGAGTCCTTCTCGTTCCCGTGTTCGTCGTGACCCTTCTTGCGATGCGCGAGATCAAGTGGTGGGGTCTTATCGTTCCCACCCTCGTTTACGGACTCACCGCCCTTACCGATATGCTCGACGGCAAGATCGCGAGAAAGTATAATCTCGTCACCGATTTCGGCAAATTCATCGACCCCCTCGCAGATAAGTTTATGGTCATCGCATCGCAGATAACCATTCTCGTATGGGCGCTCCTTAACGGACAGACCACCTTCGCCCTGATCTTCATCGCCGTCGTTCTTCTTATCCTTCTTCGTGAGCTCGGCGTTACCAGCCTCCGCCTCGTCGTCGCGGGCAACTCCGGCATCGTCGTTGCGGCAAGTATGCTCGGTAAGATCAAGACCGTCTCTCAGATGGTCGGCACCGTAATTATGCTCCTCGAGCCTATCTTCTCTTATTTCCCGGGCTCTGAATTCTGCGCGTTTATGTGGGAGTACCACGTCCTTTCCTACACGATCATGGCAATTATGGCATTCACCACCGTGTTCTCCGGCCTCGATTACCTCAAGGCCTATATGCCCTACATCGACAGCAACAAATAAAGATCCAAAATTGTAGGGACAGGCGGTCTACTGCGGCTCGGTCACGCCACGGCTCTGACAACCGCATAGGGTTGTCATTCACTACCGTGTCGCCGCTTTGCTACCTCGACTGTCCGTGACACATAAATTTCGGCAGAGAACTTGTTTTCTCTGCCGATTTGTGTTATAATGAGGCTAACAGAAAGCCTCCCTCTCGGAGGGAGCCTTCGGATACTCTCGTGCATCTTTAGGGGTATGGGCTCTGCCCGAAGCCGGCGCCTTTTGCAACGCTGTAATACAAATGCGAAACTGGCGATAAACAGAACGGCAAATAAGAATTTGTTGAAAGGTGTGTTAGATTGATTTTATGGATGACATTGCCATAGAATTTAATTGCTAATTATGAAAAAGAATCATATAAAATTAATGTGTATTTCGGGAATACTTTCAGCCCTGGTTTTCGTCATAACAGCGTACCTGCACATTCCCACATATAATGGTTATGTGCATTGCGGAGATGGGGTTATATTCCTCACGGCGTGCGTACTGCCAATGCCATACTCAATAATCGTTGGCGCTTTAGGTGCTATGCTTGCGGATCTACTGACAGGATTTGCAATATGGGCTCCCGGCTCAATGATAATCAAGGGGTTATTAGCTCTTCTATTTACTTGCAAGTCAAATAAAATCTTAACAAAAAGAAACTTGGTTATGCTTTTGCCTGCGGCACTAATTTCTGCGGCAGGATATTATCTTTATGAAGCTTTGATTACCGGTAGTTTCATAGCTTCCTTGTCAGGAATCCCCGGCTCGATTATTCAAGCGGTAGCAAGCAGCATCCTTTTCGTAGTTGCAGGTTTGGCAATGGATAAATACAACATCAAGAAAAAGCTGTTAGAGGACTATAAT
>JAZRAF010000122.1:0-2695 GCA_045634425.1 Eubacteriales bacterium | reverse complement strand
GGTTTTAGGTGCGATTGTCGCATCGATTGCATAAAGGTCAAAGTTCGGAAACTCGGGCTTTGTGCCGTTATAAACCGCCATAAAGAATGCACCCGTGTGGCGGTCGTATTCGAGGTTTTGCACACCCCAGGTGGTGTTGCCGGTATATATGAAAAACTTGTTTTTAGGTGACACGGGCCCCGATTTGTGCATCGATCTTTGGTTCATCTCTTTTGCATACGTATCCCAGTTTTTTGTGTCATAACACAAAATTACCTGGTGATCGTTGTCACGTCTGTTGTGGTCGCTGTAAATTCCGTAAGCAACGAAAAGGTATACTCCGTCACTTTCACTCTTGCCCGGCATAGGCCCAAAGGTCACGCCGTCAATGCCTGAGCAGCCGTAGCGGTGGGGTACGGTGTTACCGTCCTTGTCAACACCCGTGCCGTTATAATCGTTTACAACCTCGCTAAGGTATATACATTTCATAACGCCGCTTTCCTCGGCTGACATATCAAGCCTGTCGATCCTGTCAACGTCAAATCGCGCGATGTAAAATCCGTCGTCAAAGGTGGTTTCGTCCTTGATGGTCCTTTGAATTCCCCTGCCGATAGAGTCGTTTTTATATTCAAGCGAGCCGTAAACACGGCCGTCCGCCTCGCAAAAGGCGATGCATCCGAGGTGGCCGATAAGTCCGTCCACCGAGCCGACGATCTCGCCGTCAAGGGTCGCCTTGATAAGCTTGGTCGTAAAGGAATAGTAGATATATCCGTTTTTCTTGTCAACGGCGATGCCCTGAATGTGGCAACCGCCCCAAGTACCGGTATAAATAGGCTGAGTCATATTATATCTCCTTGCCATTATTATCTAACAGTATAGCACAAGCGCGCGCAAATTTCAAGCGAAATGCGAAAAATTGAGTGTATGTCAGCCGCAATCCCAGGAGTAAAGAATATCAGAGAAATCACGTGCGCGGAGCTTGTCGCGCGGGATAAAGAACTGACATTCGCCAAGATCGCCAAACATAATAAGGTCGCCGTCTTTGCTATCCTTGTCTGCGGTATGGCTCACGATCTGCAAAAGCAGTGTGTCGTATTTTTGAAGCTCGGGGTTGCCATCTCTCGGGTCGTACTGCTCAAAGCAGGGATATCCGCCGATGCGGTGACCTGCCCAGCTGTTCTGATCAAATACAAAATCGCTTTCCTCGTCGGTCAGCTCGCCCATATCGAAGGATGCACCCGCTTTTGCGAGTGCGGAGTTGAATTGCCCCTCAAATTTGTAATCGGTCGATCTTATCGATGCCATAAGGGGAGCAAAGCGGATGGGAAGCACGCGTGATATCGGAAAGGCGGAGGATATGCTGGGGTCGTTGGCGATGGTCGCATCAAAGCGGCTCTCGTCCACATCGTAAAGCACGCGGAAATCCTTCTGCACGGTGGGGTTATCAAAGTCCGCACCGTAAGCGTTGTTGTCCGCTACGTAAAATCTGAGCACGCCCTCGGTGGGAAAATCGGGCACGCCGCGAACCTCGGAGCACCATATCGCTGCCATAAGCTTCATAGGAATGCCACAGCTGTCTGTGGGCACGTCGTTGTCTATCGGCTTGCCGCCAAGGCGTGAGCGGTTGCCGTCCTCGGGAGTGGGCACGCGGATCTCTGCCATCGGTATTGCGGAGTCACGCTGAACGTGTCCGACGGCGCGCACGACCTCGTCTCTAAGGCCGCTTGTGTCGCCGACCGTGGATGCTCCGCTAGAGAGGTTAGTGAGGGCCCGTGTCAAGGTTTCTGCGCTTGCACCGTGCAAAACCGCGTTGTCAAAGCTCTCCTTACACTTCTCCTTTTCGCCGAGAAAATAGTAAGCCATCATAAGCGCGGAGTCTGCCTGATACATGTTTGATTTAATGGAGAGGCAACGCTTTGCGGGGGCGATAACCTTCTGCCACTGCGCCGATGATGCGTATGCCTGTGCGAGGTTGTTCCATGCGGCAGGGTTGTTTTCGTCATGGAGCACCGCCTGCTCCAGGCACTCGATAGAACGGGTGTACTGTCCCTTTATAGTGTATATCATTCCAAGGTTTGACCACGCTCTTGAATATTTGGGAGAGATCTTTAAAAGATCCTCGTATACGGCGATCGCATCGTCAAGCATTCCGAGATCCTTGTAGGAAATAGCGATGAAAAGCAGGGTGGCCTCGTAGTCTGCCTTGGTTTCACACTTGGCGACAAGGGGCTTTAAGATTGAGAGAGCTTTTGTGGGCTCGTCACCGCCGCAGCTTGAAATACCCTTGATAAGCGTGCGCTTTAAGCCACTCTTTCCGGGTGCGGAAAAAGCCTCGCCTATCAACTGATCGTACTGTGCCCTAGCTTGGCGGGATATGCGGCCGGTTTTTGATACCAGCTTGATCATTGTCAGCACCAAGCCGGCAAGCACAAGTCCGAACTTTGCAAGGGTGTCCCCTTCGATCTGCCATTCGTTCTGCCAAGTCTGATAAATGAAGAGTCCGACGGTGGCAACGATCAACAGCGCGACCAGTGCCAAGCATATAACGCCAACGTATTTCTTTGATTTCATTTTGGTTCTCCTTTTATGTTCTCTCGCTCGTCGAGCAGCGCCTTTGTGCTGCCGTAGGTGTTTATATCCGAAATTTCAAGGTCGCAAAGGTCGCCCGCAAGTGCAATAGCGCACCTGCCGCGGGCGTGCACGCCCCTGATCTTGA
>JAZRAF010000121.1:0-12137 GCA_045634425.1 Eubacteriales bacterium | reverse complement strand
AGGATGCCAGACCGAAAGAAGCCAGCTCCAGAACAAGGAAACCGCTATCAAGATGTTGAAGGCAAAGCTTATGGAGATCAAGATCCGCGAGAAGCTCGAGCGTATCGAGGACATCCAGGGTAACAAGGCAAATATCGAGTGGGGCAGCCAGATCCGCTCCTACGTATTTATGCCCTATACCCTTGCAAAGGATACCCGTACCGGCTACGAGGACGGTAACATCGACTCGGTAATGGACGGCGAGATCGACGGATTTATCAACGCTTACCTCAAACACATTTCTGCACAGTAAAATAAAAACGGAAATACGGCGATGCCCGTATTTCCGTTTTTTTGCGCTTTATTTTTTTGCCAGCGAGGGCGACAGTCCGTAATATTTCTTGAACGCCTTTGAAAAATTGAACTCGTCCTCATATCCGACAAGCCCCGCCGTCTCACAAACGGTATAACCCGCCGTTAGCAACTTTTTGGCATTCTCCATTCTCGTCTTGGTTATGTAGTCCTTGACGCTCACGCCGTACCTCGACTTAAATATGCGGTACAGATAGCTGCGCTCAAATCCCGCCGTATGCGCCAGCGTCTCAACGCGCAAGGGGTGCATATAGTTGTACTTTATGTACTTGCGCACCTTGTGCAGCTTGTCCTCTTCCTCTATCGCATCTCCCTCGCCGAAAATCACCTCGCACATAAGGTCAAAAAGGATCGATATATACCTCTCGGCGGACGGCTCATCGCGGTCGATAAGCGTCTTAAGCCTTTTCGCGCTTTCACCCGAAAATGGGTAGACCGAGCGACCCGTGTTGAATTTTTCAGCCTTTTTGCCCGTAAAAGCGATCCAAACGTAGTGCCAGGGGTCGCTTTCATCGGCAGAATACACCGTCACCTCTCCGGGGCGTATTATAAAAAGCTCGCCGCTCTCTATCTCGTGATCTCCATACCTGTCGCAAAGCACTCCGCGTCCGCTAAGGCAGAAGTGAATAAGATAATATTCTCTTACCGCCGGACCGAATTTGTATCCGCCCTCACACGCCTCTTCTCCTACGAATATCGGAGATATATCGTCAAAGCTGTCCTCGTCTGCGATTACGTATTCTTTCATACCAAAACCTCCTTTTAGCAACATTTTACCATATTTTCGTCACAAAAATCAATACCATTTTTTAAAATTGTATGCTAAAATAAGGTTGTAATCAAACCGAAGGGAGCATACCTCTTATGAAAATTACCTTTATGGGTGCAGGCAGCACCGTATTTGCCAAAAACGTCCTTGGTGACACTCTTCTCACCCCCTCCCTCGCCGAGGGACTCGAGATAGCCCTTTACGATATCGATAAGGACCGCCTTGACGAGTCCTATCTCGTCATCACCGCCCTCAACAACAAGTTTAACGGCGGCAAAGCAAAGATAGGTAGATACTACGGCGTTGAAAACCGCAAGGATGCCCTCAGGGGGGCAAAATTCGTTGTTGATGCTATACAGGTCGGACTCTACGACCCTTGCACCATACTCGACTTTGAAATTCCCAAAAAGTACGGACTCCGCCAGACGATAGGCGACACCCTTGGCATCGGCGGCATCTTCCGTGGCCTGCGTACCATTCACGTGCTTAAGGACTTCGCACGCGATATGGAGGAGGTCTGCCCCGACGCTTATTTCCTTAACTACACCAACCCGATGGCTATCCTTTCGGGATATATGCAGAGATACACTGGCGTTAAGACGGTCGGCCTCTGCCACAGCGTGCAGGTCTGCACCGAGGCCCTCTGCCGTGAGCTTGGCATCGATCACTCCATCGTCGGCAGCGAGAAGATCGCCGGCATAAACCATATGGCTTGGCTGCTCGACATCCGTGACAAAGACGGCAACGACCTCTACCCCGAGATCCGCCGCCTCGCAAAGGAAAAGAACGCAAGAGAAAAGCACGACGATATGGTGCGCTTTGACTATATCGACAAGCTTGGCTACTATTGCACCGAGTCAAGCGAGCATAACGCAGAGTACAACCCCTTCTACATAAAGTCGAAATACCCCGAGCTCATCGACCGCTTCAACATTCCCCTTGACGAGTATCCCCGCCGCTGTGTAAACCAGATCGCAAAATGGGCAAAGCAAAAGGAGGAGCTGCTCAACGGCGGCGATATTGAGCATAAGAGATCGCGCGAGTACGCATCACATATTATGGAAGCGATAGTTACCAACACTCCGTACAGCATAGGCGGCAACGTCCTTAACACCGGCCTTATCGACAATCTTCCTGCCGATGCCTGCGTCGAGGTGCCCTGTCTTATCGACAGTGACGGTATCCACCCCACCCACGTCGGCCGTCTCCCCGTTCAGCTTGCCGCTATGAATATGACCAACATCAATCCTCAGCTCCTCACCATCGAGGCCGCCGTAACCGGCAAAAAGGAGCATATCTACCACGCCGCAATGCTCGAGCCTCACACCGCCGCCGAGCTTTCGATCGACGACATCATCGCAATGTGTGACGAGCTCTTTGAAGCGCACACAAATGCGGGTTATCCGATACTCTAAATCTCCCAACACCCTCGGCAAGAAAACCTCGCCGAGGGTGTTCTTTTGTGCTTGACAAACTGCCTACCGTGATATATAATGTAGTCAATGAAAGCTTTAAGGAGGGAAGTATGAAAAAGCTTCACCTTATTTGTAATGCACACATCGACCCCATATGGCAATGGACGTGGGATGAGGGAGTTGCCTCCGCAATAGCAACCTTCCGCTCTGCCGCCGACCTCGCCGATCAGTTCGACTACATATTCTGCCATAACGAGGCACTCCTCTATGAGGCTATTGAAGAGCACGCCCCCGATCTCTTTGCCCGTATTCAAAAGCTCGTAAAGGAGGGCAAGTGGCACATAATGGGCGGCTGGTATCTTCAGCCCGATTGCCTTATGCCGACGGGTGAGACCTTCGTCCGTCAGATAGCCGTCGGCAGGGAATATTTCAAGCAAAAATTTGACACGGCCCCCGAGATAACGGTAAATATGGACTCATTTGGTCATAGCATCGGCCTTGTTCAGATCCTTTCCAAAATGGGATACAAGGGCTATATTACCTGCCGCCCGAGAGCTGACGAGCAGTTCAAGTACCCCTCCAGATTCTTCACCTGGCGCGCACCCGACGGCTCATCCCTTATCGCAACGCAGTCGGCATCCTATAACTCCTTACTTGGCCACGCCGCCGAGAAGATAAAGGGCTATGCCGAGGGCGCAGCGCAGGGAATGCTCGGCTCTGAGAGCACGGGTGGCACAAATGCCCCCTCCGAGGTCGATTACGTCCTTTGGGGCGTTGGTAACCACGGTGGCGGCCCGTCAAGAAAGGACCTTTCCGATATCGCCGCACTTAAGATCGACGGAGTTGAGATAAAGCATAGCACCCCCGAGGCGCTTTTTGCCGACGGAATAAAGGTCGGCGGCGAGGTCACGACCTCACTTGTTACCTGTATGCCCGGCTGCTATTCCTCTATGGCAAAGGTCAAGCAGGCATACCGCAGGACCGAAAATCTCTTCTACGCTACCGAAAAAATGATTACCGCAGCCCGTCTTTGCGGCTACGATCCCGATCTTTCTAAGTTCGCCGAGGCGGAGAAAAGAATACTCCTCTCCTCCTTCCACGATATACTCCCCGGCACCGTAGTTGAGGAGGCGGAGAAGGAGGCGCTTGCCACCCTCGGCTCGGCAGAAAGATCCCTGCGCGACTACCGCACCAACGCCTTTCTTTTCTTTACGATGAATGAGAAAAGCGCGGGTGAGGGAGAATTTCCCGTGTTCGTATTCAACTACGCACCCAAGGCTGTAAGCACCACCGTCGAGGTCGAGTTCTCGCTCGCCGATCAGAACTGGAGTGAGGAGCATCACTTCTCGCCCGTTATCTACAATGAAAACGGTACAAGGCTACCGTCACAGACCATTAAAGAAGCATCAACCCTCAACCTCGATT
This sequence comes from Eubacteriales bacterium, assembly GCA_045634425.1. Taxonomy (GTDB): domain Bacteria; phylum Bacillota; class Clostridia; order Oscillospirales; family CAG-272; genus UBA1740. The sequence goes on along the minus strand of JAZRAF010000121.1, from coordinate 8,177 downwards.
GGCGCAAGAGAATTATCTTTGAGGCAGAGCTTAAACCCCTCGGTATTACGCGCTTTACCGTCAAGGTCGAGCCTGTGCCCATAAGAGAAAGGGAAGCGGTCGAGATCGGTGATATAAACGCCGTGCTTGACGGTGTGCCGCTTCTTTCAAAGAAGGCCGAGCTCGAGCTTTACGACGATACCGCCGACCCTTGGGGAATGAGCAACGATGAGCTTCTCGCGATGGGAAAGAATCCTACACCCTTCCGTCCAATGACGAAAAAAGAGGGTGGCGAGCTCTGCGCCGCACGTCCGATGTCCCCTTTCCGCATCATCGAGGACGGCGAGATCTATACCAACCTCGAGACCTTCTACACCGCCGGTAACACCGATGCGGTCCTCAACTACAAGCTTTACAAGAGCAAGCCCTACGTCGACCTCAAGGTCACCGTCGAGTTCTCTGACAAAAACAAGCTCGTCCGCATAAAGATCCCCGTGCCCTCCGACCTCGCCACCGCTGCGGCAGTTGGTGACGGACCGTATGTATGGGAGAAAAAGCCGAGCACCGAGCTCACATTCCAGAAGTGGGTGGGTGTAAAGGGAGAGGGCGATGACGTGTTTGCCGTTATCAACGACGGTGTCTATGCAGGAAAGGTGGAAAACGGTTATATCTACCTCACCTTACTGCGTGGCGCGGGCCATTGCTTCCACCCGATATACGACCGCGAGCTTTATCCGCAGTATCGCTATCTCCCGAGAATCGACTCGGGCCGCTACGTTTACAACCTCCGTATATTCAGAGGCACCCTTGCCGAGGTATTCGCCGCGGCAGAGCTCTTTAATCAGCCCCCATATGCCGTGAACGTATTTCCCACAGGTGCCGCCGCTGACACTATCCCCAATAAGCGCATAAGCGTTGATGGCAGCGTTGTCACCTCGGTCGTCAAGCCACGTCCCGACGGCAGCGTTGTGATGCGCTTTTATAACCCCTCGGAGAGGGAAAGCAGCTTCACCGTCCGCTACGGCAATGCAAGCGTAAACGCCACCGCCGCACCGCACGAGATAGTCTCCGCGGTCTACGATGGTAGCTTCACAATATTCCACAACGAGATCCCATATTGATTTTTTGGCACCGAGACCTTGAGCCTCGGTGCCATTCTTTATTTTTCTTCAAAGTATATTTCCGCAAGCGCACGGTCAATGATATCTCTGCTCGCAGCACCCACCTCGCAAAGCGGTAACCTTAATTCACCCGTGCAGTATCCAAGGGTCTGCATCACGTGCTTTATCGGTGCTGGATTCGTCTCACAGAAGATAGCGCGGATGAAGGGAAGTGCACGCACCTGAAGCGCTAAGCTCTCCTCAAAACGCCCCGAAAAATACAGCTCACATATGCGGCAGACCGTCCTCGGCAGGGCGTTAGACATAACCGAGATCACACCCGCGCCGCCAAGCGACAGGGCGGTGTATATCGCACTGTCGTTTCCTGCGTAAAGGTCAAGGTTTTCGCCATACGTTCTTAAGGAAATCAGCCTATCGTGTGAGTCTGATGCCTCTTTTATGCCTACTATGTTAGGATGCTCGACAAGCTTGTCAAGTACACCGAACGGCAGGTTCACTCCGGTGCGCCCGGGAACGTTATAAAGTAACACGGGTGCGGTGCTAGTCTCTGCAATTTGTAAATAATGCTTTGCAATTCCGCTGTCCGTACCCTTGTTGTAGTACGGCGTGACCACAAGAACGCCGTCACACCCTATTTTGCACGCAACTCGCGTGTGCGCAAGCGCAACCTTAGTGTCGTTAGTTCCCGTGCCGAATATCAGCTTCACTCGCCCTGCCACACGCTCCCTTGTGAATGCGAAAAGGGTGTACCTTTCCTCGTTTGTAAGCGTTGCCGCCTCGCCCGTCGTACCCCCTATGACAAGGGCGCTGACACCCCCGTTTATCTGCTCCTCAATGATGTCGCCAAGCGCCCTGTAATCGATCTCTCCGTCCTTGAATGGGGTGATAAGTGCCGTAGCCGCCCCCTTAAATATTCTCTCTTTTTTCATCCCTCTTGCAAAACTCGCTCCTTTCGTGTATAATAGATATATACACGCTAATATTTTATGCGCCGGCGCATATATTGCCACCGAAAGGACCATATGGAAAACAAAGAGCTTGAGATAGTAAACGAAAGGGTAGCAACCACCCTTACCACCCACGATTTTTATTACGACCTGCCCGAGGAACTTATCGCACAGTACCCCTCAGAGCACCGCGACGGCTGCCGTCTTATGACGCTTGATAAAGCCACGGGCGAGATCTCGCACAAGATCTTCTCCGACATTATAGATTTCTTGAATCCCGAGGATATGCTCGTCGTCAATTCCTCAAAGGTAATTCCCGCACGCCTTCTTGGCAAGACCGATAAGACGGGCGCAGATATGGAGCTCTTGCTCCTGCGTATGCTCGATAACGGCGAGTGGGAGACCCTCGTCCGCCCCGGCAAGCGCGCCAAGGTCGGTGCAGGCTTTGACTTCGCGGGCGAGCTTCACGCCACCGTGACCGGCATTCTCGACGGCGGCAACCGCACCGTCAGATTTGATTACGACAAGTCAAAGTACGACTCTATCTACGCCGTCCTCGACAAGATCGGCAATATGCCTCTACCGCCCTACATAACCAAAAAGCTTGAAAACAAGGACGATTACCAGACCGTCTACGCACGCACCGAGGGCTCGGCCGCAGCCCCCACCGCGGGTCTGCATTTTACCACCGATCTGCTCGACCGCATCAAGGCAAAGGGCGTCGGCTACGGCGAGGTAACCTTGCACGTCGGCCTCGGCACCTTCCGCCCCGTAAAGGTCGATAAGATCGAGGAGCACCTGATGCACGGCGAGTACTTCGTTATGACCGATGACGTCGCCGCTGAAATAAACCACCGCAGGGCAAACGGTGGCCGCATCATTGCCGTCGGCACTACCTCCTCCCGCGTGCTTGAAAGCGTCACCGACGACTTGGGCATCGTCCACGCAATGAGCGGACAGACCCGCATCTTCATCTACCCCGGCTACAAGTTCAAGGCTGTCGACGCCCTCATCACCAACTTCCACCTGCCCGAAAGCACCCTCATAATGCTCGTCAGCGCCCTCGCAGGCAAAGAGAACGTTATGAAGGCTTACGAAACGGCAGTAGGGGAGAGGTACCGCTTCTTCTCCTTCGGCGACGCGATGCTGATTGTATAAATCGTCCAATACTGCGTTGCTCCTCGACTCAAGAGGCTCGACGTAGGTAACGCGTTCCACTTGCACCGAGCTTGTAGGGGTCATTCACGAATGACCCGCGGGCGATTCCTGAATCGCCCCTACGGGATCAATTAATTCTTACTTAACGGTATAAAATATGAAATTCGTTTGTCCTAAATGTATGCGCCCACTCACGGTGGGCGAGCGCGGCGTTGCCGCGTGCGGCGGCGGTCACACCTTTGACCGTGCGCGTGACGGATACTACAATTTATTGCTTTCAAATACGGGTGGCACGCACGGTGACAACCGTGAGATGCTAGAGGCGCGCCGCCGTTTTCTTGACACGGGTGCCTATCTCCACCTGGCAAACAAGGTCGCAGAGCTTGTTTTGGCTGACTTTCCCGAGGGCGGAGCGCTCCTTGACATCGGATGCGGCGAGGGGTATTATACCTCGATCGTTTCTGCCAAATTGCGTGAAGCGGGGAAGCGCCCCGACGTCCACGGCTTCGATATCTCAAAGGACGGCGTGAGGCTTACCGCCAAGCGTGACAAGTCCTTCTCGCTCGCGGTCGCAAGCGCATATAAGATGCCCATAGCGGACGAAAGCTTCGATGCCGCAATGAACGTCTTCTCCCCCCTCGCACTTGAGGAAACCGTGCGAATTTTGCGACACGGGGGTAGGTTTGTTATGGCGATTCCCGATGTAAACCACCTCTTTGGTCTGAAAAGCGCACTTTACGCAACACCCTATAAAAACAAGCCCGAAAGCCCCGAGCTTGAGGGGCTTGACCTCATCGCAACCGAGCGCGTGCACTATACCTTAAAGCTTCGCTCGGCAGAGGAGATAAACGCCCTCTTTATGATGACCCCCTACGCCTATCGCACGCCGCCCGAAAGCCGCGCACGCCTGCTTTCTATGCTCTCGCTTGAAACTGAGGTCGAATTTGTGGTTTTTGTCTACCAAAAGCCTTGACAACGCGCGCACATAGGTGTATAATAACTTTCCAAAAGAGCACGACCCCAAAAAGGAGATATAAAAATGGATTTAACGCACGGCAAATACCTTGGCGTTGACTATGGCGACGTCCGCACCGGACTTGCGGAGTGTGACGTTTCCGGAATGCTTGCCAGCGGAATAACCACAATCAAGGAGGGCGGTATGCGCAATACTGCCGAGCGCGTGGCTAAAGAGGCCGCCGCAAGATCCTGTAAGAAAATAATCATCGGCCTGCCGAAAAATATGGATGGCACGGAGGGCGAGCGCGCCACCGTTATCAAGGCCTTTGCAGAAATACTCGCATCGATTACCGATATTCCCATCGACTTTTACGACGAGCGCATGACCACGATGCAGGCCTACCGTTTCCTTGACGGCGCCGGCACCTTTGGCAAAAAGCGCAAGGACGTAATCGACACACTCTCTGCCGAATTGATACTTCAAAGCTACATAGATCGCGAACGCTTAAGAAAGGGATAAAGGAGCTATGAGTGATCAAAAAACAAAAGGAACACGCTTCCGTTCATTTCTTGACAAAAAGGGTATAACCCTCTCACCGAAGGTCTACTTCGTGGATGCTATGGGCGCTATGGCGCTCGGCCTTTTTGCCACTCTCCTGATTGGTACGATTTTCGGCACTGTCGCAAAATATTTACCAACGGGTAACGTTTTTTCGGACTTTTTCTTAAATCTTGAGTCCTATTCCAAGGGCGCGACGGGCATCGTCCTCGGCGTTGCTATCGCCTATGCGCTCAAGGCCCCCGCACTCGTTATGTTCTGTGCGGGCGTCGTCGGAATGTGCGGCAACGCACTCCCATTTGCCTACGAGGGGCAAACGATCACCGCAGGCCCTGCCGGCGCATTTATCTGCGTCCTTCTCGCCGTCGAGATAGGTAAGCTCGTTTCCAAGACCACCAAGGTCGATATCATAGTGACCCCCGCCGTCACTATCGGTGTCGGCGTCCTCGTCGCAATGCTCGTCTGCCCCGCAGTCGCATTCGCGATGTACTGGATCGGATATTTCGTCAACTACGCCACCACGATGATGCCCTTCCTTATGGGAATCATCATCGCCGTCGCCGTGGGTATGATACTCACCCTGCCGATAAGCTCGGCAGCCATCTGTGCTATGATCGGCATCACCGGTCTTGCGGGCGGCGCGGCTGTCGCAGGCTGCTGTGCACAGATGGACGGCTTGGCCGTTATATCCTTCCGCGAGAACAAATGGGGCGGCGTTATCGCACAGGGCATCGGCACCTCGATGCTCCAGATGGGCAACATCGTAAAGAAGCCTCAGATCTGGATCCCCGCCACCCTCGCCTCAGCCATCACGGGCCCGATCTCGACCTGCCTTTTCAAGCTCGAATGCACGGGCGTCAGCGCAGGCATGGGCACCTGCGGCCTTGTCGGTCCGATCGGCGTTTTTGCCGATATGGGCTTTAACGCAAATTCCATCATCGGTGTAATACTTGTATGTATCGTCCTGCCCGCTGTCCTTTCTCTGGCGTTTTCCGAGATAATGCGAAAGCTCGGCTGGATCAAGTACGGCGATATGAAGCTGGACTTATAATGAAGCTTGACTTATAAGGAGTACAGAAATGAAACCTAATAACACTTTGCTTTGTGATTTTTATCAGTTAACGATGTCCAACGGCTATTTCGAGCTCGGTAAGGCAGATGAAATAGCATACTTCGACGTCTTTTTCCGCAAGGTTCCCGACGGCGGCGGATTTGCTATCGCCGCAGGCCTTGAGCAGGTCATCGAATACATACAGACCCTCAAATTCACCAACCAGGATATAGAGTTCCTTCGCTCGAAGAACATCTTCTCCGATAATTTCCTCGAGTATCTTCGCACCTTCCGCTTCACGGGCGATATCTACGCCGTTCCCGAGGGAACGCCCATATTCCCGGGCGAGCCCATTATGACGGTGCGCGCCCCCTCTATTGAGGCGCAGTTCATCGAGACCTTCATTCTCCTTTGCCTCAACCATCAGTCCCTCATCGCAACCAAGGCTAACCGCGTTGTAAGAGCGGCAGACGGCCGCCCCGTAGCCGAGTTCGGCTCTCGCCGTGCCCAGGGTGCTGACGGCGCTGTCCTCGGTGCAAGAGCCTCCTATATCGGTGGCTGTGCGGCAACCGCTTGCACTATCTCCGACCGTGACTACGCCATCCCCGCAACGGGCACGATGGCTCACTCCTGGGTGCAGATGTTTGACACCGAGTACGAGGCATTCGAGTCCTACTGTAAGATGTATCCCGAGAGTGCAACCCTCCTCGTTGATACCTACGACGTCCTCAAGAGCGGCGTGCCCAACGCGATCCGCGCATTCGATAAGGTCCTTAAGCCCCTCGGCATCACCAAGTGCGGCATCCGCCTTGACTCCGGCGATATCACCTACCTTTCCAAAAAGGCAAGAAAAATGCTCGACGAGGCAGGCTACACCGAGTGTAAGATCGTCGTTTCCAACTCCCTTGACGAGAACATCATCCGTGATATAATCCTTCAGGGTGCAAAGATCGACTCCTTCGGCGTTGGCGAGCGTCTTATCACCGCAAAGTCCAACCCCGTATTCGGCGGCGTTTATAAGCTCGTCGCAAAGGAAAAGGACGGCCAGGTCATTCCCAAGATCAAGATCTCCGAAAACCCCGAGAAGATCACCAACCCCCACTTCAAAAAGGTCTACCGTATCTACGATAACGAAACCGGTAAGGCAGGCGCCGACCTCCTCTGCGTATACGACGAGGTTATCGACACCACCAAGCCCCTCGAGATCTTCGACCCCATCGAAACTTGGAAGACCAAGGAGTTCACCAACTACACCGTAAAGGAGCTTCTCGTTCCCATCTACAAGGACGGCAAGCTCGTCTACAACTCTCCCCACATCTCCGAGATCCGCGAGTACTGCCTCGCGCAGGTAGAGACCCTCTGGGATGAGGTCAAGAGATTTGAAAATCCCCACCGCTACTACGTCGACCTTTCCGAAAAGCTTTGGACCGTAAAGCAGTCCCTTCTCAGAAAAAAGAGCGGCAAATAAATACAAAAAGGGCTGGCAGAAAAACATCTGCCGGCCCTTAAAAATTAGGTACGTACCATCACTTTTATGAACCTGAACATCTCATCCGGCCCCTCGTCTGGGTCGCGCTCCCCGTCATCGGGCATCGGATGATCGGGCTGGAAATACTCGCACCAGAACTGATCGATCTGAAAGCCGCACTTGTTCACGTAGAAGTGAATATTCCGCTTCTCAAAATACGGTGTGCAGGTCTCCCAAACCTCGGTCTCGGGGTGCAACGCCTCGACCGCAAGCCACGCACCGTAGCCGATACCCTTGGTGTGCTCCTCTGGTAAAACGAACAGAATTTCCAGCTCGTTGTGTCGCGTTACCTTATTGATCTTTAATATCACACCGCCCACGCGCCTTCCGTCAACAACGATGCGATAGGTCTCGCTGTCGGGTGAGTCGATACAGCGCTCGATAGTTTTGCGCGAGATGATCTCCCCCCTCAGCGTCAAGGTGGTCGTCCCGCTTGCCAAACTCCTCGATAGCGCCGTGCTTAAACGCCCATTGATTGTCAAGTATAAATTGCTCGCGGTCGTCCTCCGTCAAGGGTATGAGTGTAACCTTTGTGTTTTTCATATCTACCTCCAAAAAAAGATAGAGCCCCGGCTATTGCTACACAATAACCGAGGCTCACCTCGACACCTAATCCGGCATTACGGTACTACGGCACACAGCCTCCGGTGACAAAATATTTGATACCGATATTCTACCACATATCCTAGCGTAAGTCAATAAGATGCTTAATTTTTTAAAACCGACGGCCTAAAGGTATCAATAACTATCTTAATTCCTTAGCATACAAGCGGTCAATATCTCCACCGTAATTCACTATATCTTTTATGTAGGTGTAGCCGTACTTCTCATATAACCCGATATGTACCGATGGGATATACGTTTTATCAAAGCCAAT
>JAZRAF010000120.1:0-8062 GCA_045634425.1 Eubacteriales bacterium | reverse complement strand
GGCACCTCCACAACTCCTTGGCTCACAGAACGACATGGCTACGATCCGACTTCCCAAGATCGCCGTTTTATCAATGGCAAGGCCCGACGGCCGCGTGCTTATGGAGAAGCGCAGACAGAAGCGCATTCTTAAAAGAGTCGGCGGCGCGGGTCAAAGGCTGATGAGCTACGCCGACCTCTCCGTCGGCGATTACGTCGTTCACGCAAACTACGGTATCGGACTTTTCGAGGGCATCGAAACGGTGACTGTCGACGGCGTTACCAAGGATTATATAACCATAAAATATGCAGGCACGGATAAGCTCTTCGTGCCCTGTGACCGCCTTGAGCTGATCGGAAAATACATCGGCAAAAAGGACGAGGGCGGCACGGTCAAGCTTTCCAAGATGGGCGGCGGTGATTGGGGTCGCGCAAAGTCGCGTGCAAAGAGCGCGGCAAAGGATATCGCAAAGGACCTTATCCGTCTTTACGCCGAAAGGCAGAGGCGCCCCGGCTTTGCATTCCCTGCCGACAGTGAGCTTGAGGACGAGTTTGCCGCTTCCTTTGAATATGAGGAGACCGAGTCGCAGCTCGTCGCAATTGAGGAGATCAAGCGCGATATGATGAAGCCCGTGCCGATGAACCGTCTGCTTTGCGGTGACGTTGGCTTCGGCAAGACAGAGGTTGCACTGCGCGCGGCGTTCAAGGCAATAATGGGCGGCAAGCAGGTCGCTATCCTCGTGCCCACCACCATTCTCGCGCTTCAGCATCTCGAGACCGCAATCTCGAGAATGAGAAATTACCCCGTGACGGTTGAGATGATCTCACGCTTCCGCACCCCCAAGCAGCAGGAAAAGATCCTGCGCAAGGTTGCGCGCGGCGAGGTCGATATACTCATCGGCACGCACAAGCTTCTCTCAAACAAGGTTCAGTTCCGTGATCTTGGACTTCTGATCATAGACGAGGAGCAGCGCTTCGGCGTTGCGCAAAAGGAAAAGCTTAAGGAGATGGCAAAGAACGTCGACGTCCTCACCCTCTCCGCAACCCCCATACCGAGAACGCTTAATATGGCGATGAATGGCATTAGCGATATGTCCATTCTCGATGAAGCACCCGGCGAGCGCCGACCCGTGCAGACCTACGTGCTCGAGTATGACGAGGCGGTCATTTACGACGCTATGCGCCGTGAGCTTTCGCGCGGCGGCCAGGTGTTCTACATCTATAATAAGATAGAGGACATCGATATGGTTGCAACAAGGATAATGAAGGCATTGCCCGATGCGCGCGTTGCCGTGGCACACGGTGCGATGGACAAGGACGAGATCGAGGATATCTGGCAGGCACTCGTCAAGGCGGAGATCGATATACTCGTTTCCACCACCATTATCGAGACGGGCGTCGACCTCCCCTCGGCAAACACCCTTATTATCGAAAACGCCGACAGAATGGGTCTTTCTCAGCTTCACCAGATCCGTGGACGCGTTGGCCGAAGCGAAAGACAGGCGTATGCATATTTTACCTTCAGACAGGGTAAGGCGCTTTCTGACATAGCACGCAAGAGGCTTGTCGCGATACGCGAGTTTGCCACCTTTGGCGCAGGCTTTAAGGTTGCGCTGCGTGACCTTGAGATAAGAGGTGCCGGCAACCTTCTCGGTGCTGAGCAGCACGGTTATATCGAGAGCGTCGGATACGATCTTTATATCAAGCTTCTGTCCGAAGCGGTGCTTGAGGAGAGCGGCCGTGCAAACGATGCGCCCTTTGAGTCAACGGTCGACATCCGCGTGAGTGCAAACATCCCCGACAGGTACATTTCCGTCAATGCGCAGAGAATGGAAATGTATAAGAAAATATCCCTAATTCGTGACACGGGTGACGCCCAAGACATACTTGACGAGTTCATCGACCGCTTTGGTGAGCCCCCGCGCGAGACCGAGGATCTTATCAAGATATCCCTTGTTCGCTCGCTTGCATCAGCGTGTAGAATATGTAAAGTTGAGTTTACAAATCAAATAATTTTCCACCTTGAGCGTATGGAGCTCGATATATGGAGCGAGCTGTTTGGCAAATTCCCGCAGCTTGCGTTCCGCGCCGCGCTCAACCCCTCGGTGACATATAAAATAATGAAGGGCGAAAGAGCGCTTGATGCGGCAATTTCGGTCCTTTCGGAATACAAGGCGCTTCTGTCAGAGGAAGCAAAAGGAGCACAGGATGAAGAAAAAGAATAATATAAAGGAAAAGCCTAAAAAGCACGCGCTTCTCGTTTTCGTGGCGGCGTTTTTGTCGCTCGCGCTTATATTTGGCGCAACGCTTGGCGTGATCGCTATTGTCAAAAGGGCAAACAGCGTCGTGTCCTACGACGGCGTAACGATGACGAAGCCGATTGCATCCTTCTTTGTGAGTCGCTTTAAGGTTTCCTATCTCTCTGCGCTTCGTGCATCGGGCGTGAATGCGGTTGACACCGATGAATTTTGGGCTTCGGCGGACGAGTCGGGCGAGAGCTACGGCGATAAGTTCACCACTCTAGCGGTACAGTATTTGAAGGAAGTAGTCTCCACCGCTTACCTCTTTGACCGCTATGCAGGTCTTACCAAGGCTGATAAGGAAACGATCAAGGCCACCTGCTCCGACGTGCTTGAATATCAGGCAGGGGGAGATGAGGAAAGGTTTAACGAGATGGCCGCTCCATACGGCTTTGATTACAAATCCTTCTGCGATGCGGTTGAGCTTCTTTATAAGTCCTCAAGCTCCTTTGGCGCGATATACGGCGCCGACGGCACGGGCATTTACAACGACACCGCAAGCTGTCAGAAATACCTCTCCGAATACTCGCATGTACAACTTATTTTCATACGTACCGAGCAAAAACTGACCACAGACGGTGAGGGAAAGACTATTTTGGTCGACCTTACCGATGAAGAAAAGGCCGAAAGAGCCGAAATTATCAAGACTCTCACCGATGCGATCGAGGCGCTTGAAACGGGCGCTGACGGTCAGATGACTCCCGCAATGTTCGAGATCTATCTTGATGAAAAGTACAACGACGGCGACACTGCGATGAATAATACGGGCTATTATTTCCACGAGGATGCCGACACGACCGCCGAGTTTTCCGAGGCGTTTCCTGAGGTCGTAAAGGCGGCACTCGAGATGAAAACGGGGGAGTACCGCAAGGTTACGACTACCCTTATCGACGAGGATAATCTTATCGGTATGGAGGGCGTTTGCTTCATTTATAAGTACGCCCCCGACCTTGACGCATACAAGAGCGCATCGCTTGAAAATTGGTTCACCGATTTCTACTCCGACGCATCCGAGCACCTTTTCGTTGAGTCGGTTTCATCCCTTATCGCCGATGCGGTCGTAAGCGAGAAGCTTTCTGAGATCAACATCGTTGCGATCCCCAAAAACACCGATCTTGTTCCGAGGTTTGAATAAATGAGTACCTTTTTCATCGCGCTTTCCGCGGTTGCGATACTCCTTTTACAAGCCGCACCCGGATTCGTATTCGTTAAAAAGAAGCTGCTCGGCGAGGACAGCGCCGCCGCATTCTCAAAGGTGCTTTTGTATCTCTGCCAGCCTTGCCTTGCCGTCTATACCTTCTCAAGTGCCGAGTTTTCGGCAGAGAAGCTTGCTGACATCGGGCTCTTTTCCCTTGTCACCCTTGTGATAAACGCCGTGATGCTCGGCGGTGCGGTGCTTATTCTGCGCCGTAAATTTGCCGACACGTCCTACCGCGTCCTGACGCTTGCGATGGCGTTTTCAAACTGCGCATTTTTCGGCATTCCGATAATTGAGGCGCTTCTTCCCGAGGCGGCATCCGGGCTTATAGTTTACACCACCATCTACGCCACGATAATGAATATCCTCGGCTGGGCGATAGGTATCGCAATAATCACAGGCGACGCGCGCAACATCTCCGCAAAGAAGATCCTTATCAACCCCGCAATGCTGGGTATCGCGATCGGCCTGCCCCTGTTTATCTTCTCGGTCGAGCTGCCCGCGCTGCTCCTCGATACGATATCTCTTATCGGTAAAATGACGACCCCGGTGTCGATGCTCATTATGGGTATGCGCCTGGCAACCACAAATCTTAAGTCGGTCTTTACCTCGGTAAAGGCGTACGTTGCCGTAGCGGTCAAAACGATCCTGATGCCCCTTTTGGCATTCGCCGTCGTCTACTTTATACCCCTGCCCGTCGACGTAAAAAAGACCTTCTTTATCGTCTGTGCCTGCCCCACGGCATCCGTTGTTTTGAACTTCTCCGAGCTATGCGGAGCAGGTCAGCGCGAGGCCGCGGCATCCGTGCTTTTGTCAACTATTCTATCGATCGCAACCCTGCCGACAATGGTGCTGATGCTCTCACTTTTTGGCTAAAAAGTTACACGGGGTAGCATTAAACCCCATAAAAAGCAATAAAAAAGGCGGAAAACCTTGCGTTTTCCGCCTTTCTCTTTAAATAAACAACGGGCGCAGCTGCCGCCCCTCCAGCATAGCATCGTACGCCTCGCAAATGCGCGACATATCCGCAACGAGGGAGTGTGGCTTTGCCACGGGGTTATCCTGCCTTAGGGGCACGAAGTATATCGAGCGCCGTGTGATAAGCGCACCGAGGTTTTTAAGGTTTTGCGACATCGCATCGTTTGATGCCAGCGCCACAAGGATATTGCCGTCGGCACGCAGGTGCGCCTTTGCCGCCATCGTCACGGCGGTGTCGGTTATCCCTGCCGCAAGCTTGGCAAGCGTGTTGCCAGTGCAGGGCGCAATTATCAGGGCGTCAAGCGGCCTTGGGCCAAAGGGCTCCGCCCCCTCAACGGTGTGGATTATATCCCGTCCGGTTATCTGCCTGACCCTGTGTCTTAGCTCTTCCTTTGCAAAAAATCTAGTGTCGGTATCGTACACGCGCTCGCTCATTATCGGCACGACGTCAAGCCCGCGGGCGACGAGGGAAGAAAGCTCCTTAAGCGAGTCGGAAATAGTGCAAAACGATCCGCAAAAAGCGTAACCTATCATATTAAAGCACCTCACGCATATATCTTTGGATCGCGTGAAAATATGCCCGCCCCGCACTCTTCGGGTAGCTTCGCTCGGGTATTGACGGCAGCTTCACAACCCCCTCAACACCGACGAAGTTGTTGCCGGAGGCAACCTCAATAACGCAAAGCCCCCGCGGTATCTTTCCACCCGCAAAACACTCGCCAAGCGGACTTGGCGCAGTGTTGACAAGCACGTCAAGGTCCCCCATATCCTCAATGGCAGGGGAGTCGTAATTTATCTCTCTCGTTTCCACTCCAACGCGGCCAAGTGCCACCCGTGTAACGTTTTTCGAGGTGTAGATCCTGACCTTTGCCCCTAAAAACAGCAAAATTCGGGCAAGATGGCGGCCGATCCGCCCATAGCCAACGATGCCGACGTGCATATCCATCGGCGCGCGACGTGATACCGACAGTATATATTCAAGCGTGCCGACGGCGCTTATAAGTGCGTTCTCATCAAGGAAGTCCTCGTCTAGGGAAACGTCGCACACGCACCCACCGTGCGAGGTGATGTCTTCCTTCTTCCTGTCGGGTATCGAGTAGCCGACGACAACGTCACCGCCGCCTACCCCTGCGATCACCTCGTCAAGCGTAAGCGTGCTCCCCGTCAGGTGGATGCCGTCGCGCGAGGTCGGAATGGGCAAGAGAATTACAGAAGCATCTGTGGGCACCTCGCCCGCCCACTCGGTCAAAAGGCGCATCGCCTCGGCGCATCTTTCTCCGACACCGTAGTTTTCAATTTTCATCGTCATTCTCCAAATGTATTTGTATCTACGGATACACTTTCATTTTATGCGCCGCCGCCCCCCTTTGTGCCACACTCAACCGTCACACTTGTGCATCATATCCTTGCATTTGGTACAGGCGTTTTTGATAAGCCTGCGACCCTTGTTGAAGATGCCTGCCGCGCCGACGAACGCAAGCGCACCCATAACCCACGAGCCCTTGCCCATCGAGCGCTTTTTCTCATCCTTTGAAAACATCATATCCTTATCTCCTTTGTAATATTTTAAATATCTTGCCCACGCGTGTAAAAAATATTTGCGCGTGTTGACAAAAGGCGCGCGTTGTTGTAAAATAAAAATATAAGGACAAGTCAAAAATTCTTTGATAAAGGATTTGGAAAAGTATGATCTATTGTAAGGAATGCGGATACGAGGGTATTTATACCGGCATAAACTGCTCGCAGTGCGGCGCGCGCATAAAGCTTGACGAGCGCGAGATGCTTGAGCTTAAAAAGGAAGTTAAGGCTGCAAAGGAAGCGGGCGAATACGAAACCGTGGTGGAGAATCTTCTCATTCTTGCCGATATGGGTGACACCGCAGGCGAGCGCGAGTATGCAAAGCTGCTTGAAAAGGGCTCGCTCGTGCCGAGAGATATCGACCTCGCAACCGATTATTTTTATCGCGCAGCAAAGAAAAACGACGCCACCTCGGCGTACAGATATTCCCGTCTTGTGTCGCGTATGAACGATGCCGCCGGCCGCTTCTGGCTTTCTTTCTCGGCGGTGCTCGGCTGCGCCTCGGCATACCTCGGTGCGGCAGACAATTATGCCGAGCTCGGTAAGCACGAATACGCTAACTACTATTACTATCTTGCCGCATCGGGTGACGACGTTGATGCGATCGTCAAGCTCGCGTCGAGATACTTTACCGGCGACGGAATAGAGCAGAACGAGAGCTATGCAAAGTGGTATATGGACAAGCTCACCTTTCCCCCGCTCCACGCCATCAAAATGGCGTACAAGCTTCGCTCGGTAAAGGCAGACGAGGCACCTGCCATCCCCTGCAAGAATTACGATACGATGATCCGCGAGCTCCTCGGCGAGGCAAGACGCTCCGGTTTCCAGACGGCTGAGGCATACCTCAACGGCCTGCTTTCCGAGCGCGGTGACACCGATGCGATGTGCGAGCTTGCCGAGCACCTTCTCTTTGACGAGAGCGGCAAGAATCCCAACGAGGCAATTAGAGTCCTGACCCGCGCGGCGGCAGGCGGCAGCGCACGTGCATACACGATGCTCGGCCTCGTTTACAGAAGCGGTGCGGTAGTACCGCAGAACATCTCCCTCGCCCTCGACTCATTCGAGCACGCGGGCAAGCTTGGAAACGCCGAGGCGTACGAGCTTATGGGTGACATTTACCACAGTAAAAGCTACACGGGTAGGGACGTGGCCAAGGCCTGCGAGCTTTATGAGCTCGCCGCAAAGGGTGGCGTTGCCACCGCTGAGGAAAAGGCGGCAAGCATCCGCGCATCCCGTGAGGGCTATTATTATCACGCAACCCGTGATGAGGATACCGACCCCGAAAGAGCCTTCCGCGGCTACGCTATCTCGGCTATGATGGGCTGCATTCCCGCAATGCTCAAGCTCGCCGAGTGCTACGCCCTCGGCATCGGCACAAAGAAGGATCGCCCCCTTGCGTTTGACTACTATCAGAAGAGTGCTAACGCAGGACTCGAGGAGGCGTATTTCCCCCTCGGAATATGCTATTCCCGCGGCGTTGGCGTTGCGTTCAACTTCGATATGGCCGCAAAAAATCTCACACGTGCCTACAAAAACGGTGACGAGCGCGCCAAACGTGAGCTTGTTCGCCTCTACGAAAACAAAAAGCGCCACCTTGCGGATAAGCTTTACTCGCAGGCGATGCGCTTGATATATCAAAAGAAGTTTTCCGAGGCCGTTAAGGTCCTCACCGTAGCGATCGAGTTCAAGCATCCGAAGGCGGTCTACACCCTCGGTTGCCTCTATGAATTCGGCCGCGGCGTCGAGTGCGACAAGCGTTATGCCTACGACCTCTACACCGCCGCAGAGAAAATGTCCTTCAAGGACACCCGCTCGAAGTATAAGTCAAACATTTTAAGAATGATAAAAAAATAAAAATAAGGCGTGGATGAAGATCCACGCCTTTTGTATTGTATAGCGAAGACTTTGTAAAAGGCTTCGCTCGTAAACCACCAGTCCGGCTGGTGGTTCCAAAAAGCTTTAGCTATGCATAGACAAAAACATCCTCCTTTGGTAGAATAGGTATGGTCTGCCAACCAAAACTAAAAAAC
>JAZRAF010000119.1:0-1200 GCA_045634425.1 Eubacteriales bacterium | reverse complement strand
CATATATAGCGAGTATCTGCCGTACTCCTCGGGGCTCATCACGCGAGTGAAATAGGGCGTTGCCGACATACCGCAGAGCTTTATCATCGCACCCGATGCCACGTACCAGGCGCCCGCCTTTGCCGGCAGGCGTATCACGCTTTTCAGATTCATTTTGCCGGCCTCCCCGTTTTCTTGCTATTATGCCCGAGAGGCAGGCTCGCAAAACCAAGAAAAAATAGCCAAATTTGAAGCCGCGATGCATAATTATTGCAACTTTATACCCAAAAACGTTAAAAGAGTGACGAATTTGGAGGAATTTCGACAAAAACTTGCAAAAAATATTGCAAAAATATTGAGAAAAATATTGATTTTTTCGCGCTTTTGTAGTATAATCATAGCATCAATCAAATTTTTGAGGTGAAAAACAATGTTCAAATCAGAGTATCTTAATCAGCTGATGGAAACCGTCAAGAGACGTAACCCCGGCGAGACCGAGTTCCACCAGACCGTCGAGGAGGTTCTTTCCTCCATCGAGCCCGTTGTCGAGAAGAGCCCCAAGTATATTGAGAGCGGCGTTCTCGAGCGTATGGTAGAGCCCGAGAGAATTATAAAGTTCAGAGTTCCGTGGCTCGACGACAACGGCAAGGTTCAGGTCAACCGCGGCTTCAGAATACAGTTCAACAGCGCGATCGGTCCTTACAAGGGCGGTCTCCGCTTCCATCCCTCTGTAAACGAGTCTATCATTAAGTTCCTCGGCTTCGAGCAGACCTTCAAGAACTCGCTCACCACCCTCCCCATGGGCGGCGGTAAGGGCGGCTCCGACTTCGACCCCCAGGGCAAGTCCGATGCAGAGGTTATGCGCTTCTGCCAGAGCTTTATGACCGAGCTCGTTAAGTACATCGGCCCCGACACAGACGTTCCCGCAGGTGACATCGGCGTTGGCGCGCGTGAGGTCGGCTATATGTTCGGTCAGTACAAGCGCATTGCAAACGAGTTCACCGGCGTTCTCACCGGTAAGGGCATTCCTTACGGCGGCTCTCTCATTCGTCCCGAGGCTACCGGCTACGGCGCGGTTTACTACACCGTTGAGATGCTCGAGCACTTCGGCGACAGCATCAAGGGCAAGACCTTCGCTATCTCCGGCTTCGGTAACGTTGCATGGGGCGCAGTAAAGAAGATAGGCGAGCTCGGCGGAAAGGTAGTTACCATCTCCGGTCC
>JAZRAF010000118.1:0-1571 GCA_045634425.1 Eubacteriales bacterium | reverse complement strand
CCGACTTTACCATTACGGTTGCGCTCAATGGCGACGGTCCTGCGGGACACGTGCTGGCGGTCTCCGATTATATCGGAAACGTGCGCGGCTATATCAGCAATCCAGACGTCGACCTGCCTTTGAAGCCCAACGGCAAGCTTGACGTTGGCGGCGCGGTCGGAAAAGGTCTGCTCACGCTCATCCGCGATATCGGCGACGGCGAGCCTTATACCGGCTCGATACCGCTCGTCAGCGGCGAGATAGCAGAGGATATCGCATCCTACTACGCGACCAGCGAGCAGGTTCCCACAGTTTGCGCGCTCGGAGTGCTTGTCGACGTTGACCGCACCTGCCGCGCGGCAGGCGGAGTTATGATCCAGCTCCTTCCTTTCGCAAATCCCGACACCGTGAACGCCATTGAGGCAAACGTGCAGAAGCTCTCTAACGTCTCGAGAATGTTCGACAAGGGACTTTCGAATATGGACATCGCAAATATCGCGCTCGAGGGAATTGCCTTTGACGCGTTCGACGAGCTTATCGTGGAATATAAGTGCGATTGCACAAGAGAGCGAGTCGAGAGAGCGCTTATCACACTCGGCGAGGGCGATCTTTATAAGATGCTCGACGAGCAGGAGGCTGAAGGAAAGGCGAGAGAGCTTGAGGTCAATTGCCGTTTCTGCGGTCGCAAGGAGATCTTCAGTGAGAGCGACATCGAAAAGATGATAAAAAAATCAAAAAAATAAAAACTTTTTTTCAAAAAAGTATTGACAAAACAAAAAGGATATGTTATAATATCCAAGTCGTCGGCAATAGCGGACGGCGTATGGGAGCATAGCTCAGCTGGGAGAGCATCTGCCTTACAAGCAGAGGGTCATAGGTTCGAGCCCTATTGTTCCCACCATACGGCCCGGTAGTTCAGTTGGTTAGAACGCTAGCCTGTCACGCTAGAGGTCAGGGGTTCGAGTCCCCTTCGGGTCGCCAACATAATACAGCGAGAGCTGTATGCCTCTGTAGCTCAGTTGGTAGAGCAGAGGACTGAAAATCCTCGTCTCCTTGGTTCGATTCCGACCGGAGGCACCAATGCGGATTTAGCTCATTTGGTAGAGCGTGGCCTTGCCAAGGCGAAGGTGGCGGGGTCGAGCCCCGTAATCCGCTCCAAGCAGGGCACGAAGAGTCGTGCCCGATTTTTATATAAAGGAATAATAAGGCGCTATGGCCAAGCGGTAAGGCAAAGGTCTGCAACACCTCTATCCCCGGTTCGATTCCGGGTGGCGCCTCGAAAACAAAAAGCACTTCGCAAGAAGTGCTTTTTGTTTTGGGACGATGTTTGCCCTTGCGGGCAAGTGATGTTGCCTTTGGCAGTGATGTTCACTGCGTGAGTGATGTTTCGCCTTGCGGCGAAGTGGGCAAACATCTCAACCCTTTGCGCCAAGGGCGCAATACATCACTGTGGCGAAGCCATAACATCACTGCGGCGTAGCCGCAACATCACTCTTTACAAACGATCAAAATTATGCTATAATAAACCCAGAAAGGCGGTGGAGAGATGAAAAAAATCTTGTTACTTTTACAGGCGTATATAGCGAAGTGAC
>JAZRAF010000117.1:0-3136 GCA_045634425.1 Eubacteriales bacterium | reverse complement strand
GAAACCAAGGCCGCCTGTGGGGGGCATACCGTACTCAAGCGCGGTGATGTAGTCGTAGTCAACCTCTGCGTTGCAGTTGGGCTCTTCCTTGCGCTTTGCCTCAACCTGGCGCTCGAAGCGCTCCTTCTGGTCGATGGGGTCGTTAAGCTCGGAGAATGCGTTTCCGTACTCGGTGCAGTTGATGAAGTACTCGAATCTCTCGGTGAAGAGGGGATTCTCGGGCTTCTTCTTTGCAAGGGGGCTGTTCTCAACGGGGTAATCGTAAATGAAGGTGGGCTGAATAAGCTTGTCCTCAACGTAAGCGTCGAAGAACTCTACGAGCACGGTACCGCGGGTTGCATTCTCGGGTACCTCAACGTGCTTAGCCTTTGCAGCTGCGCGTGCTTCCTCGTCGGTCTTCCAATCGTTGTAGTCAACGCCTGCATACTTCTTAACTGCGTCAACCATGGTGAGTCTTTCCCACTTGCCAAGGTCGATCTCGATGCCCTGGTAGGTGATCTTGGTAGAGCCGCAAACCTCGGTTGCGAGCATCTTGTAAAGCTCCTCAACAAGGTCCATCATTCCGTAGTAGTCGGTGTATGCCTGGTAAAGCTCAATAGAGGTGAACTCGGGGTTGTGCTTAGGGTCCATACCCTCGTTTCTGAAGATACGGCCAACCTCGTAAACCTTGTTCATACCGCCTACGATAAGGCGCTTTAAGTAAAGCTCGGTCTCGATACGGAGATACATATCCATATCAAGGGTGTTGTGGTGAGTTACGAAGGGACGCGCGGATGCGCCGATCTCAAGGGGAACGAGAATAGGAGTATCAACCTCAAGGAAGCCCTTGGAGTCGAGGTAATCTCTGATAAGTCTGAGGATCTTGGAGCGCTTGATAAAGGTGTCCTTTACGCCGGGATTAGCGATAAGGTCAACGTATCTCTGTCTGTATCTCTGCTCGAGGTTGGTAAGACCGTGGAACTTCTCGGGGAGGGGAAGAAGGCTCTTTGCAAGAAGGGTCGCCTTCTTAACGTGGAGCGAGATTTCTCCGGTACGTGTGCGGAAAATTATGCCCTCAAGGCCGAGAACGTCGCCGATATCCCACTTTTTGAAGCCTGCGTAAGCCTCCTCGCCAAGGTCGTCACGAGAGGTGTAGATCTGGATCTCGCCCTCGCCGTCAAGGATACGGCCGAAGGATGCCTTACCCATAACGCGCTTTGCGATCATACGGCCTGCAAGTCTTACTGCGATCTCCTCGCCCTCGGCAAGCTCAGCCTCACGCTCGGTGAAAAGCTTGATAGCCTCAACGGATGAATGGGTCACGTCATACTTGGTTATTTCGAAGGGGTTGTTGCCCGCTTCAACGAGTGCAGCCAGCTTCTCGCGTCTTACGGCAAGCTCGCTGGTCGAATTAAAGGTCTGGTTGTTGTCTGCCATTTTCTGAACTTCCTTTCAATATACTTGATAACCGAGAGTTCTTGAAGCCTTACGCTTCCTTTGCTCTGGTAACGGTCTGGATTCTGAGGTGCTGCTCTCTTACGCCCTCAACAACGACCTCGTCACCTGCTCTTGCGCCGAGAAGCGCGATGCCGATGGGGGAGGAGTCGGAGATCTTGCCGTTTACGGGGTCGGTCTCGTAAGATCCTACGATGTGATAGGTGAATTCCTTGTTGCGCTCAACGTTGAAAAGCTTAACGATGGAGCCAACGCTGATAACGGACTCGTCGATCTGGGACTCGTCGATAACCTTAGCGTGTGCGATCATCACGCGAAGCTCTGCGATGCGCGCGTGGATCTTGCCCTGCTCAGCCTTTGCCTCGTCATACTCGCTGTTCTCAGAAAGGTCACCGAATGCGCGAGCGGTGGAAATGTCCTTTTTGTTTTCCTCTACCTTTACGGTAACGAGGTAATCGAGCTCATCCTGAAGAGCCTTAAAGCCTTGGGGGGTGTAGGTCTTGGTTTCCATTTTTGTATATCTCCTGGTGTGTTATTTTTATTTGTTTTTAAGAAGAAGTGACTGTAATGCCGCCTCTGCCGCATCGAGCTGTGCATCGCCTTCGACAGAGCGCTCTATTACAACGTCGGGCGTTATGCCAACGTCGTGATAATTCTTGCCCGAGGGGGGCATATAATAGGCGACGGTCATCGTGATCGTCGAGCCGTCCGAAAGTGTAAAGGTGGACTGCATAATTCCCTTGCCAAACGTCTTGGTGCCGACGAGTGCCGCATCAAGATGTCCCATATCTGCAAGGTCGCGGATCCCTGCGGTGAAAAGCTCGCCTGCCGAGGCCGTCATTTCGTTGCATATTACTACCGACGGAATGAGGAAGGAGTGCGCGCTCCTTGATATCTCGTCATCGTCGTAATCGTTTGAGAAGCTTGCAAGGGTGGTTCCCTTAGGCGCAACGTAGTCAAGCGCGTTCAAAACGGAAGAAAGGTATCCGCCCGTGTTGTTGCGCAGATCGTATATAACGCCCTTGGCACCGTTTTTCTCCATATAGTCAACCGCCTCGATAAATTGCTCGTCGGTGTTGGACTTAAAGGAGGAAATTTTGATATATCCTATTCCGTTTTCAAGGGAATAGCTGACCGAGCTTTCAACAAGCTTGCGTCTTGTAAGAGTAAAGTTAAGGACCTCGCCCGCGCGCTCTACTGTGAGTGTGACGGTCGTGCCCTCGGGTCCTGAGATCGCATTGATCGAATCCTCGTATCCGCGCTCAAGAACCGAGATCCCGTTAACGCCCGTGATAAGGTCGCCTGCCTTAAGGCCCATCTCGTGTGCGCTGCCGCCCTCGTTTACGCTGTTTACGTGGATAAGGCCGCCCTCACTTTTCGTAACGACGATGCCGATGCCCGTGTAGTTGCCGCTCATTGAGGAGGAGTAATCGTTATACTCATCCTTGGTGCGGTATATCGAATATCTGTCTCCAAGGGATGAAACGTAGGAGTCGATGATCGCATCGGTCACCTTGCCCTCGTCATCAAGTGCCACCGTGTCGTAATATCCTTCAAGGAAGGTCGTTGCAACGTTCGGTGCAAGCGCGTGCGCATCGGGAATATCCTTGTAGAAATATTTTCTGAACGTCACCTCAACGCTTTTAAGCTTGGATGAGGTGAAGGTGGGAAAATTCCATTCATCAAAGTCGGATCGTAGCCA
>JAZRAF010000116.1:0-31743 GCA_045634425.1 Eubacteriales bacterium | reverse complement strand
ATACAGTTGTCCTCGTCCATTACGTTAAGACCACCGGTTCCCATCATACAGCCTAGAGCAACAAGGATATCGTAGTCAACCTCGGTGTTGATAAGGCTTGCAGGAATACAACCGCCGGAAGGACCGCCGGTCTGAGCTGCCTTAAACTTTTTGCCGTTAGGAATACCACCGCCGATTTCATTGATAATGGTGTCAAGAGTAACACCCATGGGAATCTCAACAAGACCGGTGTGCTGGATCTTACCGCCGAGAGCAAATACCTTGGTACCCTTAGATCTTTCGGTACCCATAGATGAGAACCACTCTGCGCCGTTAAGAATGATCTGAGGAATATTAGCAAAGGTCTCAACGTTGTATTCAACGGTAGGCTTGCCAAACAGACCCTTTACTGCAGGATAGGGAGGACGGGGACGGGGTTCGCCACGGTTGCCCTCGATGGATGTCATAAGAGCGGTTTCCTCGCCGCAAACGAACGCACCTGCGCCAAGCTTGATCTCAAGATCAAAGTCAAAGCCGGAATCGAAGATGTTCTTGCCAAGAAGACCGTATGCCTTAGCATCGTCAATAGCCTTCTGAAGTCTGGTAACAGCGATAGGATATTCAGCTCTTACGTAAACGTAACCCTTGGTTGCGCCAACTGCGTAACCGCAGATAGCCATAGCCTCAATGATACAGTGGGGGTCACCTTCAAGAATGGAACGGTCCATGAATGCTCCGGGGTCACCCTCGTCTGCATTACATACAACGTACTTCTGGTCAGCCTTGTTAGGTGCGCAAAGAGCCCACTTACGTCCGGTGGGGAAGCCTCCGCCTCCTCTTCCGCGAAGACCGGAATCGGTAACAACCTTGATAACGTCCTCAGGAGTCATCTCGGTAAGTACCTTACCAAGTGCTGCGTAACCGTCCATAGCGATGTACTCCTCGATGTTGTCGGGGTCGATAACACCGCAGTTACGGAGAACTACACGGTTCTGGGACTTGTAGAATGCAGTATCGTTAAGGGAAAGGTCCTTCGCTGCCTTCTCAGCAACGCCTGCAACGCTCTCGTCTCTGTAAACGAGGCGCTCAACGACTCTACCCTTAAGAAGATGCTCCTCAACGATCTCCTTTACGTCAGCCTCGGTAACGCGGCTGTAGAAGGTTCCGTCGGGATAGATGATAACGATAGGACCGAGCGCGCAAAGACCGAAGCAACCGGTCTGAACGAGCTTAACCTCTTCGGCAAGACCAAACTCTTCGATGCTCTGATTGAACGCCTTCTGAAGAGTTACGCTACCCGATGAGGTACAGCCTGTACCGCCACAGATAAGAATGTGTGAACGAATCATAATTTACCTCCTCAGTTGGCACCCGCTACGGTATACTCCGTAACTACCTTGCCACCCTTTAAGTGATTTTCGACAACTTCCTTTGCCTTTTCGGGAGTCATCTTGATGTAGGTGATCTTGTCCTTGCCTGCCTCGTAGATCTCTACGATGGGCTCAAGCTGGCACAGACCGATGCAGCCGGTCTGGGAAACTCTTACCTTTTCGGAAAGTCCCTCGGCAGCAACTGCCTCAACAAAAGCGTTCAAAACGGGACGAGCACCGGCAGCGATACCGCAGGTAGCCATACCGACTACAACGCGCACGTCGCCAGCGCCTTCACGGAGAACGATCTTGTCCTTCATTCTTTCTTTGATTGCCTGAAGTTCAGCCAAAGATTTCATTTTGTGTTCCTTTCGTGTATTGCTTTATTTTTGTTTAATTAAAACCTTGATATTGCTCCTCAACGGTTTCCCCGATCCATATAAGGACCTCAAAGGAATCGAGAGGAATTCCCTCAAGCACCGCGCGCATAGCCCTCGTGTCAAGCTCCACCGTGCGGTCGCCGAAGGTGTGTAAAAAGTGAAAATCAGTATCGGGATGCCCCTGTATCAGCGTCGTAAGCGTTGACTTAATATCGCCAAGCGGGGTAAAATCGATGTGATTTTTAAAGAAGGTGGCCTTGACCTTTGTTCCGTGGTCATCGGGGTGAAGATCAATATGCCTCGATTCAATTTCAATACCGCCGCCCGTCTGCTCAGCCGCAAACTTGAAAAGCGGTATGCCGAGTCCTACCTTTCTTGTAGTCCTCGTGGTGTAAAACGGGTCGATAACCGACCGTCTTACCTCGTCCGTCATTCCCGAGCCGTTGTCGGATATCTCTATCGTGAGGGTAGTGTCCGTCTCGGTAAGAAATATCTCAACCAAGGTTGCACCGGCCTTCGTGGAATTTTCGGTTATGTCGAGTATGTTAAGCGATAGCTCCTTCATTCAGCGCCCCTCCTTAACATTTTGAATAGCTCACTGCGTACCCTCGCCGAGCTGTAAGGCTCGTCATCGATCTCAAAGTAAAATTCTTTATCTCGGATATCGGTCAGGTAATGTGCATCTGAGCTTACGATAAAGCAATTCCTCGCTATACCGTATTTTTCTGCAAATTCTTCTATCCTCTCGCCGTCGTGAAGCTCGAAGAAATCAAATTCGCAATCGGGCGGAATGTCACCGAGCACGGCAATCAAGCCGTTTGCATCCCTGTCAATATGAGCAGGGTAGCACACTCCCCGAAATTTCTTTACCGCGGAGGGCACCTCGTCAACCGAGATCGACGTAGCATACAAAAGAAGCTCGTCCTCCTCGTAGAGGAGCTCGTCGTTCTCGTCAAGCACCGTCTGCCTGCCGAAGATCTCGGGGCGGTTTTTCACACCGGCCCTCTTTGACGTTACGAAGGCATCAAACTCCGTCGCGTCCTCAAGCGTTTCAAAGAGGCACACGACGTGGATATCCTCCGACGTGGTAAGCTCCATACCTGCCACGGGAATAACGCCGTATCTTTTCGCCGCGGCAAAAAACGCCGGGCAATTTTTCGTAGTGTTGTGGTCAGTCAGGGCAACGATATTAAGACCGCAAAGCGTCGCCATTCCGGCGATATTCGCAGGTGTCTGATCGTCGTCACCGCAGGGAGATAAGCAGGAGTGAACGTGCAGGTCGTAGTAATAGCGACTCATTTTATCAAAGCCGCTACGGCAAGCGCAGCCTCATAGGCTGAAAGGTCGGTTGAGATGACGTTCACACCCTTGGTGCGCGCTACCTCAAGCACCTCGTCATCGAGGGTTACCCCCTCTGCCAGAATTACCGACGCGACGTCGGCAAGGGTGCTGACTGCAACAACGTTAACGTTCGACATGATCGTGATCCACAATTCATCTTGGCCGCATCTGCCCATAACCCAGCTGAGAAGATCTCCGATATAACAGCCCGAGATCTCCCTTTCGGGATGGGGAAGAGATATGGCCTTAAAGCCCGATTGGCTTATAAACTGCTCAACGGTCATAAGCTTACTCCTTTTCTGCCGATCTCTTGCACTGGTTTATGTAGCAGCCGTCGGCACAAGCGAGTTTTTTAACCACGTCCTCGGCAAAGGCTCTGCACGTCGGAGCACCGCACGCGCCGCAATCTATACCGGGGAGAGTTTCCTTAAGATTCTGAATGTCCGCCATCATTCTCATAGACTCGCCAATAGAGCTGCCGAGTCTTGAAACGGTGAAATATTCGGGCATATCCTCAAACAGATAATCAGCAGGGATGTAGCCCTCGGATTTTGACGGCAGATTTTGTGAAATGGGGAGATATCTTCTGAGCGTCTGCAATCTCGCCTTTGCAATAAAGGGATTCTGCACCGCCAGAACGCCACCTACGCAGCCGCCCGTGCAGGCGTTAAGTTCGATAAATTCAAGCGGGGGAATGTTACCGTTTTCGATCTGGTCAAGCACGTGTATAACGTTCTCGATTCCGTCAGCCGCAAGGTAATCCTCGTTGAATATCGCGGTAGCCTCTCCGCCGGACCTTGCCCAGCCAAGACCTATCCTGCCCGATTCGGAAAGCATCTCAATGTTGTCGTTCTGGCTCATCTTACCTATAAGTAAGAAATAGATGTCGTTGATCGGGATAACCTCGTCAACCAAGCTCTTATATTCGCCAAATCCGTTCTTGACGTAGCTTGCCTTTGCAGGGCAGGGAGTGATAAAGCACACTCCGATGTCCTCGGGCGCAAGCTCGGGATGCTTTTCAAGCGCTCTCTCCTTTGCCAGCTTCGCCGCGATCTCCATAGGCGGAAGCATATGTATCACGTGATCTGCAAGAGAGGGAAAGCGCAGAGCTATAAGCCTCGTTATAACGGGACACGCCGAGCTTATCGCCGGCTTTACTATTCCGTCATAATTAAGGTAAAGTCTTGTGTAGGCAGATACCAGCTCCGCCGCCTTTGAAACCTCATAAACGTCGTCAAATCCGATCTTCAAAAGACCGTTAAGAACGTAATCCACGTCCTCAAGATTATCAAACTGTCCGTAAAGGGTAGGGGCGGGAAGAGCTATCTTCCATTTAAAGCGGTCCATATTTGCCAGCTTGCCGCACACAGCCTTCTTTGCCTTGTGCGGGCAATGTCTGATACATTCGCCGCAGTCGATGCACTTATCTGCATTTATAACCGCCTTGTTGTTCCTGATTCTTATTGCCTCTGTGGGGCAGTGTCTAAGACAGGTCGTACAGCCGGTGCACTTCTCCTCGTCGAGAAGCACGGAGTGTAGGTATTTAGCCATATCCGTCACTCCTTATACATAATTTGCATCACTATTTTAGTTCCGACGCCGACGGTAGATTCTATCGTCATCTCGTCGCTGTTCTTTTTCATATTGGGAAGACCCATACCCGCGCCAAATCCCAAAGAACGAATACTGTCGGGCGCGGTTGAATAGCCTGCTTGCATGGCTTGATCGATGTCCTTTATTCCGGGGCCGCTATCCTCAAGGGTAATAATTATACGGTCGCTCGTAACGCGCACCTCGGCTGTGCCGCCGCCCGCGTGAATGACCATATTTATCTCGCCCTCGTACATAGCGATAGAAACGCGTCGTATCGTTTCAGTGTCAAGTCCAAGCTGCCTGAGATTTTTCTTGACCTGTACGGATGCCTGACCCGCGGAGGTAAAGTCGTCTCCGTCTACACGGTAGCGGAAAACGATATCATCGGTCACTTGACTGCCTCTTTCGTGCCTACAAGACCGTTGGTGTAGAGAATACCCGCGGAATTGTAAAGCGTTTTGTCGGTGCACATCATAACGATACCGTTCTCCTTAGCGAGAGCAAGCATTTCCTCGTTAGGCATTTTCGAACGGACGAAAACGATACACACCATATCGAGCATAAGCGCGGTGCGGATAACCTGAGGGTTAACGAGACCCGTGAGCAAAACTGCCTGATCGGTTACGCAGGCAAGAACGTCGCTCATAAGATCACAGCCAAAGGCTGAATATACGTGCTTACCGAGATTTTCCTCACCGGTCAGCACCTCTGCGCCGAGCAGCTCTTGAATTCTTGATATCTTCATAGCAGACCTCCTATTGAATTTAGCGGGGTTGCGTTGGAATGATCAAAATCAGTTGTACTTAGCTACGATGCCCTCAACGTCCTTGGTGGTAAGTCTGCCGTAAACGTCCTCGTTAACGGTAAGAACGGGAGCAAGACCGCAAGCACCGATGCAGCGAGAAGCGGTGAGAGAGAACTTTCTGTCAGCCGTGCACTCGTCGCCGGAAATGCCGAGCACCTCCTGGAGCTTGTCGTAAATGTCGCCTGAACCGCGTACGTAGCACGCAGTACCAAGGCAAACCGCGATGTGGTAGTTTCCCTTAGGGGTAAGAGAGAACTGTGCGTAGAATGTAGCAACGCCGTAAACCTTCTCGAGCGAAACGCCCATACCATCGGCGATCTTCTTCTGAACCTCGATGGGAAGGTAGTCGTAGATGTCCTGTGCCTGCTGCATTACAGACATAAGACGGCTTTTGTCGTGCTTGTTCGCGTCGATTACAGCTTGGAGACGCGCATCCTGTTCTGCCGTGCCCTTGAAGGGAACGGTGGAAAGCTTTTTGAGCATGTTATATCCTCCTTTTATTTGTAGGGAACGGTATACCGGTCACTTACAGTTATAAATATTATAACATATAAAATAAAAAAAGCAATATAATCACGCAAGAAAATTGATAAAATAAGCACAAAGTTATCAAAAAATTAAAAAAATTTACACCGCCGCCGTCATATTTCACCCGTTTTCGTCATAAATTCGTCAAAAAATCTCTCGCATATCGCATCTGCAAGGCCCTTATCCCTCCCCCTCAGCGACACGCCGTCCACGCACCTTGCCATAAGGCAAAGCTTCGATGAGCTCGTCACAAGCGCCGCATCCGAGCGCATAAGCTCGCCTCTCGTAAATGCACGCTCCTCGACCTTAACCCCCATTTCCTTGCATAGATCTATCACTCTCGCCCTCGCAATTCCGGGCAGTATGTGAGTGTCGGTCGGATGGGTTATCAGCGCGCCGCCCTTGAGTATCGAAATGTTAGAGTGTGCACACTCGGTCACGACCTCACCCCTGTGAAATACCGCCTCGTCAGCCCCCATTCCCTCGGCAAAGCCCGATGCCAGTACCGCAGGCAGCAAATTCAGGGTCTTGATATGGCAGTATTCATACCTCTTGTCGGGATAGGACACGAGCGACAGCCGCCTTTTAGGGTCGGGCAGGGGAATTCCCGTCACCGTTACAAGCAGGTTTGACCTCTCCTTTTCCCGGCAGGCGTGCCGCCTTTGTGCACTGTATCTCGATAGCTGAAAGTAGAGAAAAAAGCACTCCTCCCCCGATCTTTTGACAAGCTCTCGCAAAAGGCCTAAAAGCTCCTCTAGGCCAAAGGGCAGGGGAATACCCATTCTCTTTGCATTGCCGATAAACCTGTCGATATGCTCATTCTCAAGGTATATCCGACCGCACCTTCCTATCGCCGCATCGTATATCCCATCGCCGAAAAATACCGCCCTGTCGGTCAGGGGTATAGCCACCTCGCCGACCTCACAAATTCTGCCGTTGTAATACGCAATACTCATAAAAAAAACACCTCGCATAGGATTTCTTCAACATTATATGAAGTCCTGTGCAAGGTGTTGATTTTTATCTTTAAAACCGTTTTTGAATTATGACTTTTCCGTCAAGCTCCTTGATCGTAAACGTGCGGTTTTCATACACCGCATACGAGCGTGGATTGCCCTCCTTGGGGAGCGCAATCGAGCCGGGATTGATGTAAAAGTTGCCCTCACCAAATTTCTCGATTTTGAGCACATGTGTATGCCCGTGTAACATTATTTCGCCTTTTTCAAGGGGCGGAGGGGTAGTTGTATTGTGGTGATGACCGTGTGTTGCGAAGATGGAAAGGCCGTCTGCCTCGATCCTTGCATAGTCCGCCATGATAGGGAACTCAAGCACCATCTGGTCGACCTCGGCGTCACAGTTTCCGCGCACCGCAATTATCTTCGACTTCAGCGGATTTAAAAGCTCAATGACCTTCTTCGGCGCATAAGATGTGGGCAGGTCGTTTCTCGGTCCGTGATAAAGAATATCACCGAGCAAAACTATCTTGTCCGCACCCTCACGCTCGAATGCCGCAAGCATCCTCTCGCAGCTGTCAAGATCGCCGTGAATGTCAGAGCAGATCAAAAGCTTCATTTCACATCCTCCTTGCCAAACGCCTCGGCATCGTCGTTAAGCGAGCGCATAATTCGGCTCACCTTTTCGGTGTCTACCTTAACGACCGCTCTGTCGTAGGTGATAAAGCCGTTGGTCTCATCCTCAACGTCCGAAACCTGCGTGTAGATAAACGCAGATGCGCCGCTCTTTATAAGCTCGCGCACCTCAGTGTCGTAAAGCTTGCATACCGCCATTTCAAACTCACCCGCGCTGGGGTAAGAGGTGTAGCCGTAATTCTTGTTTCCGAACAGGTGTCCGTCAACGCGGTGTGAATAGCCGCCAAACTCGCTTATAACAAGCGGACGGCCGTCATCCTTCGCCTTGAGCGGACGGAAATATATATGAAGCGAATTTACGTCGCTTCTCTTGCGGTGGAACCAACCCGACGTCGCATCGATAATCCTCGACGGGTCGATCGCCTTCGCCTTGTCGTACATCTCGTCAGCCGAGAACTGTCCCCAGCCCTCGTTGAAAATGGTGAAGTACACGACGGAGGGATAGTTGTGAAGCGTGTTCATCACACCCCTCATACAGTGCTCAAACGCCTTTCTCGAAAGTGCGTTCTTGTGGCTGTGCTTGTCGGGCTTGCTCTTAAGTCCGACGGTCGGCAGGGCAGTGTCACGGATAAAGGAATATTTCGAGTTGTTGATCATATCCTGGAATACCGCCACACCCAGCTTGTCACAAAGGTGATAGAATATCGCAGGCTCGAGCTTTATGTGCTTTCTTAAGGTGTTGAAGCCAAGCTTTTTTGTAAGCAAAATGTCGTCCTCATAGCACTCGGGCGAGGGCGGCAGAAAGATTCCGTCGGGGTAATATCCCTGATCGAGAAGGCCGTTGAAAAGATACGGCTTTCCGTTAAGAGCAAGGCGTCGGGTGGCACCCGTGTCACAAATTCCGACCTCTCTGAGGGCAAAATAGCTCTCGATCTCGTCGTTTTGCGTCTTGATAGTGAAGTAGTAAAGGTAGGGGCTCTCGGGCGACCACAGCCTTCCGTCGGTAGGGCGCACGGTAACGCTGTCCCCCGCGAAGGTATAAACCTCTCCGGAGTCCTTAAGAGTAAGCGTCATTTTGCCAACTCCACCGATAACGGTGATCTTGGCCTCGGTCATATTCTGTTCGATACGTATGCTCTCAACATAGCCCTCAGGCACGCTTTCAAGCCACACCGTCTGCCAAATTCCGCTGACGGGAGTGTACCACATACCGCCCCTCTTTTTCTTCTGCTTTCCGTAGGGGAAAAGGGGAGAAAGGTTGTCCTTGACCTTTATATAAATCTCGTTTTCGCCCTCTTTTACAAGGCTCGTGATGTCAGCGTAAAAGGGTAAATATCCGTCGTTATGCGTTCCGACAACGGTGCCGTTCACGCTCACGGTCGCAAGTCTGTCAACCGCACCGAAGCGAAGAAGCAGCTTGCCCTTGTTGAAGCCCTCAGGCAGGGTGAAATTTCTTCTGTAATGTAAAAATTCGTATTTTCCGGGCGTGCGTCCAATTCCCGAAAGCTCGCTCTCGGGCGGAAAGGGCACGAGTATCTTTTCGTTAAACTTAAGCGGCTTTCCGTCCTCGCTCGTCATTGCGAAATCCCAATGGCCGTTAAGGCACAAAAACGAGTCGCGCTTAAGCTGCGGCCTCGGATATACGTTCCACGGCACGTCGCATACCGCTTTGTTATAGTGAGGTGTCTTAAGACCCATTTTTATACTCCCATTCCACCGCTTGCTGCCGCCTGCTCAAGCAAGGGCATAAAGAGGTCCATAATGATAAGTATTCCCGACATAACGAGGAAGAGGATAGTGCCAACTCCGCGGAAGATAACGCCCGCCGTTCTTTTTCTCGGTATCCTTACCGACATTCTCTCGTCAATTCTGAACCATCTCTTTCTGATTCCGATAACGAGAAGCACAACGCCGCCGATCGCAAGCGAGCCGATAAGTGCGAAGTAATAGGTCAAAATAGCGGCGTCAGCCATAAGATCCGCAGGAATCGTAGCGTATTCAGAGAGGTCGGCACTCTCGTACCACTCATACACTCTTGTGTAGCTATCGTTAACGAATACCGGCAGAATACCGCCGATGAAGTTCATAACCATATGCAGACCGACCGAGTAAAGCCAGTTGCCGCTCTTTATAGCAACGTAACCGAGCACCACGCCCACAAGCGCAGCGTAGAAGAACTGGTCAAAATTGCCGTGGAAAAGTCCGAACGCAACCGCAGTTACGATGATCGCAAACTTGCCGCCGTAAACCGAAAGACGGTCAAGAAGCAGCTTTCTGAATATAAGCTCCTCGAAAATAGGTGCGAGAATTACGGTGAGGACGAACAAAAGGGGCAGGGGAGTCTCGGCAATAAGATCGGATACCGTATCGTTGTTTTCAACGCCAAGCATAAAGGAATATACCTCGCTGACGTAAGTGCCGATATAGCTTCCGATAAGCATCGCCGCCTCAGCGATAGGGATCATTACAAGCCACTCAACGAATCTCATCTTGGGCTTCTCAATGGGCAGCGGCTTCTTGGGTATCTTTCTGAGTGTTATAAGCACGGCAGGTATTCCCAATGCGTACATAGGAAGTGTGCTTACAAGCAGCTGGTAGTATATCGAGCTTGCTATTCTCTCGTAAAGCGCGGCATCGTTCATAAGTCCGATGACCGCTATCTGAACGCCGAAAATGATAGCGAGCGTAGCCGCATAGCCGATAAGCATATAAAGCACCAGCGACAGCATCGAGCGCGAGGTCGCCTTTCTGGCATCCTTTACGACAAGCTCATCATAAAAATCATACTGCGGCTCGTTAGTGAACGGATTATCGTACTGATAGCCGCCGTTGTTGTAAAAATTGTTATTCATAGCATTCCTTTCGTGCGAGTGCGTATTAAATGGGGTATCTATAATTCTACCACTAAATTTCGCACAATACAACACTTTTTTGTGAACAGAACGATTTTTATGAAATGTGCCACAAAAATCGTGTCGAAATTCTCCAAAATATATATGCGTAAATATTGTACCGCACTTGAAAAGGGCGCCACTTTGTGCTAAAATATATTCATTAATTTAAAAACTTTGAGGTGACGGTATGTTTAAAGAGGGATTTGATAACGAAAAATATCTGAAATTGCAGTCGCAAAAGATCAAGGAGCGCATATCTCTTTTCGGAGAAAAGCTCTACCTTGAATTTGGCGGCAAGCTTTTTGACGACTTCCACGCATCGCGCGTGCTCCCGGGCTTCGCTCCCGACAGTAAGATAAAGATGCTTATCGAGCTTAAGGACGTCGCCGAAATAATCATCTCCATAAATACCGCCGATATTGAGAAGAACAAGGTCAGGGGCGACATAGGTATAACCTATGACCTCGACGTCCTTCGCCTTATCGACGCATTCCGCGGCTACGGCCTCTACGTCGGCAGCGTCGTTATGTCGCGCTATAAGCCCCACCCGGCTGCCGACGCCTTCAAGACCAAGCTTGAAAACCTCGGCATAAAGGTGTACAAGCACTACGAGATAGACGGCTACCCCCACAATATCCCCCTCATCGTGTCCGAGGAGGGCTTCGGTAAGAACGAATATGCCGAAACCAGCCGCTCCCTCGTCGTCGTCACCGCCCCCGGCCCCGGCTCGGGCAAGATGGCTACCTGCCTCTCTCAGATCTACCACGAAAGCAAGCAGGGCATCAAGTCGGGCTATGCAAAGTTCGAGACCTTCCCGATCTGGAACATTCCGCTCTCTCACCCCGTTAACCTCGCCTACGAGGCTGCAACCGCCGACCTTGCAGACGTAAATATGATCGACCCCTTCCACCTCGTGGCATACGGCGTCACCACCGTCAACTACAACCGCGACGTCGAGGTGTTCCCCGTGCTTCGCGCTATGTTCAAGGGCATCCTTGGCGAATGCCCCTATAAGTCCCCCACCGATATGGGTGTAAATATGGCAGGCTTCTGCATCTATGACGACGCCGCAACCTGTGCCGCCGCAAGACAGGAGATCATCCGCCGCTACTATAACGCCATCGCAAATCGCAGAAAGGGCAACGGCTCCGACGTCGAGATCGGAAAGATAGAGATACTGATGCAGCAGCTTGGTATAATCCCCGAGATCGAGCGCAGATGCGTTAAGCCCGCCCTTGATAAGTCTGAGCTCAACGGCGGCACCCCCGCAGTAGCCATCGAGCTCAACGACGGCCGTATCGTAACCGGCAAGACCTCGCCCCTTCTCGGCGCTTCCGCAGCCGCAATACTCAACGCCGTAAAGGCGCTTGCGGGCATTCCCGAGGATAAAAACATCATCTCCCCCGAGATCCTCGCCCCCATTCAGATCCTCAAAACGCAGAATCTCGGCAACCACAACCCCCGCCTTCATACCGACGAGGTGCTTATCGCCCTCGCTATCTCCGCGGTAGATAACCCCGAGGCCGCAAAGGCGCTCGAGGTGCTTCCCAAGCTCCGCTATTCCGAGGTGCATTCCACCGTCATTCTCTCTCAGGTGGATAACGACACCTTCCGCAAGCTCGGCGTTTACCTCACCACCGAGCCCAAATACCAGACCAAAAAGCTCTTCCACCGCTAAAAACCAACCGAAAGGAGCGTTAATATGACCTTCAGCGTCAATCACCCCCTCCTCTTCGTCCTCGTCGGCGTTATCATCGCCGTCGTCCTTGCACAGTCGGCATACTTCCTTGTGAAGTCCTACCGCCGCGCAAAGGCCATCGGTATGGATATGACGAAGATCAAAAAGACTATGCTCACCGCCGCGATATTCACTATCGCCCCCGCAATTTCCATAGTCATCACTATAATTGCGCTCTCAAACTCCCTTGGCATAGCCCTTCCGTGGCTTCGCCTCTCGGTCGTCGGCTCGCTTTCCTATGAAACCATCGCCGCCGCCAACGCCGCAAGCGGTATGGGTATGACCCTCGCCGACCTTGCAAAGGGTATGACCGCATCTCAGTATATCACCGTTACCGTCGTTATGACCGTGTCTATAATGGTCGGTATATGGCTCGTTCCCGTAGTTGCAAAGAAGATGCAGCGCGGCCTCGTTAAGTTTGAGCAAAAGGACAAGAAATGGTCCGATATTCTTCAAAGCTCTCTTTTCATCGGTATGATCTCCGCCTTCGTCGGCTACGTATTTTCCGACGTCTGCCGCCTCTGGCTTGCAAAGGACGGCGTTTATACCACCGTCACCACGGGTGACAACGGGGAAGAGATAGTAAATACCTTCTCCGCGACCTCGGGCCTCGTTCCCGTTCTCGTAATGGTCGTAAGTATGGTGTGTATGCTCCTTTGCGGCCTCGCTATGAAAAAGCTTAAGTGGAAATGGCTTAACGACTATGCGCTCCCCATCTGTATGGTGATCGGTATGGCAGCCGCTATTCCGCTTACGAATTGGTTAGGATAAGGAGGTAAAAACGATGAAAGCAAATAAGCCCGAAAGATCGTATATGGACTCCGTCCACCGCGACGGCACCGTATGGAACCTTATCGTAATGTTCATTCTTATCGCCTTTCCCATCGTGGTCGGCCTCATATTTCAGGCAGTACCCGATTGGCGCGGCGTCGGCCTCGGCCTTCTTGCCACCGCGCCTATGTATTGGGCAGTCGGTGTGGTAGAGGTAATAACCTTTATCCCTATGCTCGGTGCGGGCGGCTCCTACCTCTCCTTCGTAACAGGTAACATCTCCAACCTCAAGCTCCCCTGTGCCCTCAACGCCCTTGAAAACGCAAACGTAAAGGCACAAAGCGAGGAGGGTGAGATCGTGTCCACCATCGCTATCGCGGTTTCCTCGATCGTTACCACCGTGATCATAATCATCGGTGTTATCCTTATCGTTCCCCTTGCTCCCATTCTTTCAAATCCCGTGCTTCAGCCCGCCTTTGATCAGATGCTTCCCGCACTCTTCGGCGCACTCGGCGTGGTGTTCATTTCAAAGAATTGGAAGATCTCTATCGCACCCGTCGTTCTTATGCTCGTCCTCTTCGTTTTCGTCCCCGCGATCAACACCTCCACCGTTGGAATTATGGTTCCCGTAGGTGTCGTATTCACCCTCGTCGTGTCGAGAATTCTCTATAAGAAGGGACTTATATAAGCAAGATGATCGGATATATTATCGGTGCGATAATTCTCGCATTTGTACTCATAATTGTAATACGTACCCTGAAATTTAAGCCCAAAGACGTCAAAAGAGAGCCCAAAGAGCATATAGACGTGCCCGCCGACCTCGTTGCCGAGAACCTCGCCGAGATGATAAAGTGCCGCACCGTTTCTCACTCCGACCCCTCACTTGACGATGAAGAGGAGTTCGAGAAATTCGTAAGACTTCTCCCGAGGCTCTTTCCCAACGTCCACAAGACCTGCTCTCCCTCCCGTGTCGGCAACCGCGCCCTTCTTTACAGATGGCAGGGTAAGACCGACGGCGACCCCACCGTCTTTATGGCGCACTACGACGTCGTAAGCGTCGAGGAGGATAAATGGGATAAGCCCCCCTTCGACGGCATTATCGAGGACGGCGTCCTCTGGGGCAGAGGTGTCATTGATACCAAGGGCTCGCTCAATGCGGTCTTGAACGCCGCCGAGCTTCTTATCAAGGACGGCTTCGTGCCCGAGCGCGATATCTGGTTTGCCTTCGCAGGTGACGAGGAGGTCAGCGGCCACGGTGCACGCGACGTCGTTGAACTCTTTAAAGAGCACGGCATCACCCCCTCTCTCGTGCTTGACGAGGGCGGCGCCGTAGTCAACAACGTTTTCCCCGGCGTGAAGAAATCCTGCGCCGTTATCGGAATTGCAGAGAAGGGTATGCTCAACGCCGAGTATTCTATCAGCGGCGGTGGCGGTCACTCCTCAGCGCCCAAGCCCCACACCCCCGTCGGCAAGCTCTCCGCAGCCTGCGTAAGGGTAGAGAATCACCCCTTCAAATACCGCCTTACACCCCCCACCCAAAAGATGCTCGACACCATCGCACCCCACTCCACGTTTTTGTACCGAATGATCTTCGCAAACCTGTGGTGCTTCGGACCCGTGTTAAATTTAATCGGCAAAAAATCGGGTGGACAGCTTAATGCGATAGTCCGTACGACCCTTGCATTTACTCAGATGGAGGGCTCAAAGGGCATCAACGTTATACCCCCCTATGCAAGAATGTGCTCAAACTCCCGTATCCTTCCCGGTGAAACGGTTGACAGCACTCTTGAACACATC
The DNA here is from genome assembly GCA_045634425.1 of Eubacteriales bacterium. Taxonomy (GTDB): domain Bacteria; phylum Bacillota; class Clostridia; order Oscillospirales; family CAG-272; genus UBA1740. Next base: position 16,958 of record JAZRAF010000116.1, on the reverse strand, counting down.
AAAAAGACCGTAAAGGACGACTCCATCACCGTCCGCAAGATCGACGGCCACAACCCCTCAAGCATCTCAAGCACCGACTGCGAGGGCTGGTACAGGCTCACCGAATCCGTGGCAACCACCTGGCCCGAGGCTATCGTATCCCCCTATCTTATGACCGCCTGCTCCGATGCCCGTCATTGGGGTGTCATATCGGATAAGGTCTACCGCTTCTCGCCTATGCGCCTATCCCCCGAGGAAAACGCAAGCGTCCACGGAAATAACGAGAAGCTCGCCGTTGATAAGATCGCCGAATCGGTCGAATTCTATATCAGACTCATCAAAAAGAGTTGATAAAAGTTTTTTCTATAACTATTGACATTATTTTAAGCGTGTGATATAATATCATCGTTAATAATCTTGGAGGTAATACCAATGAACAGAATTAAGACTATTGAAACCAAAGATATTGCAAAGACCGTTGAGAACGGCGGATGCGGCGAGTGCCAGACCTCCTGCCAGTCTGCGTGCAAGACCTCTTGCGGCGTTGCAAATCAGCAGTGCGAAAATAACAAGTAATTTTCGTAATAAGGGGCTGCCGTAAGGACAGCCCCTTAAACTTGTCAAAAACCCTTTTTGGAGATACATAAATGGTACATCAGTATAAGCTCAACGGATATAATATCGTCCTCGACACCGTTTCCGGCTCGGTCCACACGGTCGATGAGGTTGCATACGATATTATTGAAATGTATAAAACCCATACCGAGGAAGAGATCGTAAATACCATTCTCGAAAGATACGGCAATATGCCCGACGTCACCGCTGAGGATATATCCCTCTGCCTTGACGATATCCGCGCACTTGAGGCGGCTGGCAAGCTCTTTACCGAGGATAAGTACGAGTCCCTCGCCTACAACTATAAGAACAACAGCAAGGTCGTAAAGGCTCTCTGCCTCCACGTTGCACACACCTGCAACCTCAACTGCTCCTATTGCTTTGCAAGCCAGGGTAAGTACCACGGCGACCGCGCTCTTATGTCCTTTGAGGTAGGTATGCAGGCGTTCGATTTCCTTATCGCAAACTCGGGCACTCGCCGTAACCTTGAGGTCGACTTCTTCGGCGGTGAGCCCTCGCTCAACTTCGACGTTGTAAAGCAGCTCGTCGAGTATGCAAGAAGCATCGAGGGCAAGTATAACAAGAACTTCCGCTTCACCTATACCACAAACGGTATGATTCTCACCGACGAGATGATGGAGTTCATCAATAAGGAGATGCACAACGTCGTTCTCTCCCTTGACGGCCGCCGTGAGGTAAACGACCACTTCCGCCGCGACTATACGGGCAAGGGCAGCTACGATACCATCGTCCCCAACTTCAAGCGCCTCGTTGAAAGCCGCAACAATCAGGGCTACTATGTAAGAGGCACCTATACCCACAATAACGTAGACTTCACCAACGATATCATACATATGGCAGACCTCGGCTTCACCGAGCTTTCTATGGAGCCCGTCGTATGTCCCCCCGGCGACCCCTACGCCCTCACCGATGAGGATCTTCCGGGGCTCTTCGAGCAGTACGAGATCCTTGCAAAGGAAATGATCAAGCGTAAAAAAGAGGGTAGACCCTTTACCTTCTATCACTATATGCTCGACCTCAAGCACGGCCCCTGCATCTATAAGCGCATCACCGGCTGCGGCTCGGGCACCGAGTATATGGCAGTCACCCCCTGGGGCGAGCTTTATCCCTGCCATCAGTTCGTAGGTGATGAAAAGTATAGCCTCGGTAACATCTGGGACGGCGTGAAGAACACCGCGATCCAGGACGAATTCCGTGGCTGCAACTCCTACTCCCGTCCCGAATGCCGCGACTGCTGGGCAAAGCTCTATTGCTCGGGCGGCTGTGCCGCAAACGCATACCACGCAACCGGCAGCATCAACGGCGTTTATAAGTACGGCTGCGAGCTCTTCAAGAAGCGCATTGAATGTGCCGTAATGCTCCAGGTCGCAGAGGCTGAGGAGTAATGAAGACCCCGATATACGATTTCGTGCGCGCCTATGCCGAAAGCGATGCTGCACGCCTTCATATGCCCGGTCACAAGGGCATCGAATACCTCGGCTGCGAGCCGTTTGACATCACCGAGATCGGCGGTGCGGACGTCCTTTATTCCCCCGACGGAATAATAATGGAGAGCGAGAATAACGCGACAAGCCTCTTTGGCACGGCGCATACCTTCTACTCCACACAGGGCTCCACCCTTGCCATTCAGGCGATGCTCACACTAGCCATAAACGGCCGAAAAAGTGACACGCCCCCCACCGTCCTTGCCGCAAGGAACGTCCATAAGGCGTTTGTTAACGCCGCCGCACTCCTTGATATCGAGGTCGATTGGCTCTATCCCGAAGCAAATTCGCACATCTGTATGAGCACGATAAGCCCCGACTCACTTGAGCGTGCACTGTCCGTTGCAAGGTACGCTGCAGTGTATATCACCTCTCCCGACTACCTCGGCAATCTCGCCGATGTAAAGTCGCTCTCCGAGGTCTGCTCACGCCACGGTGTGCCCCTGCTTGTCGACAATGCGCACGGCGCTTACCTCGCCTTTACCGAGCCCTCTATGCACCCCATAGCCCTCGGTGCGGCAATGTGTGCCGACTCCGCACATAAAACGCTCCCCACCCTCACAGGTGGCGCATATCTCCACGTATCAAAGTCTTGGTCGCAGTATACCGAGGGCGCGCGTGCCGCACTCTCACTCTTCGCCTCGACCAGCCCCTCATATCTTATCCTCTCATCCCTCGATCTCACCAACCGCTACCTCGCCTCCGATTACACGAAATCACTCCGTGAGTGTATTGCAGAAATCGAGCTGATAAAGAGAAATTCCCCCGTACCCACCGCCAAGTCCGAGCCACTTAAAATGGTGTTCAAATGCACCGAATTTGGCTATACGGGTAGCGAATTTTGCGACCATTTGCGCAAATATGGCGTAGAATGCGAGTTTTCCGACGACACCTATGCCGTCCTTATGCTCACACCCTCGAACACCCCCTCCGATTTTGACAGGCTTCGCTCGGCGCTAAAAGCGGTAAAACCCACCTCACCTATCACCGCGCCTCTTGATGCAACTCTTCCCGCAGAGCGTGTTATGAGCATCCGCTCTGCGATCCTCTCGCAGCACGAGATCATCTCGGTCGATAATGCCGTCGGTCGCATCGCCGCAACTCCCGCCGTGTCCTGTCCGCCTGCGATCCCCATCGTCATCAGCGGAGAGCGCATAACAGAAAACGCCGTCGCACTTTTCAAGCGCTACGGCATCAAAAAAATAGAAGTAGTAAAAAATGCTTGAGCCACCGCTCAAGCATTTTTCTTTATCCTTATGACCTCATTTTCGGTCACGATCATATCCATTTTCGCATCGTGCTCCTCGGTCGGCAGACCGTCCGTCAGCTGCATTCCGTAGCACAGCCCGACCCTTACCGCGCCGACACCGGCAAGGAAACCGTCGTAGCACCCCTTGCCAAATCCGAGCCTTCCGCCCTCGCGGTCAAACGCCACACCCGGCACGATTACAAGGTCAATATCTGCCGCGCAAGCCTCGCCGCGAGGCTCTCTTATACCAAATCCACCGCGTACAAATTCGCTGTCCTTAGTCACCTCAATGGCCGTCATCCGTCCGCTAGCCTCGTCCGTCACAGGGTACGAAACTCGCTTCCCGTCGGCAAATGCACGCTCGGCTATCAGGGCCGTGTCGACCTCGTTTCCGATAGGGCAGTACAGCATTACGCTCGCCGCATTCTTGTATTCCGCGGTGTCAAGCAGCGCAACGCAAGCACGCCTGCTCATCTCACGTCTTTCCTCTGCGCCAAGCGCACGCCTCGCATCACGCATCAAGGTCCTTATCTCGTTTTTCGTCACTGCCAACACCTCCTCGGCACTTACTTTCACTATAATATACTCCCAAGATGAAAAATCCCCTTTTTCTCTTGAAAATCTCTTGCCTTGTGCCCCATCCTGTGGTAGAATGAATATGCACCAAAATATTTTGAAAACACCCCATTTCGGTAGCAAAATTAACAACATTCCACAATCAAACGGTGAACAGATCGCCATTTTTGTATAATAATGCTCAACAAAATATGCCATCAAATTATTTTTAAAGAATATTTTGGTATTCAGAAGGACGATTTTTAGTTTACTCGCGCGCTAAAAAAAGGTATTATTATGGTGTAATAGTATTAGGAGATTTAGTTTATGAAAACATATCTTCGTCACAGAACTCTGAACGTCATTGACGTAAAGGAGCTTATAGCGCTTGAATACCTCGACTTCGAGGGCAAATACAAGGACTACGTCGAGGAGCATAACTTTTATGAGCTTTGCTACGTTGAGCAGGGCGAAATAACCCTCGATATAGACGGCGAGCGCCGCCCCCTCAAAACGGGCGAGCTCATAATGATCCAGCCCGGATGCCGTCATTCCTACTCGTCAAAGCAGGGCAACGCCAGCCGCGTTTTCGTCATCTGCTTCGAGTGCACCTCGCACACTTTGCGCCTGCTTTCGGGCGTGTCCTGTGCCACCACCGAGGACGAGGCATACTGCATCAAAAAAATAATAGGTGAGTGCAAGTCGACCTTCAAAATGAACGACAGGGATCAGCTCGAGCCCATCCCCTCTCCCGCCTTTGGCGGTCAGCAGGCGATAATCCTCCAGCTTGAATACCTCTTCATCGGCCTTCTTCGCCGCCACCTTTCGGAAAAACGCACCGACGTCGTGTTCTTGAGCAGGGAAAAGTTCTATCCCGACCTCGTCGACATAATCACCGACTACCTGCGTGACAACGTCCGTCAGAGAATATCCTTAAAGGACGTCTGCGAAAGGTTCAATTACTCCCGCTCCTTCATTTGTAAGATATTCAAGGAGCAAACGGGCGAGTCCCTTATCTCGTACTTCAACCGCCTTAAAATAGACGAGGCAAAGAAGCTTCTTGCCGACACCGATATGACCGTCATTTCGATCTCGGAAATGCTCGGCTTCTCTGAGGCAAAATACTTCGGCGTGACCTTCAAAAAGCAGGAGGGAATGTCCCCTCAGGCATACCGCACCGCCACCCGAAAAAATAACAAGAAATAAAAAGGAGAGGATCATATGATACAGACAGTACTTGGACCGATCAGTGAGGACGCCCTTGGCGTCTGCTCCTCGCACGAGCATATCTTCATCGATATGCGCGGATGCGTTGACGTAACGGGAAACGAGCCCCCCATCTTCCGCGAGAAGATAAATATGTCCAACCGCGCCGAGGTCTTTTCCGACCCCTACGCAATACTTGATAACGCACTTCTCGAGGGCATTGACGATGCCGTTTGTGAGATGGAATACTTCAAGGCACACGGCGGTAACACCATCGTCGACTGCACCCTTGACGAAATAGGCCGAGACCCCATCGCGCTTAAGGAGGTCTCCGAGCGCTCCGGCGTAAACATCATCGTCGGCTGCGGCCACTATTACCACAAGGCGCACCACCCCTACGTAAAATACGCCACCGTTGAAGAGCTCGCTGACGAAATGCGCCGCGATATCCTCGAGGGCATCGGCGATACCGGCATAAAGGCAGGCCTCATCGGTGAGATCGGCACCAGCGCAGTAATGAGCGACGACGAAAAGCGCGTCCTCGCCGCAGCGGGAAGAGTATCTGCCGAAACGGGCAAGGCTATCCACGTACATACCGACCTCTATACCGAAAACGGCTTTGAGGTCATCGACATCCTCACCCGTGAGGGCGCATCCCCCGACAAGATCTGCATCGACCATATCGACGTGCTTATCCGCCCCGACTACATCCGCGCACTTCTTGAGCGTGGCGTGTATATCGAGTTTGATAACTTTGGTAAGGAGTTTTTCGTAAACAACGAGCGCCGCTTCGCCTACGACCTCGAGCGCATAAAGGTATTAAAGACCCTTATCGACGAGGGCTGGCAGGATAAGATCCTCATCTGTAACGATATATGCCTTAAAACGATGTGGAAAAAGTTCGGCGGCACAGGCTACGCACACATCCTTCGCACCGTAAAGCAGATGGCGATCGAAAACGGCATTCCCGAGTCGGTATACAATTCGATGCTTACCGACAACGTAAAGAACTTCCTCAGCTAATTAAAAAATTAAAATATAAGGAGAACACACAATGAATTTCCCCAGAATTGAAGCAAACGAATACTCCGCAAGAATCGAAGCATTCAGAAAGAGAATGGCAGCTAAAGACGTTGACCTCGTAGTCGGTTTTTCTAACCTTCTTGAGATCGGTATCGTCCGCTACTACTGCGGCTTCGCTCCCGTAAACGAGAGCTCCGCCATCGTTATCCCCGCAGAGGGTCAGGTAGTTGTCTGCAGCGGTCAGGCATCCTACGACTACTGCCTCGTTCAGAACGCCCTCCCCGGCAGCCGTATCGCAATCCTTCCCGAGATCGGTGAGGTAAGCGGATTTGAGTACGACACCGAGGGTCAGCTCGACTTCGAGGAGCTCTTCGCACAGATCAAGAGCGAGCACCCCTACGTAAAGCGCATCGGCTTCATCGGCCGCCTTATCTTCCCCTCGATCATTATGACCAAGCTTAAGAAGGTATTCGCAGGCATCGAGATCGTTGATATGGACGATGCACACTACGACCAGAGAATTATCAAGAGCCCTGCCGAGATCGAGATCCTTAAGACCAACTGGCAGATGGCTAGTGAAATGTTTACTAACGTCGTTCCCAAGATCAAGGTAGGTATGACCGAGCGTCATATCGAGGGTATGTTCGAGGCAGAAATGATGAGCCTCGGTGCAGAGAGCTACGTTCAGTCCTTCGCTCCCATGGTAGCGACCGGTCCTCAGAACTCCTACATCTCTATGTGCAGAAACACCCTTCGTCAGATCAAGGAAAGCGAGATCATCAACCTTGCCGCAGGCGTATGCTACGAGGGCTATAACGGCATCGTATGCTCACCCCTCGTTCTCGGTGAGATCCCCCAGAAGATCAAGGACGCCGTTATGTGCGCTTACGATGCACTTAACTACGCATCCGATAAGATGAAGGCCGGCACTCCCTGTGACGTTGTTCTTAACGCATACACCGAGTACCTCACCAAGTACGGCTACATCGACTACTGCCCCTACGGCAGCCTTCACAGCACCGGTATGCTCGAGTGCGAGGCTCCTACCTTCACCGTTGCAAACAAGCGCGTGATCGAGGAGAATATGGCTATCTGCATTGACGCTTACTTCAAGGGTATGGAGTGGGGCTCCTTCAGAATTGAGGACTGCTACCTCATCACCAAGGACGGCGCAAAGCGTATGACCACCTACAACGACAAGGCAATTCCCGAAATCTTTAAGTAATTTAAGGAGATAGTGCAAAATGGCAAACGGAAAGAAGAATTGGGTATTCTGTGACGGATACCTTCCCCCCCACGGTGATAACCCCGAGTTTGAGGGCCACGAGGCTCTTATGCTCACCAACCTTAACAACAAAAAGGCAAATATCGAGCTTGTATTCCTCTTTGAGGACAGAGATCCCGAGGACGGCATTTTCGTAACCCTCGACGGTATGCGCACCACCTGCATCAGACTTGACCACCCCCTCGGTGAGAAGGGCTTCCAGCTTGGTGAGTCGGTTCAGTACACCGTATGGGTAAAGAGCGATGCTCCCATCTGCGCTTGCTTCGGCCGTCTTGACGTACGTCAGACCAACATGGCTTATTACAGCGTTGAGGGATACTCCTTCTAATAATTCTCAGGAAAGGCAAAATAAATGAAAAAGCTTGTTTTGCTTGGCGACTCTATTCGCCTTATCGGCTACGGCACTCGCCTTGCTGAAATTATGTCCGATGAGTACGAGGTATGGCAGCCCGAGGATAACTGCCGCTGGGCTGATTACACCTACCGTATGCTCTCTGACAAGGCCGCCGAGATCGAGGGCGCTGACCTCGTTTATTGGAATAACGGCCATTGGGACATCTGCAACCTCTTTGGTGAAGGCTCCTTCACCTCGGTCGAAAATTACGTAAAGGCTATGACCCGTGTCGCAAAAAGACTGCTCCAGGTCACCAAAAAAGTCGTATTTTCCACCACCGCAGCCGTCCGCCCCGAGCTTAGATACGAGAACAACGAAAGAATAAAGATGTACAACGATGCCGTCGTCCCCGCACTTCGCGAGCTTGGCGTAATCGTCCACGACCTCTACTCCTTCGTTGAGCCCAATATCGAAACCTACATAAAAACTGAAGACAATATCCACCTTACCGAGGAGGGCAGTGCAGCGTGTGCTGAGCACATCGCCGCATTCCTCCGCCAGATAGACTAAGGAGGCAACGAAATGATCTGGAATATACTCCTTACCGACTCCTCCGCCACCACCCGCTTCGCCGCTGACGAGTTTTCCCGTCTTATCAAGCGTATGGACGAGGGCGCAAGGGTAGCCTTCGTCACCGAAAAGGGAACTGACGTTATCGAGATCGGCCTTTCAGCCTCTCGCCCCGTCCCCGCAGTAGATGACCCCACCCTTGACGATGCTATTGCAATCTCCGTAAAGGACGGATGCGGCTACATCACCGGCTCCAACGAGCGCAGCGTTCTTATCGCTGTTTATAAGTTCTTCGAGGCGGCAGGCGTTTCTTACGTCCGCCCCGGCCGTGACGGCGAGCGCATTCCCAAGCGCGATAGCAAAACCGTCGCAGTAACCCTCACCGAAAAGGCAGCCGCACGCTATCGCGGTATCTGTCCCGAGGGCTCTGCAGGATACGAGCATATTGCCGACGTCGTGGACTTCGCTCCCAAGGTCGGTATGAACATCATCTTCACTCAGCTTTGGCGTCCCTCTTTTATGTTTGACCGCTGGTACGGCAACGAAAAGAGCCCCTCGGGCATCCCCCACAAGCTCTCCGTAGAGTCACAGGATGCCATCATCGCCGAATACGATAAGCAGGCAACCCTCCGCGGCCTCGACCATCAGCGTATGGGCCACGGCTGGATCCCCTCCATCCTCGGTGAAAAGACGGGCCACTGGCACGGCATCAGTGCTGAAGGACTTCTTAAGGACGAGCACCGCGAGCTCGTCGCCGAAATCGGTGGCAAGCGTGAGCTCTTCAACGGCTCTGCCGTCGACACCAGCTTCTGCTACGGCAACCCCAAGGCGCGCCGCCTCATAGTTGAGGAAGCGGTTAAATACGCCGAGGCACACCCCGAGGTAAAAACTCTCCACTTCTGGCTCGCCGACCAGCCGAGCAACCAGTGCGAGTGCCCCCTCTGCCGTGACACTCTCCCCTCCGATTTCTATATCGATATGTGTAACGAGCTCGATGCCGAGCTTACCGCACGCGGCATCACTACCCGTATAGTTTTCCTTGCATACCTCGAGCTCCTCTGGACTCCCGAGCGCGCAAGAATCAAAAATCCCGACCGCTTCATCCTTCTCTTTGCGCCCATCCGTCGCCCCTATGAGCGTCCCCTCTTGGCACAGTCCGAGGGAGAGATGCCCCCCTTCCTTCGCAACGTATGGCGTAACCCGTGTGACAATTTCAGCGTTTTAAAGAGCCTTCAGGCTTGGCAGGCGCAGTTCCCCGGCGAGTGCGTTTTGTTCGATTACCACCTTATGTGGGACGTCTACAACGACCTCGGCGGCGAGCAGGTCGCACGTATGCTCGGCAGGGATATGGTCGACCTTCACAAATCGGGTATGAACGGTATGATCAGCTGTCAGGGCATCCGTATCGGTATGACCGGCGCTATCTCTATGCGCCTTATGGCAAACGCCCTCTGGCACGGCACCCTTGACGACGAGGCAGAAACCGCACGCTTCTATAACGAGGCATACGGCGACGGCGGCGAGGCAGTAAGAGCACTCCTCAAGACTGTTACCGCAGCCCTCGACCCCAATATGCTCCGTGGCAAGACCCCCATCACAAAGAGCCATATCGACACCTGCAATACCGCAAAGGCGGCTATCGCCGCTTTCGCGCCCACACTCGCTTCCGGCATCGCATCCGACGACTACACCGTCCGCGTTGGCTACCTCTACCTCGCTGAGCAGCTTCGCCTTAACGATGCTCTCATCGATTTCCTCATCTCCTCTATCGAGGGTGATGATGCAAAGGGCCGCCGCCTCTGGCAGAAGTGCCTCAGCCTCTTTAGCGAGATCGAGTCGCTCTATCCCCGCGCCCTCGATGCCTTCGAGCTCTCGCTCGTATGGCACCGCCACGTCATCCCCGTCCTCTTCCCAACCTGGAAGATCAACTACGACTCGGGCGAGCTTACTATGTAAAACTATGATCGCCCACACGGGCGATCATATCATAACGTTTGCGTAGCAAACTCATAACGATGCGCGCAAGCGAATCTCATAACTCTAAACTAAAAAAAGGCAGAGAACCTTGCGTTCTCTGCCTTTTTATATTAAGCCTTCTCCAGCGGGAGAAGGGGGACCGCTTGCGGTGGATGAGGTGTTTACAAAATCGTACATGTTTAAAACAACTTTTTTCAAAAATATTGATATTCTCTTTAAAATATGTTATAATGACCTTGCGAAACAAACCGAATAAGACAAATTAGGAGTATTTTTCTGAACAAGGGGATACTCTACCTTTTTGCGTTCACAAAGATTTGAATTTGGAAAAAAGTACAAGTTCCGTCTTTGTGGATATGGAATTTCTCCTGTTTGTCAAAGGTTTGTTTCGCAGCAATAGGGATTTGTACTTTTTCGGGTGCATTCTCTGTTGTAGAATGCACCTTTTTGTTTTAGGAGGATTTATCATGAAAAAGATTATAGTTTCTCTCGTTCTTCTGCTGTCATTGGCGTTAACATCATGTTCTTCTGTTAATCTGTATATCGGAGAAAACGGCAACTGGTGGAACGGTGACGAGGATTTAGGCATTACCGCACAAGGTCCTCAGGGCGAACAAGGTATCCAAGGCGAACAAGGTATCCAAGGTGAACAAGGTCCCCAGGGCGAAACAGGTTCAACCGGTCCGCAAGGTCCTCAGGGCGAAACAGGCGCAACCGGTCCGCAAGGTCCCCAGGGCGAAACAGGTGCAACCGGTCCGCAGGGCCCACAGGGCGAAACAGGCGCAACCGGTCCGCAAGGCCCGCAGGGTGAGCAGGGTACCCCCGGTGAGTCACCGTACATTGGAGAAAACGGCAACTGGTGGATAGGTGATATTGATACTGGAGTTCTTGCAGATTACTCTGCTGACGATAGAAAAATTAGCGATGGATTAATTTTTGCAACGGCAACAGTTGGCGGCAAAGCAGGTATGATTGTTGTTGAGTATGAAGGTTCCGACAAAGATGTAGTGATTCCTAACTATGTTGGATCGGTTCCTGTAATTGGTATTGGCGAAGATGCATTTACCAACACATCCATTACATCAGTTTCGCTTTCAAAAAATACTATTTGGCTTGGTCAGGAAGCGTTTTATAATTGCAGTAAATTAACAAGTGTTGATTTCAATGGTGCAAAACTGACGGAAATTCCGTACAGTGCATTTTATGGTACGGCAATCACTTCAATTACTCTCCCCGAGAGTGTAACAAAACTTGGAGAAAGAGCCTTTTATAATAGCTCCTTGGCTGAGATTAATTATGAGAATATTACTTATTTTGGTAGTTATTCATTAAACACTCTCTGCTTACCATATGTATATTTAACTAAAAATGTTGAATATGTTGGCTCCAATGCATTTAGTGATACATTTGTTTTCATTGAACACGAAACACTACCTACAACATGGGGAAGCAACATTGCAGGTAGCGACTCTATGTTCTGTCCCATTGTTAACACAACGAAATCCGGCGACTACATTTATGCGGTGAATGGCGGCAAGGCAACTGTTCACAGATATATAGGCGATAGCAAACGAGTACAAATTCCTTCTACTATTGATGGTCACAAGGTTACAAAGATTGGCGCAGGCTTTGATTCTTATTCTGAAAATATCTTTGAAGATGATGAATTATATGTTAGCGAATATCTAAAAATTAAACTTGACGAGGTTGTTATTCCGAATACCGTTACAGAAATTGAAGGCTATGCCTTTTTGCTTTCTTCAAGTTTGATTTATGTTCCTAAATCAGTTGAAACTATTGTTTTTGGGTTGGATGAAGATTACTTTGCATTTTCGTTCTATGTTTTTGAAAGCGAAGACTTTGGCTCGCAATATGAAGGTGATTTAAGATATGCCAACGGCATAAATTACAATAAGATAGTTTATGATGAAGAACACAAGGTATTTCTTTACGAAGATCTCTATGGGTATTCTGTTCTTGCTTCGTTGCAATTCTATACGCCGGACGAAATTGTTGTTCCCGGAGAATACAACGGGAAAACGGTTCATACAGTAATGTCGTGGGCGTATTTTACGTCGGAAGTTGTTTCTATAAGAATTTCTAGTGGTGTAAATAAAATTCAAAAATATGCTTTTGCTGGATATGCCTACTCGTTCTTCATTCCTAAAAGCGTAAAAACAATAGTTGCCTATGGTGTAGGTTATGCTAATTATTATTTGGTAGAGGCAACGTCCAAGCCTGATGAGTGGGATACCTATTGGAATGGAAATCGTTCTGGTATAACATACGGTGTGAGTGACGATACATTTATTGATGCTACGAACAAAATGATGTACAAGGTTGAAAATGGTAAAGCCACACTCACAAAATATTTTGGCTCTAACAGCACTCTTTACATTCCAAGAACAATAAATGGATATACCGTAACTAAAATTGCTACAGGTTTTTATTCTTCGTCAAGCACAAGATATATCTACATACCTAAAGAAGTTACAAACATAGAATCCAAGGCGTTTACCAATACAAGCTCTTCTACGCACTATTTCTATTTTGAAATAGCAGAGCAGCCAGCAAGTTGGAGTGCAAGCTGGTACTATAACTCATATTATGGAAGCTATGAGCTTCGTATATCAAAATATTGGAATCAAGATTTCTCATATTAAAAAAGCGAGGCGAGCTTTTTACAGCTCGCCTTGTTTCTTTGTTATTGAAAATTATCCCCTCGAAAATCCGTAGCTATTGACCACGCCGTCAATGTTTCTGCCTTCCTTGCAAAGGGGGCACTCGTGCGGCGCTACGCAATAATAGCCGTCAAGGTCGTTTGCGTCAAACGCCGAATGCACGGGCACGCCGTTGCACTCACTTACCGCGGAGTAGATCGAAGCAAGTCCCACAACGTTACCGCCATAGTATCTTACCGCATCCATAGCCACGCTGGTGGTTCTACCCGTCGCAACCGACGAGGTAAGCACAAGCACGTTCTTGCCCGAAATCATCGAGGTGCACTCCTCACGGAAGATAAAGCGACCTGCTGAGATCTTCTCGGGTGTGAGAATGTAAATAGACTGGTTGGAGTTCACGTTCATAAAGCCCGAGCTCGTCAGCTTCTGCGCCATACAAGTGCCGATAACCTGCATCTCGTCAAGGCAGAGAATAGTGTCGATAACCACGCCGTTATAGTGGGTTACAAGCTCCTCTGCAACCGCCATAGCCTCAGAAAGCTTTGACTTCTGCTTGGCTACCTCAATGTAATAATTCATATGACCGTTGGACTTCATAAAGTGACCCTTCGCCACACGAAGGAACAGGTTGTTGCCCTTGGTTCTGATTTTGTAAACGTTTTCGATAGCCATACTGATCTCCATTCCGCCGACCTCTGCCGGCATTTTTCTTTAGAATATTTTAACATATTCTGCCATTAAATGCAATAGTAAATAGTGCGTTTTTGATAATATCTACATCTTGCACAAAAAAATGGGCACGCAGGAATACCCCACGCGCCCGATTTTTTGTTTATATGAACAAATTCAGTATTCCGTAGATCACGGGAATAGTGATGATCGAAATTATCGTCGTTCCAAGCGTGAACTTTACCGCGCTGTCCGCATCACCGTCATACATATCCGCATAAGTGGATGCAAGACCTGCCGTAGGCATCGCAAAAGCGATAAAGAAGCCGAGAATGACGTCGCCGTTGATGATACCGCCAGGGATCATCTTTGCCGCAAAGAGCGCCGCCACGATCACAACGGGGAATACAACAAGCTTAAGTGCCGAAACGTAGTAGTTCTTCGCCGAGGTAAACAGGGAAGTGAACTTTACCGTCGCCAGCTTCATACCGAGTATCGTCATCGATACGGGGGTAACTATTCCGCTGAAGTGATCGGAATATGTCACGATCTCGGGGATGTACTCCTTGACCTTCAAAAGGTTAAGTATAAGTCCTACCACAAATGCGATAAGCACGGGGTTGAGAAGCACCGTCTTGATGCTGATCTTGTGACCCTCGCCCGCAATAAGCGACGAGCCAAGCACGTACATCATCACGTTCGTGATTATGTTAAGCACGATAAGCACGGTGAATATCTCGGTCTGCTTGCCGAAAACCGCCACCGCAAGCGGAATTCCAAGAAATCCGTTGTTTGAGAACACCGCACAGAATCTCATCATTCTGCGTGTCTTGTCCGCCTTTTCAAACGAAGTCAGGGGCGTGGAGATGAAATACATACCAAAGGTATAAGCAATTCCAATAGCCGCAACCACCAGAAGTCTTACGATAAACTCGCTCGAGATGGTCAGGTTGTTGACCGTGCCCGACAAAATAAGAAAGGGCATACCAACGAACATAAGCAGCTTCGACAGACCTGCCGAATGCTCCTGCTTGAGCATCTTGCATTTTACCAACAAATATCCGGGCACGGCAAGCGCCGCAAACAGGATAACGTTGCGCACCATTATCAAAAATGCATCCATTATAAAAACCTCGTAAACGTGTAAATTACACCCATTATATCACAAAAGTCAAAGCTTTTCAATACCTTATCCGCCAATGCCGTAAATCGAGGGTGCACCCCCGTCAGCCAAAAGCAACAGAGGGAAAAATCCCATTACCCAGCCGCCCATAATGCAATACGGTCCCCAGCCGAGATCCTTGTTAACGCCGTAATACTCGCCGTTTTCCATATCGTACGCGCGCATCCAACCGCCACACAGGCGCTTATCCCCCTCGACTATCTGCGTTTTAAGGAGAAAATCTACAAGCCCGCGCCTCATATCCTCAGCCACCTCGGTCTTGACCGCATAGGGTGTCTTCATCTCTGAAATAAGGCTAAAGCAGCCAAGCAGGTTGTTCGTGCAGTAAAGCATATCCACGATCTTGTCCTGCTCCTTGCCCATACTGACGGCAAACTCCTCGTGCGTGTAGGTGTTTTCCGCCATCACAAGGCCGGCATCCTGCACACCGCCCGATGCGTCTTGCAGCTCACGGAACGTAAGGATAAGCTCGTTGATTATCTCGCTGTAATCACCGCATCCTATTTCCTGCGCCGCCGCCAGAACGATCATAAGCCTGCTATATACAAAGCTCTTTGTCAGGGGCGTGAAGTTCTTCGCATACCCGTCGGGATAATCACGCACCAGCGCATCCGCCGTGCACTTAAGCTGCCTGCGGTAACGCTCATCACCCGTAATGCGATACAAATTCGCAAGGAGCAGTGCCATACCGTCGTAAAATACAGGCGCATTACAGGGCTTCGCCGATCTCTTCATCGACTTAAGATCGCACTCACCGGGCGAAAACGCCGTCTGCTTAAGATACGGCTCACCCTCTGCCCACCTGAGATACGCATCTCCGAGCAGCCTTGCCGACTCAAGGTATCTATCCTCGCCCGTCGCGCGGTAAAGCTGTATAAGCGACATTCCGCAGCGACCGTTATCCGATGCAAATACAAGCTCGCGCGTGCCCTTCGCACCAAGCGTATCAAACCAGCGCATAATTCCGCGGCTCTCCCCCTCGGTGATCTGAAGTCCACCGTCAAGACAATGATCTGCCAAGCTTTTTCCGCTCATTTCCCACGCAGACTCGCAAAGCGCCTTGCCCGCCGTTGTGAGCAGTGCCGCAGTAAGCAGCATAACGTCGGTGCGCTGATTGTACTTGACCTTAAAATCCTGGGAGCGTATCATCTCAAAGCAGCCATTCTCGCCGCTTCCGTCGGGCATAACACCCGAATTATAATGCCACTCAACCGCCCGTCTTACCGCCTCGGCAGCATCACCGCCGCCTGCCAGCTTCATCGGGGGAAATACCTTATCAAACGCAGCCTCGACCACCTCGCCATCGGTGCCAAGCACCGGTGCAAACACCGCCGCAAAAAGCTTGCGCCAACGCGCGTTGGGAAGTGCCGAAAGCCTGTCAAGCGCCGAAAGTCGAGTCGTCGAAAGCACGAAGCCGCGGTTAGCCACAACGGCAGGGAAGCGCTCTGTGCCGGGCACCACGGGTGCGTGGCTTCCGATGCACCTCTCCACGCGCAATATCTCGCGCCCACCCGCAATTATCGTAGGCTGAAAGCTTGCGCCCGGCGCCTGAAGTATCGACTCCTCAAACACAAAGCTCTCGTTATATATCGCCCTCTCCGCGCCGTAAACACGCACGCCGAAAAGGGATGCAAGATGGCTGTCCTGCAGATCGCAAAGCTCTGCATACACCCTCTGCCCCGCATTCCAAAGCTCGGTATATATCTTAAGTCCCTCAAGTGTGGGCATCGGTATAAGCTCGCCCGCCGCCGCGATAACGAATATCGCCTCATACGGCTCACAAAGCGCCGCTCGGCCCGCGCTCTCCATATCGCCGAATCTCACGATCTCGCCGTCAAAAGCACCGCCAAGAAACTCCACAAAAGCGGCTGACCCGCCCACAAGAGCAATTCTTTTCATAAAAAGACCTCCTCACTCGCCCCCCCAAAGATCCAACCCTCGGGAAACAGGATGGTAAACGTTTTCAAACTAATTATACTATATACCGTAAAAATGTCAATATAGAGAATAAAATAAAAGCGAAAAATAGTCCAAAAACTCCCGTTTTTACTCCCCCAACCGCCCCACACATACAAAAAGGCAGTCCTCTTATCAAGGACTGCCCGTGGTGCAGGTGACGGGATTTGA
>JAZRAF010000115.1:0-7965 GCA_045634425.1 Eubacteriales bacterium | reverse complement strand
GAGTTAGTTTGCTACGGTATACTTGGTGCCTTCCTTGGTATCGATGAGGGTTATTCCCTTCTCAAGAAGCTCAGCACGGATAGCATCGGCGAGGGCGTAATTCTTATCAGCCTTTGCCTGCTTTCTTGCGGCGATCTTCTCCTCGATATAAGCGGCAAGCTCGGGTGCAACTGCGAGAGCCTCGCTTTCCTCGGTCTTTGCGCTCTTTGCGGCAGCCTCGATGAGTCCGAGGGAGAGCACGCGCTCAAAGTCCTTGATAAGTGCGAGCTTGGTTGCATCGGTGGTGCGCATCTTGAATACGTCGTAGAGCGCAGTTACCGCCAAGGAGGTGTTAAGGTCGTTGTCAAGCGCATCGGTGAAGCGCTTCTTGCCCTCGGCAAATGCAGCCTCGTCAATTTCGCCCTCGGGCTTGAGTGCTGCTACCTTGGCAACGAGCTTGTTGTATGCTATTTTTGCATTCTCGAGGTTTTCCCAGGTGAATACGAGATTCTTTCTGTAATGGGACTGCATACAGAAGAAGCGATATACGAGAGGATCGTATCCGCGCTCACGAAGCAGAGATACGGTAAGGAACTCACCCTTAGACTTGGACATCTTGCCCGAGCCGGTGTTGAGGTGATGAACGTGGACCCACCAATTACACCATTCGTGTCCGAAGGTGGACTCGCTCTGTGCGATCTCGTTGGTGTGGTGGGGGAATGCGTTATCAATACCGCCGCAGTGGATGTCAAGATACTCGCCAAGGTGCTTGCGGGCTATGCAGGAGCACACAATGTGCCAGCCGGGATAGCCGATGCCCCAAGGAGAATTCCACTTAAGCTCCTGGTCGTCAAACTTGGACTTGGTAAACCAGAGAACGAAGTCAGCCTTATTGCGCTTGTTGCCGTCCTCCTCAACGCTGTCACGTACACCGACCTCGAGGTCCTCTTCCTTAAAGTCGTTGAAAACGTAGTACTTCTCTATTTTCGAGGTATCGAAGTATACGTTGCCGCCTGCGATATAGGCGTAGCCCTTTTCAAGAAGGGTGGATACCATATCAATAAACTCGTCGATGCAGTTGGTGGCGGGCTCGACGACGTCGGGGGTGGCGATGTTGAGCGCCTTGCAATCGTCGAAGAATGCGTCGGTATAGAATTTTGCTATCTCGAGGACTGTCTTGTGCTCACGCTTCGCGCCCTTGAGCATCTTGTCCTCGCCGGTGTCGCCGTCGCTGGTAAGGTGGCCGACGTCGGTAATATTCATAACTCTTGTTACGTCATAGCCAACGTAACGAAGATATTTCTCAAGCACGTCCTCCATAGCGTAGGTACGCAGGTTGCCGATATGGGCAAAGTGGTACACCGTAGGGCCACAGGTATACATAGTGACCTTGCCGGGGGTACGAGGCTTAAATTCATCCTTTGATCTTGTAAGTGAATTGTAAAGTTGCATAGTGTTTTTCCTCGCTGGGCGCAAAATGCGCAAAATATGTCATTTTATAATATAGCATATTAAAAATATTTTGTCAAGGCTTTTCTTTATTTACGGGCGCAAAACTAAAAAATATTTTTCTAATTTCTCACTTTACCTATTGTAATTTGCCGATTTTTTTGGTAAAATGGTATATATATTTATCGACAGCTAAGAGGGGGTACATCAAGAGATGGAGAACAAAGACAAAAGCAAGGAGGGCGCATACGCCCAGCTTAAGGGATTTCACCGCGCGATACCGATAATTCTTGCGGCATTTGCGCTGTTTATAACCCTTTGCTTTTTCACTAAGGATAGCACGGGTGCATTCGGCGAGGTCGTAAGCGACTTTTTGCTCGGAGCATTTTCGATAGGCGGATATTTTATACCCGTCCTTTTCGTCGTGCACGCGATCTTCTACCCCTCCGATATTCAAGAGAAAAGACTCATCTCCAGAGTAGTATTCTCCGCTATACTCCTCATATTCATTTCGGCTATGGCATATGCGTTCAGCACGATCGATGCAGAGGAGCTTGTGTTCTCTGCAAGTGATTTCTATCACAACGGTCAGATGAACGTAGGCGGTGGCTTCGTTGGCGGTGTTATCGGCTTTGCTATTATGAAGGTGATCGGCCCTGTCGGTCTTATCATTCTTGCATTTGCCATCATCGCACTTTACGTTACCTATTTCCTTTCCGCGGCGAAGATGAAGCGACTTTTCGGCGATGCCCTGCTCGGCTTTGTTAAGTTCGGTGCTAAGGTTGAGAAGAAGTTCCAAAGATCGGTTGCCGAGAAGAAGGCCGGCAAGGCGATCCGCGCTGAGGAAAAGCGCCGTGCCGAGGAAAAGAAGAATGCGAAGAAGCTTGAGGCACTTATGGAAAAGGAGAGCGAGCTTTACGACGACGATTTCTTCGCTACCGACAACGGACTTAAGGAGCTTAGAATTCCCGAGCTTGGAATAACCGAGTCGAGAACGAAGGAGGACATTGAGCTTAACCCCACCCTTCAGGAAAAGGTACATCCCAAGAACGAGGTTGAGCGCGAGACCGAATACGAAAGAGTTGAGCTTCACCCCAAGAAGACCATTAACACCGACTACGGATTTGATCCGGAGGAGGTTGAGTATACCGTTGAGAATAACGGCCGTGATTTCGTGGCTGAGGAGCCCACGGTCGAGAAAACAAGACCTACGTACAACGAATTTGACGACAGTGCGGAGAGCGTATTCACCGCAGGCTTTGACGGATTTGACTTTGAAAAGAATGAAAGACTTGCATCGAAGCAGTCGACTATGGGACAGTCTGAGATCGACATAAAGCCTAAGCGCGAGGAGCCGGTTGAGCACGTATTTACCGAGGACGAAATCGAAAAGGCAAGACGCCGCGCAAGCTTTGAGATGAGAAAGAGCGAGCTTGCAAAGCAGCGCGAGGAGGAAGAGGCCAGAAGAAAGGCCGAGGCCGAGTTTGAGCCTGTTACCGTTGAGTTTGACATCAATCCCGAGATGGCACCCAAGGAAGAGCCTGCATATGAGGAGCCTATTTACGAGGCACCCGCAGAGCCCGTTTGCGAGGAGCCTGCAAATGAAGAGCCTGTTTACGAAGAGCCTGCGTACACTGCCCCTGCTGAGCCTGCGTACACTGCACCTGCAAGCGAGCCTGCACGCCCTGAGAGCGTAGAGGAAAGATACAGACGCGCGGCTGAGTATGCCGGAATTATCACAAGCCATCCCCAGACCGCTGAGGCTGAAAAGAGAGCAAGCGAGGCTGAGGAGCGTGCTAAGGAAGCCGAGCGCCGTGCAAAAGAGGCCGAGGAGAGAGCTAAGGAAGCGGAAAGACGTGCTCTTGAGGCAGAAAGAGAGCGCGAGGCGGCACGCTACACTCCCGCGCCTCAGCCCACCTATTACACGCCCGTACAGCCTGTCGAGCCCGTAGTGCAGACAAAGGCTGAGGAAGCACCCGTATACACTCCCCCCGTTAAGGAGTACACCTACGCCGCTGCCGAGAGCACACCCTCGTACACCGTTTACGACACCGACGACGAGGACGAGGATGAGGGCAGCGAGGTATTTACCGGAAATGAAAACGAGCCCGTCGTTGATATAGCAAGCATCGTTGAGTCCGAGGATTTTGACGACGATGACGAGAGCTTCGTTTATGACGACACCGAGATTCCCGAGAGCGAGCAGAATCCCCAGGTGCTCGAGTACAGAAAGATGTTCACCTGCCTTGACGAGGAAGAAAAGGAAGAGGTGACCTACCAGTCCGCGCCCACCGTTCAGAACGACCTTGACGACGTTTCAAGCGAGGAGGAAGAGGACGAGGAGGACAACGATCCTTACGCTTACACCTACCGCGATCAGGAGGACGAGCCTGTGAATGCGGCAAGCTTCACCTCCGAGGAAGAGGATGAGGACGAGGAAGAGGACGAGCCTCCCTTTGACTTTGAGCCTGTCAGAACCCGTGAGGGTATGCCCAAGCCTGCACCCGCAGAGGAAAAGAAGAATAAGCCCGATTACTCAAACTTCAAGTTCCCTTCCCTTGAGATCCTTAAGAAGGGCACCGAGGAGGAGGACGACTCGATCTCCGAGGAGATCACCGAGTACGGCGACAAGCTTATCGATGCGCTCGATCAGTTCGACGTTCGCGCATCTATAAAGAGCGTTGACCGCGGACCGCGTATCACAAGATACGAGATCGTACCTGCACGTGGCGTGCGAGTCAGCCGAGTTATCAGCCTGTTTGACGACATTGCACTTAACCTTGCGGCAGAGGGTATCCGTATGGAGGCGCCCATTCCCGGCAAGAGCGCGATAGGCGTTGAGATACCCAACAAGCACCCCAGCACCGTTTACCTGCGTGATCTTCTTGAAACTGACGAGTTCAGAAACGAGAAGTCCAAGACCCTTGCCTGCATCGGTAAGGACGTTACGGGTAACCCTGTATTCGGTGATATTGCAAAGATGCCCCACATACTCGTTGCCGGTGCGACCGGTATGGGTAAGTCGGTTTGTATCAACTCCGTTCTTATCAGTATTCTTTACCGTGCAAGACCCGATGAGGTCAAGTTCATAATGATCGACCCCAAGACGGTTGAGTTCACGATGTACAACGGTATTCCCCACCTTCTCGTTCCTGTCGTTACCGATGCTAAGCAGGCGGCAGGCGCACTTATGTGGGCTATCGACGAGATGAACCGCCGCTACGAGCTTATGGCTAAGCACGAGGTAAGAAAGCTTGACTCCTACAACGATCTTGTAAGAGAAAAGCCCGAGCTTGGCGAGCCGCTTCCCAAGATCGTTATCGTTATCGACGAGCTTAACGACCTTATGCAGCAGGTAAGAAAGCCCGTTGAAGGTCTTATCACAAACATTACCCAGAAGGCGAGAGCCGCGGGTATCCATATGATCATCGGTACTCAGCGTCCCTCGGTTGACGTTATCACCGGTGTTATCAAGGCTAATATTCCCTCTCGTATTTCCTGTAAGGTAACCTCGCTTACCGACTCGAGAACCATTCTCGACCAGCAGGGTGCGGAGAAGCTGCTTGACAAGGGTGACGTGCTCTTCTGGCCTGTTGGTACGCCCAAGCCCAAGAGAGTGCAGTGTGCATTCGTATCTGACAGCGAGGTCGAGCAGGTCATGAAGTACCTTAAGTCTACCGTTAAGGGCGACGTTTACGACGAGGAAGCGCTTGCAGAGATGACCCGCGCGGCACAGAAGTGCAACAAGGGCAAGGATGACGACGACAGAGATGACGATGACGGCGG
Organism: Eubacteriales bacterium; assembly: GCA_045634425.1. Classification (GTDB taxonomy): domain Bacteria; phylum Bacillota; class Clostridia; order Oscillospirales; family CAG-272; genus UBA1740. The sequence continues at coordinate 2,751 of JAZRAF010000115.1, read as the reverse complement.
CGAGGAGGGCGCAAGCTACCTTAACGACAAGCAGTTCCTTGAGGCTGTTGATCTCGCCATCAAGAGCGGAAAGATCTCTACCTCTCTTATTCAGAGAAAGGTCAGCGTAGGATACGGCAAGGCGGCGAAGTTTATCGACATTATGGAGGATCTCGGTATCGTTTCCGAGCCTAACGGTCAGAAGCCGCGTGACGTACTCGTTACCCGCGACGAGTGGCACGAGATGCTTTCAAGACGTAGTCTTGACGATTAAACCAAACAAAAAGCGGAGCCGTGAAAGCGGCTCCGCACCTATCTTGGAAAGGAGTATTTCAAATGATTGCAGTAATGATAGCCGATGGCTTTGAAGAAATAGAGGCACTTACGCCCGTTGACCTTTTAAGACGCGCGGGACTTGACGTGCGCACCGTTGCGGTTGGCAGCAAGGTTGCAGTAGGATCGCACGGAATTGCAATAGTATGTGATATGACGGCGGACGAGGTAAAGCTTGACGAAGTTACGATGGTGGTCTTCCCCGGCGGAATGCCCGGCTCGCTTAATCTTGACGCTTCGCCCTATACCGACAAGTTTATTGAGGCGGTGACCAAAAACGGCGGCAAGCTTGCGGCAATTTGTGCAGCCCCTCTCGTGCTTGGCAGACGCGGACTGCTTGAAGGAAAGCGCGCGACCTGCTATCCCGGATTTGAAAACGAGCTTAAGGGTGCGATCGTTGAAGGCGTGAGCGTGGTTACCGACGGAAATATAACGACCGCAAACGGAATGGAGGCGGCGCTTCCCTTCGCGCAGGAGCTTGTGAGAGTTATTCTCGCGAAGCCGGCAGAAAAATCAGAAAACGAGGATTTCGTTTTCCCCTCGATCGAGCTTTTGCACAAGGCGGAGGATGGCGGCGAGGATGCGAATGCGGAAATCGCAGAATGCTCTCAAACGCTTACAAGGCTTTTTGAACAGTTTGGTGCGCCGATCATTATTGAGAACGTTGAGCGCGGACCGCGTATTACACGCTACGAGGTCGTTCCGGCACCCGGCGTGCGCGCACAGAAGATCTTGAATTTGTGCGACGATATTGCGCTTAACCTTGCTACTATGGGAATCCGAATGCAAGCACCTATCCCCGGGAAATGCGCGATAGGCATTGAAATTCCCAACAAGAAGCCGCGCACTGTTTTTTTGCGTGAGCTGCTTGAAGCCGAGGAGTTTAAAAATGAGAAGTCGCCTACGTTTGCCTGCATAGGCAAGGATATTACCGACGCCCCCGTATTTGCAGATATAGCAAAGATGCCGCATATGCTTATAGCGGGTGCGGCGGGAATGGGCAAATCGGTTTGCATCAATTCTATTATTACCAGCATACTTTACAAGGCAACGCCCGACGAGGTCAAGTTTATATTGATAGACCCCAAGACCGTTGAATTTACGGTATACTCCGGTCTTCCCCATCTGCTTGTGCCCGTAGTTACCGATGCGAAGCAGGCAGCGGGTGCGCTTACGTGGGCTATTAACGAGATGAACCGCCGATACGAGCTTATGGCAAAGCACGAGGTAAGAAACCTCGATGCTTATAACAACATCGCAAGAGAAAACCCCGAGATCGGCGATCCTCTTCCCAAGATAATTATCGTTATCGACGAGCTTGCAGATCTTATGATGGAGATGAAAAAGCCCATCGAGGATCTTGTAACGGCAATAGCGCAGAAAGCAAGAGCGGCCGGCATACATCTTATAATCGGCACTCAGCGCCCCTCGGTTGACGTTATTTCCGGCGTTATCAAGGCTAATATTCCCTCTCGTATTTCGTGCAGGGTAACCACCTCCGTTGCCTCGAGAGTTATCCTCGATATGACGGGTGCTGAAAAGCTGCTTCACAACGGAGATATGCTTTTCTGGCCTATTGGATCTGTTGCTCCCAAGAGAGTTCAAGGTGCGTTCGTATCCTTTACAGAGAGCAGCGACATAGTCAATCATTTCAAGATGTACGGCGACGAGAGCCCTTACGATCAGGACGTGCTTGCACAGATGAAGCGTGCAGCAGATAAATATACGAGTAATGCACAGGACGAGGTAGCTGATGAGAATATCTCAGACTGTCTTTGTGACAAGAGATTCCTTGACGGCGTTGAGATCGCGATAAAGACAGGAAAGGTATCCACCTCCCTGCTTCAGAGAAAGCTGCACATCGGATACGGCATGGCGGCGAAGTATATCGACGTTATGGAGGAGCTTGGAGTTATTTCCGAGCATTGCGGTCAGAAGCCGCGCGACGTGCTTATCACCCTTGACGAGTGGCAGGAGATGCTTGCGCGCTTGACCAAAAAGAACTAAACCAAAAACGTTTTAAAGGCTATACAGGTAATAAAATGGTACTTAATCCCGGACAGACAAACATCGCATTTAGATGCCCTGAGTGCGGAACTATAATTTACGGCTTCGTTGGAAGATTTGCCCTTTCGGCGGGTATGATCCGCATAAAGTGCACCTGCGGAAAGCACGCGCTTGACATCAGTGCGACCTCGGACGGAAAGATCCGTCTTTCGGTGCCTTGCATCTTCTGCAAGCAGAATCACAACTGCGTTGTGGCGCAGTCGATTTTCTTCGGCCGCGAGATGTTTTTGCTTAACTGCCCTTACTCGAATATGGACATTTGCTTCATAGGCGAGAAGGAAAAGTGCGACGAGCAGCTCGTGCGCACGGGCAAGGAGATCGAGCAGCTGCTCGAGGCGCTTGAGGCTGAGTCGCACAAGGAGCTGCAGCCCC
>JAZRAF010000114.1:0-1221 GCA_045634425.1 Eubacteriales bacterium | reverse complement strand
CGTAGGCGGCAAACCGACACTTATCGCCATAGACGTCTCCTACCGAGAGGACAGCGTATATGCCCCCGTGGAAGAACCGTTGCCGGATGCCTTACTCGGCAAGTATTTCAAATACGATGCCGAAACGCGCTCCTATAAGCGGAGCGACAAGGTCATTCCCACCGCCTTCTCCTGTCAGGATATCCGTGAGCATCTCTACACACATGGCTTCGATATCGACGGCATCCACTACGTTCGCTACAAAAGAAGCGCGGGTGCGAGCCGTGACGGTCGCTGTCTCTTTATCGCAGAGCCTCTGTATGCGGATATGATGGCATGGAGCTCCTGCGACCTCTCTGCAGATACCGCCTCCGACCAAGCCTCTTGGCAGGCGTATATCGCGCTCACACTCAGTAGCATCGAGAACGTCATCAAGCTCCCGAAAAAGTCGATCCTCATTATCCCTGACCGAGTCAGCCGCTTTACCGACAACGTGGTATGCGTCAAAGAAAACGACGCTCACGACCTCAGAGCAGTGGAAGAAGAAACCGAGATTGAGAATGTGATCTGGGACGGCGAGGCTCTGCTGGATGCAAGCGTGTTCTATGAGAACGGATATAACGACCACGGAATGATGCTCCTGCGCAACCGTTTCTTCAAGACCTGCGCCTTCAACACTAACTTGCAGGATTGGTTCTTCGATAACGATATCACGCAGATAAGCCAGCTCGCAGGCTATACCACGGCGCGCAATATCAAGGATATCAAGCTGGTCATCACCGAGAGTAGCGTGAAGTACTTTAAATTTATGCCGAAGGATATGCCCTTTGAGGAAAAGTGTAAACGCTTCCTCGACGCACTCTATGAGGGCAAGAACACATCAACCTTTGGTGTGGTCAAGGCTGATCACGATGCGCCCTTGATGCACGGAGATATGGCGTACACCAACTATCAGCTCCTCAATACCCTCGGGCTTACCCGTGAGGGTATCGGCAAGCTCCTCGAACCATCCTTCCGCTATCTGCAGGATATGCTGGACAGATCTCCCGTTCTGCGTTATCAGATCAACATGACCACCGACCACGCAACCATTGCAGAAAAGGAATTGCCCGACCTTGCCAAGTACCGTCGGGATACGGTGCTGGATATGACCTGCCGCACGCCGCTGTTTGAGCAGACCGAGTTCTACAAATCCTTCCGTAGCGATACCACGAAGTATTTCAAGAGAAGGCTGAGAAAAGG
>JAZRAF010000113.1:0-5011 GCA_045634425.1 Eubacteriales bacterium | reverse complement strand
AAGCACCCTGTGAAGTCTTTTGTAAAACTTATTTACAGGTCTTTTTTTTTTGACAATTTCAAGCACCGCGTTGATAGTGCCCTCAAGGTCAAGGTCTGAATTGTCAAGCAGCACCGCATCCTCTGCCTGAACGCAGGGGGCGATATCACGGGTCGAGTCGTTCTTGTCGCGCTCAACCATCTCGGTGTAAACCTGCTCGTAGGTAACGGTCTGACCCTTTGCGATAAGCTCATTGTATCTGCGCTTAGCGCGTGCCTCGGGAGAAGCGGTAAGGAAGATCTTTACCTCAGCATCGGGAAGTATAACCGTGCCGATGTCGCGGCCGTCCATAATAACGCTGTTCTTAGCCGCTATATTTCTCTGGGTGTCAAGCAGGTACGCACGCACCTCCTTGATCGCGCTAACGTCGGATGCCGCCATCGATGCCTCGGGGGTTCTGATGCGGTCGCCAACGTCCTCGCCGTCAAGAAGCACGGTCTGCTTTCCGTCAACAAACTTCAATTCAAGTGTAAAGTTGGGGAGTGCTGCGGCAACGCTTGGCGCATCCTTCGGGTTGATACCGTTGTTCAGCATATAAAGACCGATGGTTCTGTAAAGCGCACCGGTGTCAACGTAAATGATACCGAGCTGTTTTGCCACGCTCTTTGCTACTGTGGATTTGCCCGCGCCACCCGGGCCGTCTATTGCTATTCTAATCATACAACACCTCAAAAATTATAATTCTGCCGCGCTTTTTCCTGCGAGATATCCTGTCGAGAAGGCAATCTGCAGATTAAAGCCGCCTGTGTATGCATCAACGTCGATAACCTCACCGGCAAAGAAGAGACCGGGGGTGATCTTCGATTCCATAGTCTTCGGAACTATCTCGTTTACCGATACGCCGCCCGAGGTAACGATAGCCTCCTCAATGGGGCGGAACTTGGTCAGAGATATCTCAAGTCCCTTAAGAGTGCGCAGTATCCTAGTGCGCTCCTCCTTGGTTATAGAATTGACCTTTTTTCTCGGATCAATACCGCAAACCTCAACGAAGGGCTCGATCATCTTGGTGGGCAAAAGCGCACCGAGCGCGTTGATAAAGTCCTTGTTGCTATTAGTTGAAAAGTCGGAAAGCAGTCGCGCATCAAGCGTCTTTTCATCAAGCGCAGGCTTAAGGTCAATATAAAGGGTAAGTGTGGATATATCAACACCGCGCAGATGCGACGATGCCGAAAGGATAACCGGGCCGGTCACGCCGAAATGCGTGAACATCATCTCGCCGAAATCCTCATAAAGCGTCTTGCCGCCCTGATCCTTGATGCTTATTGCCACGTTTTTAAGCGACAGCCCCTGCATATCCATACATATCCTCGAGCTCGACTCTAGGGGGATAAGCGAGGGAATAAGCTCGGTAACGGTATGTCCAAGCCTCATTGCAAGCTTGTATCCCGAGCCGTCAGAGCCGGTGAGGGGATATGACTTGCCGCCCGTTGCGATTATAACCGCATCAAAATTATATTCCTTGTCCGCAATTACCGAAAATTCGCCGTCGGGGAGCTTCTTTATAGCCTTTACCTTATGGTAAATTACCTCAGCCGCCGCAGCGTAGGACTGCATAGCGTCAACTATGTCCTTTGCCTTGTCTGTTGCGGGATATACGCGCTTGCCGCGCTCGGTCTTAAGCTCAACTCCAAGGCCCTCAAAGAAGCTCATCGTGCTCTCGGTGTCGAATGCGTTAAGCGCCGCATAAAGGAAGCGCGGGTTTTTCGTTACGTTTTCGAGAAATTCCTGCGTTGTGCAGGCGTTTGTCACGTTGCAACGGCCCTTGCCGGTTATGGCAAGCTTTTTGCCAAGTCGGCCGGTGCTTTCAAATATCGTGACCTCAGCGCCGTACATCACTGCCGTGCCTGCGGCCATCATTCCTGCCGCACCGCCGCCAACAACGCATACCCGTTTAGTAGTGTATTCCATCAGCGTTTAGTATAAACTCCGTATTCGTCCCAAACCTGCTCAAGCTTGTCAAACCTTTCGGTTATCTCACGCTCGCGCTTGTGGGTGATGTGTATTATCATCGCGTTGATTATGCTCATCGGCGCAACGAATGAATCCATAAATGAAGCCATATCGGACTGTGCAAGAAGCAGGTGCGTCGCATAATCGGATATAGGCGACAGGGGAGAGTCGGTGAATGCGATAACCTTTGCGCCGTTCTGCTTTGCGTACTTCACCGCGCTTACCATCTTTGAGGAATAGCGGGGGAAGGAGAATGCGATAAGAACGTCGTTTTCACCTATGGTGAACATCTGCTCGAATATCTCCGCATTCGAGGTCGCCTGTATATGCTTTACGTTGTCGAAAATAAGCGAAAGGTTATACGCCAAAAAGCGTGCAAGCGTATCGGACGAGCGCGCACCCATTACGTAGATATTCTTCGCCTCAAGTATCGAGTCAACCGCACCGTAAAACGCCTCCTGGTCAAGATTCTCGCATGTGGAGCGGATCTTGTTTATATCCGAGTTCATAACGTTTTCGATGATATTGCCGCGCATCATACGCTGCTTTGTAAGCTCAATGCGCTGGTTGGGAGTAAGCTTGATTCTTACAAGCTCCTGCACCGCGTGCTGAAACTCCGAGTATCCGTCGTATCCAAGCTCGCAAGCAAAGCGCACGACCGTCGACTCCGAAACGCCGACAAGCCTGCCGAGCGCACCTGCGGTCATATACGCCGTTTTCTCGTAGTTGTGTAATATTGCATTGGCTATTTTCTTCTGACCCTTTGAAAAAGTCGCATAGCCGTTTCTGATTCTCTGTGAAATGTCGGTAGCCATTTGTGGACCTCACTTAATGTAGGATAATAGCACTAACAAGTATTTTAACATAACGCGCGATATTTTGCAAGTGATTTTTAAAAAATAAGCCCCGAGTGAGCCTCGGGGCTTGATATTACAGCTTGTTAAGCGCGGTCTTGATTCTGGAAATGCTCTCGGCCTTGCCGATAACCTCCATGATCTCGGTAGCGCCGCCGGGAGTTGCGCTCATGCCGGATACCGCGATACGAACGCACCACATAACGGTACCGTTCTTAACGCCAAGCTTTTCAGCGATAGGAACGAGAGTGGCAAAGAGGGTATCATTGTCAAAGGAATCGACAGCTTCAAGGGTACCAAGTGCCTCGGTAAGAACGGTCTTTACGATCTCGAAATCTGCGATCTTGTTCTTCTTGTTAAGGAAAAGCTCCTTGTCGTAATCGGGCAGGGAGATGAAGAACGCCATTCTCTCATCCATCTCGGAAAGCTTGGAGATTCTCGTGCGGAGAAGCTCGATCATTTTATCCTTGTTTACGTTAGCGGGGATCTCGGTCTTGATAAAGGGAGCAACGAGCTCGTTGAACTTCTCCTTATCAAGCTTGTGAATGTACTCGCCGTTGAACCAGAGAAGCTTCTCGTAGTCAAATACAGAGGGCGACTTGGAAACGCCGTCGATAGTGAATATCGCCTTAAGCTCGTCAAGGGTGAAGAACTCGGTCTCGCTGTTCTTGGGGCACCAGCCGAGCAGGGCAAGGTAGTTGATTACCGCCTCGGGAAGATAGCCGTCGTTGATAAGATCCTGGAAGGATACCGCGCCGTGACGCTTGGAAAGCTTGGAGATAGTGCCGTCCTCGTTTCTACCCATAATAAGGGGCAGGTGAACGTAAACGGGGCGCTCCCAGCCGTAAGCATCGTAAAGAAGCACGTACTTGGGGGTAGAGGTAAGGTACTCAGAGCCTCTTACAACGTGAGTAACGCCCATAAGATGGTCGTCAATAACGTGGCAGAAGTTGTAGGTGGGATATCCGTCAGCCTTGATAAGGATCTGGTCCTGCAATTCGGAATTATTCATTGAGATCTCACCGAATACCGAGTCGGTGTAGGTTGTAACGCCCTCGGTGGGCATCTTCTGTCTGATAACGAAGGGCATACCTGATGCAAGGTTCTTTTCAACCTCTTCCTTGGAAAGATTACGGCAATGACGGTCGTAACCGCCGGTCGCATCCTCCTCGTGAAGCTTTTCAAGACGCTCCTTGGTGCAGAAGCAGTAGTATGCCGCGCCAAGCTCTACGAGCTTCTTTGCGTACTCCATATAGATCTCCTTGCGCTCGCTCTGAACGTAAGGGCCGTGCTCACCGCCAACGTCCGGACCCTCGTCATAGTTAAGGCCGGTGATAGCAAGGGTGCGCTTAATTATATCGGTTGCTCCCTCAACGAGACGCTCGCGGTCGGTGTCCTCTATACGAAGTATAAATCTACCGCCACCGTGCTTGGTGATGAGGTAAGAATAAAGTGCAGTTCTAAGGTTTCCTATGTGCATATAGCCCGTGGGGCTGGGTGCAAATCTAGATACGATCATCTCAAAAATTCTCCAAAAAGTTTGTTGTTTTTATTACCACCGCTTATTTTATCACAAAATTTACATTTAGTCAATCAAAATACGAAAAAATATTTGACAATGTCGGCTAAAATATTGTATAATGATATTCAAGACCTTGAAAGGAGTGGGATGATGTTAAAAAGCACGTTTGTAAAGTATTTGTTGACCTTTACCCTTATAATATTGATCAGCTTTCTGATCCTTTCCGGCATCGTCACCACGATGATAAAGGCGTACTTTACCGATGAAAGAGAGCGTGAGCTCGTCTCGACCTCGACTATCATAGCTTCGTTTATGGAGAATAACGGAGTAGAGCAGTTTGACGCCCCCGGCGCACTAGACGTAGTTTCAAATATAGTGACTCCCCTTATAAATAAAGAAACAAGACTCGATATCCTTCTCGTTACCGCCGACGGCAGAGTAGTGCTCTCGTCGGTAAACACCTCTCCAAATGAGGTTGACGGCTTCCGCCGCCCCGTAATTCTCGGCGATCTTGGAACCATCGACGTAAGCCTCTTTGAGGAAACCACCGTTGACGAAAAGCCGGCCTATTTCCACGAGGGAACGCTTAACGGATATCTTGCCGACAATTCTATCGTATGCCGTGACGAGATAAGCACCAATGGTG
>JAZRAF010000112.1:0-23825 GCA_045634425.1 Eubacteriales bacterium | reverse complement strand
AAGTACTTCGCAGAGCTTGCATAATCTAACTAACAATTTTTGCATACAACAAAGCGGCTGTCTTTCGGGACAGCCGCTTTTATTGTGCGAGCGCGGCTCGTCGTACCCTCGTACGCCTTCGCCGCCCTCGCGCAATTCTATGCTAAAAATTGATAGTTATCTTATGCAATCTACGCTTGCATTACCCTCATTTGTTAAAATTCTCCCCATCCCTTGACATACACGCGCCTGGTATATTATAATATATCTGTTATAACACTTAACAAAGGAACAAACAATGGAAGATATAGAAAGATATTCCGACTACACCGAGTATGAGGACGATATCCCAAAGGGTAAAAAATCGCCCGTGATGCTCATCTTGAAGATCATACTCGCCGCAGTGGCAATTGCGGTCATAGGCATCTTCGCATTCAGAATGATAGTCTACAACTACTATCCCGACACGATGAAAAACATCCTCTTCACCGATGCTCTCACCGAGTATTACAATGAAACGGATGGAAACATCGGCGCCACCACGCAAAATCTCCGCGCCCCCTACGATGACCCGAGGGCGGGCAACTTCTTTGCCGACAATCTCATCATCATCGAGGGCATCGATGAAATACAGGTCTCCGTCCGCTTTAACAATGCGCTTATCGATACCCTTAACAAAAAGCACGGTACAAGCCTCACCGTCGATGACTTGAGCGCATTTTCCTTCAAGCTCACCCGCAACCACGAAAGCGAGGATAACGTTTTCGTGCCGATCGGTACACTCGTTGCCACCAAGACCGACAGCAAGTATATGTACCAATATTTCAAGCTCGTCTTTGATGAGGTGGACCTTGAGCGGGGCGGCACAAACGAGGTTAAATGGCTCGCCCTCGAGATATACGTAGATGGAATTGACGAGCCATTCCGCATCGCAATATACGAAAATAACAGTGAACACTCCGAGTTTTTGGAGTATAAGCTTTCAAGCGAGGAGAAGCCCCAGTGATCAAGGATTTTTCTGTGCATCCGAAGCCCCAGAACAATAATTCCAAAAAGGTAATGTGGATTTTCTACGCCCTCGGCGCAGTTGCCGCCGTCCTCTCGGTAATGCTCGAAAGCTACCGTGGCGTTGCAGGCCTCGTTGCCCTTGCCTTTATCTCCTCGGGTATTCTGATGTTCACCAAGTACGTTTCCGTCGCATTCTATTACGACATAATCGCCGAGGACGTCGACACCCCGATGTTCATCGTCCGTCAGCGTGTCGGAAAGCGTGACGTCACCCTCTGCCGTGTCGACCTTGCCGATATCGTTTCCGTAAAGCGCGAGACCGCCAAGGAAAGAAAGGCGCACGTAAGAGAGCAGGGCACCGCCTACTACGTCTACGCCCCCACCCTTAATCCCCCCGTAAGCTACCGTATGCGCGTTAATAATGCGCGCGAGCACGCCGAGCTTATCCTCGAGGGCTCAGACGAGTTTTTTGAGATGATAACCGCCCTCGCCGCCGAGGCACGCGCACTCCGTCAGGATGACGAGGACTAAGGTTGTACAAAATAGCTATATCAGCCGCCGATTTTTCAACTCGGCGGCTCTCTTTTTTGTTACAAGTCACAGTCTTTGTCGAAAAGCATTGTTTTTTTATTCAAAATGTGTTAATATATACGCAGTATATACCCACAAAAATAAACCGTAAAAAACGGAGCTTATATGAAGATTAAGGTTGAAAATAAAACTTACGCCGACCTGCTCGTTGCAAGGGAAGAGATCCGCGCAAAGCATAAGAAGCATCAGAACCCCATAAAGCCTAATATGTTCTTCCGCACCCTTATGCGCCTTGTGTCGATTCCCGACCTTTTCAGCACCCATTTCAAGCTCGAGCGCAAGGGAATGGAGCGCCTTGAAAAGGGTCAGCCCACCCTCGTTTTGATGAATCATTCCTCTTTCATCGACCTCGAGATCGTGGCGCGCGTTATGTACCCCCGTCCCTTTAACATCGTTGCTACCGTCGATGGCTTCATCGGCAAAAACTGGCTTATGCGCAACATCGGTTGCATCCCCACCAAGAAATTCGTTCAGGACGCCACCCTTATCAAGGACGTTCAGTACGCTATAAACGAGCTTAAAAGCTCGGTCGTCATCTTCCCCGAGGCGGGCTACTCCTTCGACGGCAAGTCCACCTCACTCCCCGACAGCCTCGGTCGCTTCGTTAAAATGCTTGGCGTTCCCGTGGTTATGATCACCACCTACGGCGCATTCGCACGCGACCCGCTCTATAACAATCTTCAGCCTCGCCGCGTTAACGTAAGCGCTACCGAGGAGTACCTTCTCTCGCCAGAAGAGATCGAAAAAATGTCCGAGGACGAGATCAACACCGCCGTCCGCAATGCCTTCGCATTTGACAACTTTAGCTGGCAACAAGAGACCCGTGTCAAAATAAACGAGCCCTTCCGTGCCGATTACCTCAACCGCGTCCTCTATAAATGCCCCGCCTGCTCGGCTGAGGGACATATGATCGGCCGCGGCGTAACCCTCACCTGCTCCGAGTGCGGAAAGAAGTACACCCTTGACGAGTACGGATATATGGTCGCCGAGGACGGCAACACCGAATTTAAGCATATCCCCGAGTGGTACGAGTGGCAGCGTGCCGAGGTAAGGCGCGAGATAACCGAGGGCAAGTACTCCCTTGATCTCCCAGTTGAGATCCTCGCCACTATCGACACCAAGCACATCTACCGCATCGGCGAGGGCCGCCTCACCCACAACGCCACCGGCTTCACCCTCACGGGCTGCGACGGCGAGCTTAACTATGAGCAACGCCCCCTCGCATCCTACACTCTCAACTCCGACTTCAACTGGTACGAGCTCGGCGATATGATCTCCATCGGCAACAACGGAATACAGTATTACTGCTTCCCGACGATCTCGGGTGACTACGTCGCCAAGGCGCGCCTCGCAACTGAGGAGCTTTATAAGATCGTCCGCGCCCTCAAAATGGCTCAGCGCGTCGGTGCTTCAAGCGAATAATTTAAGCCTTCTCCAGTGGGAGAAGGGGGACCGCTTGCGGTGGATGAGGTGTTCCTCTTTCGTATAATTGTTTTGAATAAGTTGAGCTCGTGATGCTTTTTTGCATCACGAGCCCTTTTTATATTACTTTTTCTTCCTGTATTCAGGATTGAACGAATAATAATTCTTCTGATCAAGCCCCTCTTGTGTCTTTCTAAGAACGTCGCCAAACCTCTGGAAGTGCACGACCTCACGCTGCCTTAAAAACCTTATAACGTCATTTACGTCGGGATCGTCCGAAAGCCTGAGAATATTGTCGTAGGTGACCCTCGCCTTCTGCTCAGCCGCAAGGTCCTCGACAAGATCCGCGATTGCATCACCCTTAGATGCAACGTACTTCGCATCAAACGGCACGCCCGCCGCCGACGAGGGATAAATTCCGAGCGTATGATCGACAAAATACTTGTCAAATCCGCCCGCCTTTATCTCATCGGGGGTGAGATTCTTCGTCAGCTGATAGAGTATCGCTGCTATCATCTCGCAGTGGCCAAGCTCCTCCGAGCCGATATCCGTCAGCATTCCGATTGCCTCGCCCGAGGGCATAGTGTACCTCTGATTAAGGTATCTCGTCGCCGCACCCATCTCTCCGTCAGGGCCGCCGAGCTGGGAAATGATCACACCCGCAAGCCTCGGATTAGGATTTTTTATCTTAACAGGATACTGAAGCTTCTTCTCGTATATCCACATATATTAGTCCTCCATTCCGATCTGCCACGGCCAGGGCTTGTCGGTCCAAGACCACCTAGCCCCCATCTCGTCTTCGGCTCTTATCGCGCCGACCGTGCCCTGGTATTCATCCATCGCACCGCGAAGCTCCTTTACAAGCTCCCTGTAATATTCAAGCGCCGCCACACATCCGGGATGCCCGTCAAGATAAAGCTCGGTCTCCGTCTTCGCAAACGCAAGCTCCTGTATCCTCTTAAGCAGCGCCTCGTTCGCCGCGCGCCCCTTGTCCTGCATATTCACCACCGCACCTCCTCAAGGGGCTTGTAAAGCTCCTCAAAAAGCGTACCTCTTGCGAGCGCATCCGCAGGCGTATAAAGCCTTCGCCAGCACTGCATAGGGGAGTACACCATCGCAAGCTGCCTGTTGCCACAGCCCTCGCACCTGCACTCGCCGCCCTCGCGGCCGTCCGCATTTCGCATATCCGCGCCGTCGGGCTTGATAGGTGCAGAAAGTCCGTTTTCGTTTCTCTCCATATTTAACCTTTTGCCTTTCTTTGATACTTCGCGCGACCCGCCATAAAAAAGCCGAGCCGCTGTTTTCATTTTATGAAACTACCGCGGAAAATGACAAAACCGCCCGCCAAAAAAGTCCACCGCCGCATAAATTTTCTCTTTACAAATCGCGCGCGTTGTGCTAAAATATAAATAATATGTATCTTATTCATCCCGAAAGGGAAGAAAGGAAGACCGATGTATAAAATAGTTGAAAAAAAGGCGCTTAATCCCACCGTCACTATGATGAATATCGAAGCCCCCTTCGTCGCAAGAAAGGCAGAGCCGGGGCAGTTTATCATCCTTCGCGTGGATGATGAGGGCGAGCGAATCCCGCTCACCATCGCAGGCTTTGACAGGGAAGCAGGCACCGTTAAAATAATATTCCATATAGTCGGCTCCACCACCGAAAAGCTTAACCGCCTTAACGAGGGCGATTATATCTGCGATTTCGCAGGTCCTCTCGGTGTGCCCACCGAGCTTGATGGGCTTAAAAAGGTCTGTATCGTCGGCGGCGGTGTCGGTTGTGCAATCGCACTCCCCGTGGCAGAGAAGCTTGCCGAGCTTGGCTGTGAGGTCACCTCAATTATCGGCTTCCGCAACAAGGATCTCGTTATTCTCGAGGACGAATTCCGCAAGGCGTCAAAGAACCTTTTCGTTATGACCGACGACGGCTCGTATGGAAGACAGGGCAACGTTTGCGTGCCCTTAAACGAGCTCTTTGAAGGTGGCGAAAGATTTGATAAGGTCATCACCATCGGCCCGCTTATTATGATGAAATTCGTCGTTAATGCGACACGCCCCACGGGTATCCCCTGTGACGTGTCTATGAATCCCATAATGATCGACGGCACGGGAATGTGCGGCGGCTGCCGCCTCACTCTCAACGTTGACGGCAAGCGCGTGACTAAATTTGCCTGCGTCGACGGCCCCGACTTCGACGGATATCAGGTCGATTTTGACGAGGCTATGTCCCGCTCCACAATGTACCGTGACTTCGAGCGCCATAAGCACGAAGAAACCTGCAACCTCTTCAAAAAGGAGGTAGAGTAAAATGGCAAAGGCTAATATGTCACCCACCAAAAATCCTATGCCTACCCAGGACCCTAAGGTCCGCGCACGCAACTTTGACGAGGTTGCTATCGGCTACACCCCTGAGATGGCAGTCGACGAGGCGCTCCGTTGCCTCGGATGCAAGACTATGCCGTGCTCCGAGGGCTGTCCCGTTAACATACGTATCCCCGAATTTATAGCCAAAATCAAGGAATGCGACTTTGAGGGCGCATATGAAATTATAAGCAAAACCTCATCTCTCCCGGCGGTCTGCGGCCGCGTTTGCCCCCAGGAAACACAGTGTGAATCCCGCTGCGTAAGAGGTATAAAGGGAGAGCCCGTTGGCATCGGCCGTCTTGAGCGCTTCGTTGCCGATTGGCATAACGCGCACAGCGCCGCCCCCGCAGTAGCCCCCGACTCCAACGGCCATAGGGTTGCCGTTATCGGCTCGGGCCCCTCAGGTCTTACCTGCGCCGGCGACCTTGCCAAGCTTGGATATAAGGTCACCGTCTTTGAGGCGCTCCATACCGCGGGCGGCGTTCTCGTCTACGGCATTCCCGAATTCCGTCTGCCTAAGGCAATAGTTAAAAAAGAGGTCGAAAATCTTGGGGCCATGGGCGTTGAGATAATCACCAATATCATAATCGGCAAGACCCTCACCGTCGACGAGCTCTTCGAGGACGGCTACGAGGCCGTCTTTATCGGCTCCGGCGCAGGCCTGCCTAACTTTATGGGCATTCCCGGCGAGGCCTATAAGGGCGTATACTCCGCAAACGAATTCCTCACCCGCGCCAACCTTATGAAGGCTTATAAGGATAACCCCGACACCCCCATAATGAAGGGTGGCAAGGTCGCAGTAGTCGGTGGCGGCAACGTTGCTATGGATGCCGCACGCACCGCGCTTCGCCTCGGAGCGGAGAAGGTCTATATCGTCTACCGCCGCTCTATGGATGAGCTTCCCGCAAGGCGCGAGGAGGTCGAGCACGCAGAGGAGGAGGGCATCGAATTCCGCCTTCTCACCAACCCCACCGAGATCCTCGGATATGAAAATCCCACCGATCGCCGCGATCCCAAAAACGGCTTCGTCACGGGTATGAAGTGCATCCGTATGGAGCTTGGCACACCCGATGAGCGTGGCCGTCGCCGCCCCATCGAGATCCCGAACAGCGAATTTATCCTCGACGTTGACTGCGTCATAATGTCTATCGGCACCTCTCCCAACCCCCTCATCAAGTCCACCACAAAGGGCCTTGACGTTAACTCTCGCGGCGGCATCGTCGTCGAGGAGGGCACGGGAAAAACAAGCAAGGACGGCGTGTACGCAGGCGGTGATGCCGTCACGGGTGCAGCCACCGTTATCTCCGCAATGGGCGCAGGAAAGTGCGCCGCAAAGGCAATCGACGAATATCTCAAAAATAAGTAAAAAAACAGAGGAGTCCCACCCCGTGTTAAATTTAATTAACAAAACCGACTCTATAATCACCGTTTTTAACTCAAAATTCTATAAAAACGTCGAGCGTGGCGACACCCTCGTCATCACTGACGAGATGCTTGGTGGCGATATGTCCTTAAGTGTAAAGGACCTCTCTATGAACGCCGAGAGGATCGAGGATAACATCCAGGCTGACCGCGAGGGTAAAAGATTCGGATGGCGCTTCGTCCGCGAGTCCTCATTCCCCTGTATATCCACCATCGGCATTGAGGGTATAAGCGAGCTTGTGGTTAAGCCGTCCTCTTGGTTTATGGCACCCCTTTACAAGTTCTTCCGTGTGAAGCTTGCCCTCTGCTTCTTCGATTTCATCGCCGACGGCACGCCCGTAAAGTCTGAGGAAAACAGCTACATAGACAAGGTAGACCGCAACTCCATACTCCGCGCGCTCATAACCGAGCTTGTCGTCGTTGGTGCGCTCTCCCTCTTTATGCTCTTCGCATCCGTCACCGCCATAATCGAGCTTATTCTCTGGCCGGTTATGCTTGCCGTGTTCCTTATCACCGCCGGCCTCTGTTATTACACCGTGCGCCTGGTCCTCAACCTGCGCCTCAACCTTGGCCGCCGCGTCAAAGACTATCCACAGTATAAATCCCGTTTCGATATGTAAAAAAAGAGGTTGACCGAAGGATGTGTACCCCCAAGGACAGTTTTGATGTGTGCTAAACTTACAGGCAAATATGCCTTTATAAGAATTTTTCAAATCGCTATATTTACATTTCGGTGATTTTATGATATAATCAAATTAGATATATTATAAAACTATTCGATAAACTTGAATTTGATAAAGGGGGGGTATCTGTATGAAAAAATTCATAGCATTCCTTTTAGCATTGGTTTGTGTGCTGAGTATGGTTGGTTGCAATCAGCAAAAACTCCCAAACACAACAAATGTAGAACCAGGTGTTTTTTCATATGCCGAAGATTGTGCGATATATGTTGGTGGTGAGCCTGGTGTGAAAACATCTGGATTTGTGAATACATTTGAAACTGAAATAAATCATGAAAACGTAGTTGAACACGCAAAAAATGAATGCACCATCGAGTATGATAGTGTTGAGGTTTGTCTTGACGCAACTGAGTATGTATGGCGCGTACTTTTCTATACACAGGGAGTACTCGGCGGTTGCCAGACAGTTTATATGGATTATGATGGAAAAACCATCTTAATCGTATATGGCGAATAATCGACCAATTCCAATTTATCGAACAAACAAAATAAAATAGAAGCCACGGATCAATGCGAACCGTGGCTTTTTGTGTACCCTGAAAGTCTATCTATTTTTCTTGACAAGCACTGCATTTGTGTCCACAAATGCAAAATACGGCATACCTCTTTAGAGATATACCGTATTCTTTCAAAACTGTCCTTTAGGGTGACGCTCTAAAGGCCATCCTCTTTTTTTACTTATTCGCATAATCCTTAAGATACACAAACTTGTCCGGCACGTGGAATCTGCCCTGAAGCGTAGGGCTCAGCGCAAACAAATGCTTCTCCATATATCCGCCATCCGTCTCAAGACGGTACGCATTGAAGTATATCTCGCCGTCTCCACTCATAATGTCCTTCTTGTCAAACCACACCTTCGCAACGTAACCGCCGTCACGCAAGGTCACCTCGCTCTTAACGAAGCAGTTTTCCCAATGGTTTGTGACAAGATCAAGCTTTCCGTCCTCACGCACGCCGCGGTTTTCGCTAAGCGCTATCATAAGGTCGTTTCTCGGGCTTATCTCGATCTCATAATAAAATCGTCTTTCAGGATCAGAGCCTATGAGTATCTCGCAGGCGTCACCAACGCAATGATGCTGGTTGTATCCCTTTCTTGGACAAAAATAATCCGAATGCTCAGCGATAAAGGTGAATGTGATAACTCCGTCAACGTCGGTTATCTCAACCTTTGAGTCGTAATATGCGTATCCGCCCTTGCGGCATTCCTTAAGGCTGTAAAACATCACTAAATCTCCTTATTTCATAGAATTTATCATATCCTCACTAAGCAAAGCCGACGAATCCGCATCGCAATAAAGGTACGCATCCCCGTGCTCCTTCAGCAGCGTTGCCGGGATCTCGGGTGTCAACTCCGATGTCACCGTCTTGTAGACCGCCTCGGCCTTTACCTTGTAGGGCACGACGGATATGATGTGCCTTGACTTCATTATCTCGGGGCAGGTCATCGATATAGCCTGCTTAAAGCACTCGTCCTTGTCCTTAAACCAGCCCTCGCCGATCTGCTGCATAAGGCAACGCTCGTCAAGCGTAACAACCTTGTACGCACGCGTATCGTTGAAATCCGCCGGCGGATCGTTGAACGCGATGTGCGCATTCTCACCGATTCCGATCATACCGACGTCCACCGCCGCCTCAGCAAGCAGTGCCGTAAGCTCGGCGATAGTCTCTTCAACCGCCGCACGACCGTCAATAAGGTGATATTTACCGAGATTTACCTTGTTAACAAACCTCTCACGTAAATATTTGTTAAAGCTCGCAGGATGCTCGGGATCGATTCCAACGTACTCGTCAAGATGGAACATCTCCACCTTATCCCACGCAATATCCTCCTTAACAAACCACTCAAAAAAAGGGAACTGTGACGCCCCCGTCGACAACAAGATCCTCGCGCTTCCGCGCTCGGCTATCGCCGCATTTATAAGGCTCGCCGCATGCTCCGCCGCCGCCTTTCCCATCATTTCCTTCGTTTCGTATATCTTAAGCCTCATAAAAGCCTCCGCTTAAATCTTTCTAAAAGCATTATATCACCAAAGCCCCGAGAAATCAATAGCCTTATTTCTCTTTTTTCTCAAGGTAACGCTTCCGAAACTCGGTCGGACTCATACCCGAATATTTGTGAAAGGCATTGGTGAAATAATAGGGGTTAGAGTATCCGCACATCTCGGATATCTCGGTTATACTGTACGGATGGTTTAATAGTAGCTGCTTTGCATATCTCAGCCTCAAAATGCTGAGGTAATTAGAGGGCGTCGTGTTTAACTCCTTCTTAAATTTCCATATAAGCCCCGAATGGCTGAGAAACACACGCTCTGCAAGCTCGTCCATATCTATCTTTTTGTTGAAATTACTTCGCATATAGCGAAGCGCGCTCTCCACCTCATCGCTGAACGGCTTGAACTTTACTTTTTCCGTGTTGCCGAAAAGATAGTTTTGCATAAATGTGTGTTCGATCACGTGCGTTAAAAGCTCACGGTTGTCGGGCAGAAGAAATGCTCGGTCCACCGTCTTGAAAACAGCCGCCCTCTGCTCGGTCGGTATCCTCATCCTTCCAAGCACCGCCGAAAGATAAAACGGGTGGTCCGCCTGCGGATAAAACGAAAGGTGATAGTAGGTAATAGGGGAGAGCACCTCGCGGTCAAACTCCACCCCGCGCGGGATAAACATAATATCCCCTTTGCCAAGAACGACCTTTCTTTGCTCGTCCTTAAAGGAAATCTCATATTCACCGTCCACAACGAGTATAAGTACGTCCCACTCGCTTTTGAGGGTGTTTCTTATAAATTCCGTTTTGTTTTCAAAGTAGTATTGATATATAAGATCGATCTGCATATCTCCACCTGATTTACTGTAAAAAATTATAGGTATATTATAAATCAACGCATTGAATTTGTCAATCTCCGGTGATATAATTTTAAGGACGAATAAACTAAAGAGGGGAATAATATGGCTAAAAAGGTTGATACGACAAGCGGAAATTTAGTTAAAATCATTTTCGCTTACACTATACCGATCATTATTTCCAGCATATTACAAAATTTATTTAACATAGTTGACAAGGCCGTCCTCGGAAATATGGCGGGCTCTGTCGCGGTGGCGGCCGTCGGCGCAACCTCCACCGTCATTAACCTCGTTATAAACGGCGCCGTAGGTCTTTCCGCCGGTGTCTGTATAATCCTCGCAAGATACATAGGGCAAAAGGACTTTGAAAAAACAAGGCAAACCGTCAGCACCGCCTTGATCACCGCCGTGCTCATTGGCGCCATCGTCGCCGCGGTCAGCTTTGTCCTCGCACCTTATTTTATGACCGTGATGAACTGCCCCGCAGAGTGCTATAACGGTGCGGTCATCTATATGCGCATATACCTTTCCGCCGCCCCATTCACCCTGCTTTTTAACTTCGGCTCTGCGGTGTTAAGATCTTTTGGCGACACCCGAAAGCCCCTCGTCTACGTCACCGTGGCGGGCATCGTCAACGTCGTCCTCAACGTTATTCTTTGCCTCGTCCTGCCTGAAAAGGTTATGGCCGTCGCGATCGCAACTGCCGTCTCTAAGATAATATGTGCCGTGCTTGTCGTACGACGTATCCTCAAATTTGATGACAATCTCGGCTTGAAGCTTACCGACCTGCGCTTTAATATACACTCGTTTTTGAAAATACTGCGCTTCGGAATTCCCTCGTCGATATCGATCCTTATGTACCCCCTCGCAAACCTGCAGATCACCGCCGCCATAAATTCCTTCGGTGTTGATGCCGTTGCCGGCAGCTCGGGTGCCGAGTCGATACATACGATAGTCGCTGCGTTTGCCGGTGGCTTCGGCACAGCAACCACCACAATGCTTGGCCAAAACATCGGTGCAAGAAAGCCCGAGCGCGTCAAGCGTGCCTTTTGGTATATGCTTGGCTTTGGTGTTTTGATTGCGGGCTCGCTTGGCGTTACCGTCTATTTCAGCGGCAGACTCTGGCTCAGGGTAATAATCGGATCATCCTCGGCCGTCGCCATAGACTACGGAATGAAGCGCCTCTTCTTCGTCACCTTCTTCGCCGCCATCCAAGCGGCAAACAGCGTGCTTTCCCACGCATTCCAGGCCTTCGGCTATCCTCTTTTTACCACCGTCTCCGACATCGCATTCACCCTCATTTTCCGCGTAGCGTGGATGCAGTTCGTCTATCCGCAAAGCTCCACCTTTGACACCCTGATGTTCTGCTTCACCACGTCTTGGGTGCTCAATCTGATGTTCTACGCAGTCGCCTTTGCCATCATCTTCACCCGCTACCTCAAAAAAGGCATCTGCAAAAAAATATAGGTAAAAACGCAAAAAAACGCCCTCACCCGAGGGCGTTTTTCCTATGGAGACCGACAGGATATGCTCGTTTAACTCGCAGATACCGCAAGCGGTATGCGAACCTGCATTTCTCCCTTCGGTCGAAACAAATTGATCCGTGGATACGAGCAATAAAAAATCCCCTCAAACGAGGGGAATTTTTTATTGGCCTACCCGACAGGATTCGAACCTGCGACCTTGAGAGTCGGAGTCTCACGCGCTATCCAGCTGTGCCACGGGTAGGTATGATTATGAAATTAAAAGTTCAAGCACGCCGATTTCGGCGTGACCTTGAGAGTTGGCTAGCGTGCGATATCTTGTCGATAATTGAATCGCTTCACCTTGTAGCGTACTAATTCCCACGCAATACGCCAGATTCCGCTTTGCGGAATGCGGTGTCACGGCTATCCAGCTGTGCCACGGGTAGGTATGATTATGAAATTAAAAGTTCAAGCACGCCGCTTTCGGCGTGACCTTGTGAGTTGGCTAGCGTGCGATATCTTGTCGATAATTGACTTGCTTCACCTTGTAGTGTACCAATTCCCACGCAATACGCCAGATTCCGCTCTGCGGAATGCGGTGTCACGGCTATCCAGCTGTGCCACGGGTAGATAATAAGCCTTCTCCTGTGGGAGAAGGGGGACCGCTTGCGGTGGATGAGGAGTTGCGTCCAATAGTGATCGCATAAAGCAGCGTGGGGTATTGTATCTCCCACGCTACCTAACGTATTATATCATTTTTTAGTTTCTTTGTCAATGTTAAAAAGCGATAGTTTATCTCAATTCCTCGACAAACTCCAAAAGCTCGTCAAATCCGCCCTGCGGATACCTTGAAATATCCTCGCCGCCCTTGTTGATAAGATCTCTGATAAGCAAAAACACCTTCATTCCAAGCTTTTCGGTAATCATATCCTCCTGTACGTCGTTTCCGACCATCAGGCACTCCTCGGCCTTAACGCCAAGCTTGCCGATAACGGCACGGTAATAATCAAGATTCGGCTTGCAGTATGACGAATTTTCATAAGTTGTAAAAAGCTCAAACTCGCTTTTGTCAAGTCCGCACCAGCTTATGCGCTTCTCGGTCGCAATAGAGGGGAAAAGCGGGTTCGTCGCAAGCGCCACACGGAATCCCATATCCTTTATTGCACGCACCGCCACAGCCGCCTTAGCATCGTATCCGCACGAGTCCTTGACCTTGTCAAACTCCTCAACGTAATACTGATAAAAATGCGGCTCGTCAATGCGCCCATCCTTGCCGTAAATAGCGGAAAACGTCGCCCAGAACACGTCCTCATTCGTCATTTTTCCGTCATTCTTCACCATAGCGGCAGATCCGCCCCATATCGCCTTGATAAGTTTCTCGGGCTCGTATCCAAGCGGCGCAAGCCTGCGTGCCAGACCGCCGAAATACGCCTTCATAAATTTGTCCTGATCCATCGGCAAAAGCGTGCCGTCAAGATCAAATAACACCATTTTAATACTCATATCCACCTCTTAAACGATTATCCTGCACTTCGCCCGAAGCTCGGGAAAGGGCTTGTCAAATACGCAAGCATCAATATTGTCAACCGACGTCAGACGGTAAAGCGACTCGCTTCCAAACTTCTCACTGTCGCAAAGAAATACCGTCGTCTTCGCGCGCTGCAGCATCAGCTGCCTTACGTAATTCTCCTCGGGAATCGGGTCGGAAATATATCCGTCGCGCCCGATGCTCTGCGATGAGAAAAACAGAATATCCGTGTTGATCTCGCTTATCATTCTGTACGCCTGCGTGCCCGACAAAACCGCCGATCCGTTGACCGATGCACCGCCAATGCAGTGCGTTACAACGCCGTAGTTGATCGCATTTATCGCCGTCAGCATATTGTTTGTGAAAAGTATAATATCCTTGTGCTTTGCGATATGCGGCACGAGGAATCCCGCCGTGCTCGAGCCATCCAGCATTATCGATTGCCCGTCACGCAAAAACGCCGCCGCCTTCTTCGCAATCTGCCTCTTCTCGGCAATATTTCTCTCCATTCGGCTGACCAGGGGCACCGCGTGATTTATCCCGTCAAACACCGTCGCACCGCCGTGCGTGCGCTTTACAAGCGACTGATTTTCAAGCGCCTGAAGGTCGCGGCGTATGCTCGAGGGGGAGGTATAAGTGAGCGCAGAAAGCCTCTCAACGCTCATAAAGTTGTTTTCATTCAGAAGCTCAATTATCTGCTCCTGTCGTTTTGTAATGCTCATTTTATCTCCAATAATGCGCATTTTCGTGCAAATCGTGCGCATTTGCCTATTTCGCCACCGCTTATTGCGCATTTTTGATCGGTGTGCTAAGATAATTATACAAGTAATTATCTTGAAAGTCAATATTACAAAAGAAAAAACGGAGACAAAAAATGAAGCTTTTTATCGATACCGCAAACGTAAATGAAATCAAGGAGGCTGCCGCACTCGGCGTTATCTGCGGCGTAACCACCAACCCCTCTCTCATCGCTAAGGAGGGCAGAGACTTTATCGAAACCATCAAGGAGATCACTACCATCGTTGACGGCCCTATCAGCGCCGAGGTCGTAGCACCCGATGCCGAGGGAATGGTCAAGGAGGCTGAGAAGCTCGCATCTCTTCACAAGAACATCGTTATCAAGATTCCCGTAACCGCTGAGGGCCTCAAGGCAGTTAAGATCCTCTCCACCAAGGGCATCAAGACCAACGTAACCCTTATTTTCTCCGCCGCACAGGCACTCCTCGCCGCTCGCGCAGGCGCAACCTACGTCAGCCCCTTCGTCGGCAGACTTGACGACATCTCCTCGAACGGCATCGACCTCATCGCCGACATCGCAGAGATCTTCGCTATCCACAACATCAACTGTGAGATCATCTCTGCAAGCATCCGCTCTCCTCAGAGCGTTGTAGACTCCGCAAAGGCAGGCGCACACATCGCAACTGTTCCTTATAAGGTAATCACCCAGATGCTCGGCCACCCCCTCACCGACTCCGGCATCGAGCGCTTTATGAAGGACTGGGACGCCGCATTCGGCAAATAATTAAAAAAGATTAATTTTCCAAAAACATAGTGACATTTTGTTCACAATATGCTATAATGGGTACAGATTTAATGAATTGACCTGTGTTCAATTCAAAAGAAAGGAGAAATTACATTATGAAGAAGATTCTTTCTGCTGTTCTCGTTTGCGTACTTATCTTCGGTTGCGTTCTTACTCTCGCTTCCTGCGGTAAGATCTCCGAGTCCTACGCAAAGAAGATCAACAAGGCTGCCGAGAATGATGAGCACTACACCTACGATGAGGTTATGGAAGACCTTGGTGACAACGCAGTTGACATCACCTTCCTTAAGTCCGGCGTTATCGTTGCTGTTAAGGGCTGCGAGACCCTCGATGAGATCGAGGACAAGATCGATGATGGCAAGACCGTTAAGGGTATCGTTATCACCGTTGTAGCTGGCAAGGCTACCTCCGCAACCTACAAGGAGATCACCGAGGACGACCTTAAGTAATCCCCGATGAATAAAGAAAAAGACGCTCAACCGAGCGTCTTTTTCTTTTATTTAAACCTAGCCTTTTTCATAGCGAAGTATAAAAGCGTGCCGCCGATAGAAGCGCACACGATCTCACCGATTCCCACAGTGAGCATAAAGTAGAAATAACCGCCCTCAATGCCGTATGCATACAGCAAAACGAAGGGCACGATTATCGCATTTGCCAACACAGTCGGCAAGGTGGCGATCCAGATAAGCTTCTTTGGAAGCTTCCTTAGCATATACGCACCGACAGCACCTATAAGCGTTGCCACCGTTCCAAGCGCAATATCCCACGGCACGCAGCCGGTAAGCGCGTTTGAAAGCAAGCACCCGATCGCAAGTCCGGGTATCGCCTCAGGCATAAAGATTGGCAGTATGCAAAGCGCCTCGGAAATGCGGAACTGTATAACTCCGCTAGAAAGCCCGAGCATAGATGCCAAATAGGTCAGCGCGACGTACATCGCCGCCACGATCGCACCGCGCGTAATAAACAGCGCAGTTCGCGTGTTCTTTTTTCTCATTCCTTTGCTTTTCTCCTTTAGTTTTGTTTTTGTCAGCCGCACGGGTAATATGGCCTCGGTGAGGAAGGTCTCGATCTCACCGCTAGATATTCTACCATATTCTTCCGCGAATTTCAACCCCGAAGAAGAAAAATTATTATTTATTCTCCAAAAAGTCACAGTTTTCTTTGTTTTTTACCATTATGGAACATTCTTTCCGCTATTTTGTTATATCAATTTTTCTAAAGTAATAGTATAATAAAAGAGAAAACAGTATGGGGTGTTGCCTTGGATTTCCTCGTGATAAGTAATAATAAATTGAAGATAAAAATGAATAAAAAGGAGATGAAGCGCTACTCCTTAAACGTCCCCGAGGAGGAGTATAGCTCCCAGGGGATACGCGACTCTCTTTGGCAGGTGCTCGACCTCGCGTACGCCGAGTGCGGCTTTTCCGTAAAGGGAGAAAGAATGCTCGTGCAGATATACCCCTCGGAGGGCGGCTGCGAAATATTCGTTACCAAGCTCGGCCGCCTAAGCACAAGTGCCGAGCGCAACATCGCCCGCTCGGGGAGTGTAACTATGCTATCGTCAAAAAGCACGCTTTATAAATTCGGGGATCTCTCGACTCTCCTGTCCGCTTTGCGCCATATAAGCCCCGGCTCCGCCGTCCGCTGCACCGACGTTTACCTCGCCGATGACGGCACTTCCTATCTTTTAGTCGAGGACCGCACGGGGGCAGTGCCTCTGTCAGAGCTTTCCGTCCTATCCGAATTCGCCGCCGACGTTCCGATCTCGCTGATCACCCACCTCGGCGAGCACGCCCGAAAAATATCGGCGCACGAGCTTTTTAATATCATAAACAAAAACACGGTCGCAGGCTGACCACCTGCGACCGTAATTTATTACTTCTGCTTGTTTTCGATCTCGCTCATCATATCAACGCGCATTCTGTGTCTGCCGCCGTCCTCAAACTCAGCGCCGAGGAACGCATCAAGCACGTCCTCCGCAAGGCACTGACCGATAACTCTCGCACCCATACAAAGCACGTTTGCGTTGTTGTGCACTC
Organism: Eubacteriales bacterium; assembly: GCA_045634425.1. Lineage (GTDB taxonomy): Bacteria > Bacillota > Clostridia > Oscillospirales > CAG-272 > UBA1740. The sequence continues at coordinate 6,883 of JAZRAF010000112.1, read as the reverse complement.
TCGTCATTCTTGCCGAGAAGGTGTCCGAGCAGACCGCCGCACGCACGCCGTTGTATTTGTTAGCGCACATCGACATTCCAATGCCGGTTCCGCAAATGAGAATACCGTAAGCGCCCTCGGGGTCCTTCTGAACCGCCTCGCTTACCTTTGATGCGTAAATAGGGTAATGGCAGGACGCCGACGAATCAGGGCCCATATCACAAACGGTGTAGCCCTCCTTTTCAAGCTTAGCCTTAAGAATCTCCTTAAGATCGTATCCCGCGCTGTCCGCGCCTATGTAAATAATTCTCTTACTCATTTGTTTTCACCAAGCCTTTCAAGTCTTTCTCTTTCTGCCTGCGGCATTCTTAAATAAATAGGTGCAATTTCGGTGTCCTTAACGAACTCGCCACACCTAAATTTCTCAAGCGCAACGAGTGCGATCGAGTATGCGTTTTCGTTGATAAGAAGCGGGGGAGTTTCACAAAGCGTGGTGCCCGCCGCCTTGAGTCCACGGCTCGCAACCGCATATCCGTCACCCACAAGATAGATGTCCTCGCCCTCGTATTCCTTAAGCATTTCTGCAAGGGAAGTGATGGAAATGGCATCATCTTTTGTCATACGTATCGCATTTTTGCCGTCCGATTTGAATATCGCGGTGTAAACCTGGCCGCGTCTTGCATCCATTACGGGCACGATAATACCCTTAAGCGGCATCACATTTTTTGCCAGCGCCTCTATCGTTGAAACACTCACGCAGGGAATATCTCTGCCAAACGCAATACCCTTAACGAGCGCCGCACCGATTCTTACACCGGTAAACGATCCCGGGCCCATCGATGCACATGCAAGCTCAATATCGTCAAAGGATAAGTGCAGGCACTTAAGTATATTCTCAGCCATAGGCATAAGCAGCTCGCTTTGCGTAAGTCCGTTATCGATCGTGTAAAGGGCAAGGCACTTTTCGTCCTCGCACACCGCAACCGATGCGGCCTTCGCCGTGCTGTCAAACGCAAGTATCTTCATTAAAGATACCTCCTTCGGCGGTTATCCGTCTGTAATTTTCATTTTCAGCCACACGCTCTATCGTAACGTATATCGCATCCTCGGGAATGGCGTATTCTATGTTCTCGCTCCACTCAACGATAGCAAATCCGTCCGCCTCGATATAGTCGTCATAGCCTATCGAATAAAGGTCGTCCTCGTCCTTTATCCTGTACATATCAAAGTGATATATCTTCGTCTTAGCACCGCGTCCGTATTGGTTCATAACCGCATACGTCGGGCTCTTGACACCCGAAATGCCAAAGTATGAGGCAAATCCCGATGTGAATGCGGTCTTGCCAACGCCCATCTCGCCTCTCATAGCGATAAAAGCGCGCTTCACGCCACCCGTGTCAAGTTTTTCTGCTATTTTTGCGCCAAAGTCTTTGGTTTCTTCAGCACTTTTGCTCATAAAAATCATCGTAATGTGTAAACCTTTATTTACTTAAGCTTTAAATAAGAGTCCGCTCCGTCACCGAGAATGAATCTGAGTGTCCGTGCGTATTCCTCACAGCGACCCTCGTCCTTGCCGCTTCTTTTTATAGCGCGGATAAGCGTGTTCTTAGGCGTGTTCTCGGGGTCTGTAAGCTCCGCAACCGAAACGCTGTAACCGTTTGCCTCAAGGCGCATCGCCCTTACCGCATCGGTCAACGCCTCGCAAAGCTTGCCCGAAAGGTGGGGGTATCTCGTCACAAATCCGAGCTCGCCTGCCACTACCTTGCCGTTCATATACCTGTGACAGCAGGGGGTCGAAAGCACCACCTTGGCACCAAGTGCTATCGCAGTGTCGATAACGATGTCGGTCGCCACGTCGCACGCGTGCAGGGAAATTACCATATCGGGCACAACACCCTTTGGCGTGTTCGTCACGTCGTCACACACAAAGCGCATACCGCCCCAACCAAGCTCCCTTGCAAGACCGTCGCACCAGAGAATAACGTCGCGCTTAAGGTCAATACCGAGCAGCGAAACCTCGCGCTCCTTGATAGCGGTCAGGTAATAATAAACCGCAAAGCTCAGATAGCTCTTGCCGCAGCAAAGATCGTATATCTTGATCTCACCCTCTGCGGGAAGCTCCTTGTATATAAGCTCGATGTGCTCAAGAAAACGGTTGATCTGTCTGTATTTGCCCTGCTTCTTGTCGTGCACACGGCCGCTCTTGTCGGATATGCCAAGGCGTATAAGAAACTCCTCGTTGCCCGAAAGAATATAGCTCTTTTTGTTGTCGAGCGCCTCTATCGCGCGCTCAAATGCAGGTGCTTCACCCTCAAGCTTGCGCATGAGCGCATCACCGCCGAGCAGGGCCTCCTTGCCGCTCTTTGATACCTTCCACTCGGCCTCGCCAAGCGTGGTTATAAGATTAGCCTGCTTGTATCCGTCAAGCAGCTCACCGATCGCCTCGCCCACACCCTCATCAGGCACGTTTTTGTGCGATACGGTATTGCCGGGGAGGGAATATTCAAGTGCAAGAATGCGCCTGCCCCTGTGGGCACACAGCCTTCCCGAAACCTTCTGTACCTCGCCCGATACAGGACGGGAGAACACAAGCTTCTTCAGTGCCTCGCGCCCAAACGCACGCACCGCAAGCTCTGTAAAATCACTTTTCTTCGCCATCTTTTTCCTTCTTCTTAAAGGAGATCTTTCTCTCCGTGCGGTCAGAAATTCTCTGAAGATTGCCTCTGTGGCACCATACGATCATAATTGCCAGCAGCACCGTGCAAAGCGCGGTAAGACCGGGCATCGAAACGCCGAAGCGCACAAGGAAGTAACCGCTCATCGCAACGGGGTACAAGCCAACTCCGACAACCGAGCCGAGAGATACGTATCTTGTCCACCAAACGAGAATAACGAATACCGCAAGGAGAATGAGAAAGGGAATAGGGGAGAGCACGAGCGCCATAGTCGCGGTCGCAAGCACGCCCTTACCGCCCTTAAATCCGTAATAAATGGGGAAAATGTGTCCAAGCACCGCAAAAAGTCCCGCAACGTAAAGGAACTGCTGAGTGCTTACACCTGCAACGTAGCCAAAGCCCCAGATCACACCCGCTACCGCTATTGCGATAACCGTCTTAAGAATGTCGCCAAGCAGGGTAAGGCCCGCCGCGCCAAGTCCGTATGTGCGAAGAGTGTTGGTAAGTCCGGCGTTTCCGCTGCCGTGGTTTCTGATATCGTCGTGGTATCCGACCTTGGATACGATTATTGCAGAATTAATACTTCCGAGGAGATAGGGAATAATGATTATCGCAAGAATGCCGACAACGTACGCGATGTAAAATTTAAGGTCAGCAGTCTTTCCCTCGAAAAGGTACTTCATAAGTCCTTCGTTCAAATTAAACATACAAAACTCCATAGCTTTATAAATTTACGCATATATTTTAGCATACAAAGCCACTAAAGTCAAGAAATATATTGCAAATCACACGCCCGTGTGCTAAAATATAAGAAAAAAGGAGGCCGGATAGATGCTTAAAACGATTGCTGATTTCTTCCACAGCCAAAAAATCGAATACTTTTCCGTCCTCGACTACCGTGACTGTAACGAGCTGAATGCCGAGCTTATCGCACGCGAGGGCTTCACCCCGAAAAGCGTAATTCTTTTTCTTATCCCGTATTACGCCGGCAGGGCAGAGAATCTCTCCACCTACGCCGCATCCCTCGACTATCATATTATCATTCGCACCCTTACCGATGCCCTCATCGACCGCCTTAAGTCCGACTTTCCCGACGGCCACTTCTGCGGCTACGGCGACCACTCCCCGATAGACGAGCGCCACGCCGCCGCTATTGCCGGCCTCGGCATCAAGGGCGACTCAACGCTGCTGATCAACGAAAAATACGGCACCTACGTCTTTATCGCAGACATAGTCACCGACGTGCCCACCGAGGCCCTCGGTGCCATCAAGCCACAGCCCCTCCTCACCTGCTCACACTGCGGTGCCTGCCGCCGCGCCTGCCCCACGGGTATACTTCGCGGTGAGTGCGATAAATGCCTCTCCGCCATCACTCAAAGAAAGGGTGAGCTTGACGAAAATGAGCTCGAATTGATGCGAAAATTTGACACGGTATGGGGGTGCGACGTCTGTCAGACCGTTTGTCCCCATAATCGCCACCCCGAAATCACACCTATCGAATTTTTCCATAAGGACCGTATAGAGTACCTCACGAGCGACATTCTCACAGCCCTCACAAAGGACGAGCTAAAGAGTCGCGCATTCGGCTGGCGAGGCCGCAAAACGATAGAACGCAATCTCAAGGCGCTGGATTATTGAATCCCGCGCCTTTTTTCTTGACTTTTCGCGCGCGCTATGCTATAATGCTTAAGATAAACATAATTGAAACGGAAAATTAAAGAAAATGTCAGAAATCGCAAAAGAAAACAAAATGGGCACGATGAAGGTGCCTAAGCTCCTTTACACAGTATCCCTGCCTATCATAATCTCTATGCTTGTGCAGGCACTCTATAACATCGTTGACTCTATCTTTGTCGCATCCTATAACAACGTCCAGGGCACGGGCGCCCTCACCCTCGCCTTCCCGATACAGAACATGCTTTTGGCGGTTTCGATCGGCCTTGCCGTAGGTATCAACGCACTCCTCTCGCGCTCCCTTGGACAGAAGAATTTTGAAAAAGCGGATAAGGTCGCAGGTCAGGGCTTCTTCCTTATGTTCTGCGGATACGTCCTCTTCTTCGTTTTCGGTACCTTCTTCAGCGGAATGTACGCCACCTCTCAGTCGGCGGGCGACGCTCTGCTCTCCGACTACACCCACGAATACGTCAGCATCGTAAGTGTCGGCTCGGTGTTCGTTTTCGTGCAGATCCTTGGCGAAAGACTCCTTCAGGCAACGGGTAAATCCGTCCTCAGTATGATCACTCAGGGCATTGGCGCAATAGTCAATATCATTCTCGACCCCATTCTTATCTTCGGATATTTCGGACTCCCCGAAATGGGCATTCGCGGCGCCGCTATCGCAACAATAATCGGTCAGTTCGTTGCCGCCGTCCTCGCAATGCTCTTTAACGTGTTCCTCAACAAGGAGATCACCATAAAATTCAAGAATTTCCTTCCCGATTTTACCCTTATCAAGGAAATTCTCATCATCTCCATTCCCTCCGTCCTTATGCAGGCGATAGGAACGGTAATGACCCTGTGTATGAACATCATTCTCATCGGCTTCTCGCAGACCGCCCTTAACGTTTTCGGCGTCTACTTCAAGCTTCAGAGCTTCGTGTTTATGCCCGTCCTCGGTCTTAACAACGGTATGGTGCCCATCCTCTCGTACAACTACGGCGCAAAAAAGAGAAAGCGCGTGTTCGACACGATGAAGCTTTCCTACTTCACCGCCATCGCATATACCGTCATCTGCCTGCTCGTGTGCCAGCTTTTCCCGGCTGCGCTTCTCTCGATTTTCAACGCAACCGACGAGATGATCGTCCTCGGCACCTCAGCCCTGCGCACCATAAGCTGGAGCTTCCTTTTCGCAGGCTTCTCGATAGTGAGCATCTCCTCCTGTCAGGCACTCGGTAAGAGCATCTACGGCCTTTTCGTAAGCATTGGCCGTCAGCTCGTTATACTTATCCCCGCGGCATTTCTTCTTTCCCTCACCGGCAAGGTGACCGCAGTATGGTGGGCATTCCCGATTGCCGAGCTTGCCAGCCTTATGCTTTGCGCATTCTTCGTTATAAACACTCTGAAAGCCGCATTCCCCAAGAATGCAAGTGAGATAGCTAAATGAAAAATAAGCTTGTATCCATAGTCGGCACCACCGCCTCGGGCAAAAGCTCCCTCGGTATCGAGCTTGCCGAGCTTTACGGCACCGAGATAGTCTCCGCCGACTCCCGACAGGTCTACCGCCACCTCGACCTCGGCACGGGTAAGGTTACCCCCGAGGAAATGGCGCGCGTCAAGCACCACTTAATAGATATACTCGATCTGAACGAGCCATTCTCTATGGCTGAGTTTCAGCCCCTCGCATATCAAGCGATAGACGATATCGCCTCTCGCGGTATGCTCCCCCTTCTCGTTGGCGGTACGGGCCTTTATACCCGCTCGGTCGTTGAGGGCTACACACTCGTCGACGTCCCCCCGAATGAGGAGCTTCGCGCCACCCTCGCAGAGAAGGGCGCCGACGAGCTTCGCGCCATCCTCAAAACCTACGGCATCACCGATATCGCAGGCGAGGTAAGCGAGCGCAGAATGATAAGAATGATAGAGAAGCTTGCCGCCGGCGTTAGTGCCGAAAGCGAGTCGCAGCCCCGCTATGACGTCCTTCAGCTTGGTATGACCTTCGAGCGTGACGTCCTCTACCGCCGCATCCTTGAACGCCTTGACGCAAGAATAAAGGAGGGTATGATCGAGGAGGTCGAGAACATCGTAAAGATGGGCGCAACCCCCGAGTTTCTTGAAAAGCTTGGCCTCGAATATCGCTATACGTACCGCTATATTTCCGGCCAATATCCCTCCTTTGAGGACTACCGCGCCGAGCTTTATAAGGAGATCCGCCACTTTGCAAAGCGACAGATGACCTGGTTCAAAAAGGAAAAGAGCATTATATGGCTCGACACCTCGCGCGATCCCTTCACCGAGGCACGCGAGCTTATAGACAAATTTATGGAGAAAAAAGATGTGTAAAGAAAATCATTCCGCTTACATAGCGCTCCTTAAGTCCGAGCTTATCCCCGCTATGGGCTGTACCGAGCCTATCGCTATCGCATTTGCGGCCGCGACCGCGCGCGAAGCGCTTGGCACCTTCCCGGACTCTGCCTACATAGAGGTCAGCGGCAATATAATTAAAAACGCAAAAAGCGTCGTGGTTCCTCATACCGGTGGAATGCGCGGCATCGACTCCGCGCTGATTGCCG
>JAZRAF010000111.1:0-1955 GCA_045634425.1 Eubacteriales bacterium | reverse complement strand
TCAACGTGACCGTTGACACCAAGGTGGACTACTCCGCAAACGTACACGACAAGGGATTTGCTAACTCCGTGAAGATCTCCGCAACCGAGAACGTGACCGTAACCGTCACCAAGAACGGCGAAGCTTTCAAGTATGAGCTTGGCAAGGAGATCACCGATCCTGCGTCCTACGCGGTCAAGCTCGTTGACACGCTCGGCAACAAGGCAGAGTTCAGCTTTACCATCGTTGAACCTATCGTTGGCAAGTTTGAGGAAGAAATCGACCTTATCGCAGGTTTTGAAAAGGTACTTGTGAACGGTACTGAAACCACCATCGAGAAAGGTACTCTCGCACTCACCGAAAGCGGCGTTTACGAGGTATCTATCGTGGCGGGCGGCAAGACTCACAAGTTCACCGTGACCGTGGATGCTACTGCTCCCACGCTCGTTTTGAACGGTGTTGAGAACGGCGGTAAGACCACCGATCCCGTAATCCTTGCCGACGTTTCCGAAGAAGCAGAGGTTAAGGTGTTCAAGGGCGAGGAAGAAATCGAGTACACCGTAGGCGACGAGATTTCCGACATCGGCTCTTACAAGGTCGTTGTAACCGATGCTTGCGGCAACTCTACCGAGTACACCTTTGAAATTGAGAAAGGCGCGAATATCGCACTCATCGTTATTCTCATCATTCTCGGTGTAGGTGCTATCACCGCAGGTGCGTTCTTCTACTTCAAAAAGAAGAATAGCATCTAAGGCATAACCCCGACCGCCCGGGACTAACCTATCGGGCGGTCTTACGCCTTGAAAAATTCACGAAAAAGTGATATAATAAAGGCGAATTTATAGACAGCGGAAGCGGTGTGAACCCTCCGCAGAATAGCGAGAAGCCGAACACAAATTCCAAGTGTTCGGCTTCTTTTTTTCTTAAATCGGGCAAAATAAAATTATATAAAGGCAGGTGTTACTATGAAGTACAAAGATTGGCTCAAAGAATGGCTTGAACACTACGTCAAGCCGACGGTAAAGGATAAGACCTATACACGATATGCCGAAGTCGTGCGGCTACACCTTATTCCCGCACTTGGCGAATACGAGCTTTCCGACCTCAAACCCATCGTTCTGCAACGATATGTGACCGAGCTTACTCAATCGGGCAACCTCAAAACTGGCAAAGGGCTGTCGGCAAACTCTGTCAACGGTATTCTCATCGTGATACGCGGTTCGCTGACAACGGCTCACAGCATAGGACTCACCGATGAACTCGTCGTCGGAAAAATCAAGCGACCGAGAAACGAGGAAAAGGCGGTGGAATGCTTCACCGTATCCGAGCAGAAGCAAATCGAGCAGGCGGTCTTTTCCGACAAGCGAGATAAAATGATCGGCGTGGTGCTCTGCCTATACACGGGGTTACGCTTGGGTGAGCTTTTGGCTCTTGAATGGACGGACGTTGACCTTTCTCGCGGTGAGCTTACCGTGAGCAAATCGTGTCACGACGGCAAGGACGAAAACGGCAATTATTGCCGTATTACGGAAGCACCGAAAACCAACAGCTCAAAGAGAACGATACCGATACCGAAGCAGCTCATGCCGCACTTGCGGGAGGTGAAAAAGCGAAGCGTCTGCAACCACGTGATTGCCAACGGCAACAAACCCGTTACGGTACGTTCCTATCAACGTAGCTTCGACCTATTGCAACAGAAAATAAAAATACCACACCACGGCTTTCACGCCCTTCGTCACACCTTTGCAACGAGAGCCATCGAATGTGGTATGGATGTAAAATCGCTATCCGAAATTCTCGGACACAAAGATCCGACCATCACGCTCAAACGCTATGTTCATTCCTTGATGGAACACAAGCGAGAGTATATGAATCGGCTCGGAAAAATGCTTTAATTTTTTTACCTTTTGGGAGTTCCTATTCGCATAATAGGTGGTAATACTTAACGACTTATTATATCATAAAAACGGCGCAAA
>JAZRAF010000110.1:0-4882 GCA_045634425.1 Eubacteriales bacterium | reverse complement strand
GTCCAGTTGTAGGGCGCGTAGGCACATTCCATACCGACGACGAGCTTGCCCTGTGCCCTTACCCTTTCAAAATCGTCGGTGCCGTCGTTTCCACAGGAAACGAGTGCGGTACAAAGAAGGACCGCGGAAAGAATAATTGCGATTATCCTTTTCATTTTTTTGTTTCTCCTAAAAAGATGTATTTAAAACAAAAAAAGTCGAAGCAAAGTGCTTCGACGGACGATCTGCATACGGTAGCTCGGGAAAAGGGCTGTGCGTTAACAAAGGACACATCGAATATAGCACTCCGCAAGATTTTGTCCTGCGACAGCCGTTAAGATATTTTCCCAACGTCCAACGGTCCACCACTCAAATGATGAACTATTTCGGCGAAAGCACCTTTCACGGTCGGTCATAGACGTTTGAGCATCTACCGACAGCTACTGATTGATTCCGCGCCTCTAATTCGTTGATTCGACTATTCGGTTTTATGCAAGCATTATAACACTCATTTTTCGGTTTGTCAATAGTATTTCGCAAAAAAATCGAAAATTATTTTTTGCCATTTTTGCCATAAAAAACCTTTGCTTCATTAGGGAAAACACGCACGTTTTATCGCGTATGCGAGGGCATCAGACGCCGGTGCTGTCAAAGGGAGGTATGAAGCTTTCCGCGGCTGAGCTTGCGTCCTGGATAAAGGCGTTGGTAATGCCTTTTTTGATCGCGTAGTCAACGAGCTCGTCGTATTCGGCGCTCGTTACGGGGCGGTCAAGAGGTGCGGGCATACCCGGCATTGGGGTGTATTGGCTCATAAGGCTGATATAAACGGTATCGCCGTAGGCTTCAAAGAGGTACTTAACAGAGAGCTTTGCCTCGGCGACGTGGCCGGGCAGGAGAAGCACGCGGACGATAACGCCCGATTTCATAATTCCGTCCTTGATAACGGCGCTTCCCTTTTGCTTTACCATTTCGGCAATCGCGGCGCGTGCGACGTCGGGATAATCCTCGGCGTGGGAGTATGCGGCAGCGGTGCGCGGAAGGGTGTATTTGTAGTCGGCAAGGTAAATATCGACGGTGCCGTCAAGGGAGCGGATGGTTTCTGTGGTATCGTAGGACGAGGTGTTATAGACGATGGGAACAGTGAGCCCGTTTTCCCTGGCTATGCGGGTGGCGGCAATGATGCTTGGGGCGTAGTGGGTGGGGGTGACGAAATTGATATTATGTGCGCCCTGCCCTTCAAGGTCGAGCATTATTTCGGATAGGCGGTCGATGGTGACCGTTTTGCCGTATGCGGCACGGGAGATGGTGGCGTTCTGGCAATAGATACAGCCAAGCGAGCAGCCCGCGAAAAATACGGTGCCCGAGCCACAGGTGCCGGATATCGGCGGCTCCTCCCACATATGGAGTGCGGCGCGAGCGATCACGGGATCGGCACCTACGCGGCAGACACCGAGCTTATCCGAGTTGCGGTCGGCGCCACAGGAGCGCGCACACAGACGGCATTCGCTATACTCTGAAAAATACATATATGCGCTCCTTTCTTTGCCTTGACAAGTATAATTATTTATGCTATACTTTTGGTATATTGATGCTTGGAGGATGACTTTATGTCCGATAAAAGAAACGGTTATATTGGTTGGGATGATTATTTTATGGGAGTGTCGCTGCTTGCGGCACAGCGTTCAAAGGACCCCAACACTCAGGTAGGTGCGTGCATCGTTGACGCTGACAACAGAATACTTTCGACAGGATATAACGGCTTTCCTCAGGGCTGCTCGGACGACTCCTTCCCCTGGAACAGAGATGAGTCTCGTGGCGAGACGAAGTATCAGTTCGTCGTGCACGCAGAGCTTAATGCGGTGCTCAACGCACGCGGAAAGAACCTTTCGGGCTCGAAGCTTTACGTAAGCCTTTTCCCCTGTCACGAGTGCGCAAAGGCGATCATTCAGTCGGGTGTCAAGGAGGTTGTTTACCTCTCTGACAAGTACAACGGCACGGTAAGCGACATTGCATCAAAGCGTATGCTCAACGCCGCAGGCATCAAGCTTACCAAGCTTAAGCCCACGAAGGCTCAGCTCGTGCTTGATTTTGAAGTTAAATAAAATACTTTTCTATATCGGTAAGCGTTGCGGCAAGCGTGCCCTGCGCCATTATCGAGCTGCCGCCGCCCCCACCGCCGAGGGCGGCGGGAATCTTTTTCACCTCAGTGCGCAAATCAACGCTGCGTGAGGCGAGGACGAAGCGGTAAGCACCGTCGGTGCCCGAGAGAAGTACGAGAATGCCGCCGATCTTGCTTATTGCGGCGTTTGCAAGGGTGCGAAGATCGTCCTGAGTTGCATCGGCAAAGGAAAGGACGAGGTTGCCCTCTGTGGGTGTGGCGAGCTCTGCTTCCCTCTCAAAATATTTTTCGCGAGCGGCTTTAAGCTCGCTCTTTTTTGTTTCGTAGTCGGAAAGGAGCTTACGGACGCCCTCTGCCGTATCGAGGCGAGGAAGAGAGAGCATATGAGATATCTCGGAGAGGGTTGTCTGCATTTTTGCGACCTCGCGATAGGCGCGGATGCCTGCCCTGATATGTATACGCATACCGCCGCGAAGCTTTTCGGCATCGAGGATCTTTATAAGGCCGACCTCGCCGGTTGCGGCAACGTGAGGCGCACAGCAGGCACAGCTGTCGTAGTCGCCGATGTTGACGATCCTGACGTTTTCGGTCAGGTCGAGCTTTGAACGGTATTCAAGGCTCGGGAGCTCCTCAGGGGTGGGAAAGACTGTCGTTACGGGCACGTTTTCGTAGACTATGAGGTTGGCGCGGTGCTCGATCTCCATAAGCTGATCCCACGAAAGGGGGGCGCTTATATCCATCGTTACGTCATCGGCACCGAGGTGGAAGCCGACGTTGTTAAGACCATAGGTCTTAAATATAAGGCCGCAGAGGATGTGCTCGGCGGTGTGGCACTGCATTTTTTCATAGCGAGCGTTAAAATATATCGTGCCTGCGACAACTGCGCCGACCTCGATGGGGGTGTCGGTCATATGATAGATCACGCCGTCCTTTTCCTGCACGTCGTTTACGATGATACCGTTGATCACGCCCGTGTCGGCGTACTGTCCGCCCTCCTCGGGGAAAAAGGCGGTAGCGGCAAGGGCGATGGCATAGCCGCCCTCGCACGGCTCACAGGAGACGACTCTCGAGGAGAAGTTTTTCATATAGGCGTTTTTATAGTAAAGCTTTTCAGTCATAGTTTGCCTCATCAAAGAGCGACCAGGGGTAGCTCTCTATATCGGGAGATTTTTTGATATCGTAGCTCTTGCCACCGAGGGTAAAGGAAAGGCGAGAGGAGAAGAGTGCGGGCATTTTGGCGCGGTTATCGTGGCTGCCGTATTTGCCGTCACCGACTATCGGCATACCGCGTGAGGAAAGCTGGGCGCGGATCTGGTGGAAGCGGCCGGTGTGGAGCTTAACACGCACGAGGGTGTAGACACCGCGCTCGGTGTCGGCGGTAGAGATGGGGGTGTATTCAAGCTTGGCTTCCTTAACGCCGGCACGCTTGCGATCGACGATAAACGCCTTTCCCTTTGCGGCGTCCTTATAAAGGAAGTCCTCGAGCACGCCGCCCTCTGCCCTGCCCTCGACTATTGCGAGGTATTCCTTCTCGGTGCTTTGGGTGGAAAAGAGCTCGGAGAGTGCGGCGGCGGTGCGCTTATTACGCGCAAAAACGACCGTACCGCCAACGACACGGTCAAGGCGGTGCACAAGCCAAAGCGCACCGCTTTCGCCCTGTGATGAAAGAATTTCGGTGCACAGGGACATCGCGTCCTTATCCGAGGTTGGGTCGGGCTGGACGGGGATGCCTGCGGGCTTATTTATTGATATTAAGTTTTTGTCTTTATATAAAATTTCCATAATCAGTACGAAAGAGCCGCAGTCGACCGACTGCGGCTCTTTTTTTGCCTCATCGTCAGAGATGAGATTATTTTATCATTTTTTGAAGAATTTTGCAAGAGATTTATTCTTTTATTTCTTCTTTTTTACTACGGTATTGACCTTGACGGCCTTGCCGCCCGTAAGTGCGATCATTTTGACGGCGGAGAGGCTGAAGTCGTTGGCGTAAACGCAGAGCGGCTTATCGATCATACCGCGTGCGAGCACCTTGATATAGGCGGTGTCGTATGGGATGAGGCTGTGGCTTTTGAGGGTGTTTATATCCACCCGATCCCCTGCCGAAAAGCTGCGCGAGAGGGTGTCAACGTTTACGATGCCGTGGCGGTGGCCGCTTGTCACAACGTCCTCATCACGGCGGATAAGGTCCTTGGCGAGTGAGTTTGTGATAGCGGTATCGGCGTATTCGGCATCGACGACGGTGGCAATATTCGCAGGCTCGGGCTCACTCTCGGGCTCGGTGGGCGGTGAGGGTGCAGGGGCATCCACCCGTGCGGCGGTGTAAACGCGGCAGACGATGCGGCGGCGGGTTACGACAAGGGCAATCACGGCGAGCGCTATGGCTATGAGGATCAAAATTATGAGAAGAAGGAGCGAGGTCGCGCGGCGTGAGAGCGTATGGAGGCGGTTTATGCTGCCGGGGATCACGGTGACCTCGTAGTTCTCTGCCGTAAAGTCGGCAAAAATCCGATCGTCGACGATGCGGAAGGCGGGGGTGAGGGTGTCGGTGCCGACGAGCGTGCCTGCAGTGATGCGCCAATCGAGGGTAAGATCATTTTCAAAGAGGTGAAGATTGGCATCACTGACGGTGACGGTGATGCGACGGGGCGCTATCACGAAATATACCGTGGCGGTATCGGACGTGCCGAAGGTGTAGTTATGCGGATCGGTGAGAGTCAGGGTGACGGGATAGCTGCCGGGGGTGGTGGCCGCAGTCGTGGTGGCGGCATAAAGGGGGGAGCCGTC
>JAZRAF010000109.1:0-26022 GCA_045634425.1 Eubacteriales bacterium | reverse complement strand
GAGAGAATTTCGTCAAGGTTGGTGACAGCGTGGTGCGCGGCGGCAGGATCGGCACGGTTGGCGACACGTCGATCTCCGAGCTTGCAGAGGAGACGCACATTCACTTTGGCGTGAAGAAGTCGGGTGTGGCGGTAGATCCGCTCGGTGTTATATCCGACGAGTCTAAGGAGGCTTCACTTGGGATCACCAAGTAAGCCGGAATTTTCCGACAGGCGGTGCAGCCTGTCGGAATTTTTTATTATTGCGAGGGTGGTGAGGACGGTCAACGCCATAAGGACGTAGTCGGTGACGGTGATGAGAAAGCGGTCGGAGAAGAAAACGCCGAGCAGGGTTGCACCGACGTAGACAAGCATATACACTGCCCCGCCGCGGATGCCGAGAAAAGAGAGACAGCGCGAGCCGTAGCAATACCAGCAAATAACGGTGGAAAAGGCGAATGATGCGATACATATCGAAACGAGGACAGAGGAAAAGGAGCCGAGAGTAGCGCCGACAGTGGCGAGGACGAGGGACATACCGGAGGTGTGTGCGGACGGATCGGGGGAGCTGACGAGGATGGCGAGGGCGGTCAGGGGACATAGCAGGACGGTGTCAAAAAAGACCTCGCACATACCGAGCAGGCCTGCGGTGGCGGGGGTATCGGGCAGACGGGAGTGCGCAAGCGAGGAGGTGCCTGCGCCCGCTTCGTTTGACAGAAGGCCGCGTGAGAAGCCCTCGCGAAGCGCGGTTGAGGTAAAAAAGCCGACTGCCCCGCCGACTGCGGCGGACGGAGTGAGTGCAGAGGAAATTATGTCGAATAGCACGGCGGGAAGTCGGGGGACGTCGGAAAATACGGTAACGAGTGCGAGGAAAATATAGAGGGCGGTGGTGATGGGAATTATGACGGCGGTAACGCGGCTGACACGCTCGGGACCAAAGATTATGACGGCGAGGACGGCAAGAGAAAAGAGGATGCCGACGGCGAGGGGCTTTAAAGAGACGGCTGAAGCCGAGGAGATGACGCCCGAGGACTGCAGGGCTGCGCCCATAACCAAGGAGAGGATGACGCAAAGTGCGGCGTAGGTGCGCGAGATGGGTTTGCCGATGCGAGGAAATGACGAGGAAAGGACGGACATCATACCGTCAGAGGACGGGGTGTGAAAATTGGCGGCCAAGGATGACTCGGCATATTTGAGGGCGGTGGCAAAGACGGACGACAAGAGCAGCCATAATACACTTCCCGCACCGCCGACCGAGATGCCGACGGCAACGCCGACGATATTGCCGATGCCGAGCGTGCCTGCGAGGGCGAGAAAGAGAGAGGAGCGCGCCTCGCGGCTTTCGAGGGCGCGGAGAATATGCTTCACCGTGCGAAGCGGGTGAAAAATGAAAAAGGCGCGCAAACGGACGATGACGAATGTGCCGCCGAAGATTATAACGATGGGTAAAAGGTTAATCAAGGACATAAAAAACACCTCCGCTCGATGATATGCGGAGGTGTTTAAAATTATTCGGTATAGGTTGCGTTCTGAGCGGCAAGGTCCATCGCAAGAACAAGCTGCTCGGTGGTGTCAAGAAATGGTGAAAAATCACGCACGCCGAGGATCATATTACGGAAGGAAGCAAGCTCAAAAACCATATTATTGTTACACGGGGTGGGGTGTTTTACGGTTTTTGCGCCGTTTTCGGTGGTAACGGTGAATATCGTAGGCTCGCTGATCTTGTCAAGAATTATGCTGCCGTGCTCGCATTTTATGACCGAGGGAGAGGTGCCGTCGACTATCTTGGAGTAGCCTACGGTGCACTCAAAATCGGGGTAAGCGAGGGTCACGGTGCCGTCGGCATCAAAGCCGTTTGAAAGCCTTTTTGATACGGAAGAAACCGAGGTGGGCGCACCGAAAAGAGAGATGGCAAGCCACATCGGGTAAACGCCGATATCCGAGAGTGCGGAGTTCTTCATTTCGGGGTTGAAGGCGTTTTCGACAATACCGCGCTTGAAGTTATCGTAGCGCGATGAATACTTTTTGAATTCAAGACTTGCTGACTTTACCCTGCCGAGCTTTGAGAGCTCTTCTCTGAGCAGGTCATAGATTGGATCGTGTGCAGGGCGCATAGCCTCAAGAAGCACCTTACCCGACCTCCCGGCGGCGGCCTTCATATCAGCGAATTCGGCAGCCGAGGTAGAGATGCTTTTTTCGCAAAGGACGTGCTTTCCTGCATCGAGTGCGGCAACGGTGTGGTCGCGGTGAAGGAAGGTGGGTGAGGCTATATAGACGGCGTCGACGGTATCTGAGGATATCATCGCGTTATAGTCGTCAAAAACCGTTTTTATGCCGTGTTTTGCCGCAAAGTGGGCACCCGTGTCAAGTTTTCTTGAATAAACTGCAGAAATTTCGACACCGTCAACAAGCCCTGCGGCCTCACAAAGAAGGTCGCTTATAAAGTTTGTACCGACGATGCCGATCTTTATATTACTCATCTGAAGAACACCAAATATGCTACCGCAGCGAGCGCGGCAACGATAATACCAAGGGATATCCAGTTGAATATTTTGTCATAAAAGGCGCCCTTCTTTTTCTCCTTGGCGTCGAGCTCGCGGTCCTCTTTGGTTTCGCGAAGCTCCTCGGGAATGTCAAACTCCTCCGACTCTTCCCCGCTCTCCTCGGCTTCGGTCTCCTCAGACTCTTCGGTGGGGGCGATGGCGGTTGCCTCGTCGGCATCCTCTCTGGAGAAATCGTACTCGCCCGCTTCAATCGCCTTTGCCCTTTTCTTTGCGCCGATGAAAAGCTCACCGACGGTGGCAATAACGAGCTCGTCGTCTATATTGTTCTTTCCCATCTTCTCGCCGATGGAGTCCATAGCTGATTTAATGGTATCAAAGTCACGGGCCGAGGTGGCGGTGTCAAGGTCGGCCGCGCATTCCTCGCAAAGGTATTTCGCATTTCCGTAGCCGCCGACGGTAAGTATGGGGGCGGTGTCGGAGTCAACGATCTTATTGCATATACAACAAAGCTTTTGCATTTTCGTTATCCTTTCGATCACTTGGGGTGAAGCTGACTGCGAACGTAGGCGAGGTACTCCTCACGAAGTGCCTTCTGCTCCTTTTTCTCTTCTTCGGTAAGCTCGCGGGTCTTTGAAAGACGGCCAAGCTCGTTGATTCTGTCTATTTTTGCCTTATCCATTATTTTTTTGCTCCGTAATGCTTTGCAAGGCCGCCCTCTGCGGTCTCACGGTAGAGGTGAGAGAGGTCCTTGCCTGTTTCGTACATAGTTTTGATGACCAGATCGAGCGAAATTTTACGCGATCCGGAGAGGAAGTTTGCGAGGTTTACTGCATTTATAGCGCGCATAGCCGCAACGGCGTTACGCTCGATGCAGGGGATCTGAACGAGGCCGCAAATGGGGTCGCAGGTGAGGCCGAGGTGGTGCTCAAATGCGATCTCGGCGGCGTATTCGATCTGATCGATGCCCATTTCAAAGAGCTCGGCAAGGGCGGCAGATGCCATTGAGCAGGCCGTGCCTATCTCTGCCTGACAGCCACACTCTGCACCGCTTATCGAGGCGTTGGTCTTGGTGAGTGTGCCGATAAGTCCGGCAACGGCGAGCGCCTTGAGGATAGCCTTATCGGGGAAATTATGTCTTTCCTGCATATATTTAAGGACGGACGGAAGAACTGCGCAAGCGCCGCAGGTGGGGGCAGTCACGATAACGCCGTTATCCGCATTCTCCTCGCTTACCGCGTATGCGTAGGCGCAAACGATGCGGTTTTCACGGGTTATGGGGCTTTCGTCAATATGGCGCTGATTGTAGAGATACTGCGCCTTTCTTTCGACCTCAAGGCCGCCGGGAAGGATGCCCGAGGTGGTAAGGCCGCGGTGGATAGCCGCCTTCATAGTCATCCATACCTCGAGAAGGAAGTCGTAGATGCCCTCGCCCTCGCGCATTTCGA
Source organism: Eubacteriales bacterium (assembly GCA_045634425.1). Taxonomy (GTDB): domain Bacteria; phylum Bacillota; class Clostridia; order Oscillospirales; family CAG-272; genus UBA1740. Next base: position 22,095 of record JAZRAF010000109.1, on the reverse strand, counting down.
TAAAATCGGAGAGGCGGATGCCGTGGTGCTTGCAGTATTCTGCAATTTCGGTAAAGGTGGACTCGGGATAAACGTCATCAACGAAGGAAATGTCCCTGCCCTGTATTTTGATATCACCGCCGCCGACGCTCATAACGCGCATCGGTGCGCCCTTTTTGCCGTCCTTTACCGCTACTATATCCATAGTATTCTCGTGCGGAAGGTCACGGTCAACAGAGTTGAAGATGATATTTACGGGCTTATCGGTTACAGCCATAATTGCAACGTCGGTGCCGTGGCCGCGACCGGTATCGGAAAGCGAGCCGTAGAGGGTCACCTCGTAGGAATCTGCCTCGGGATGCTCGTTTACGAATATCTGCATCGCCTTTACAGGACCCATAGTATGTGAGGATGAGGGGCCTGTGCCTATTTTATATATTTCTCTGATAGATTTCATTTAAATCACCGTCCGAAGGATTTTATGTATATATATTAACACATCAAAGCGGACACTTCAAGCGTTTTTTGATTTTTTCGCAAAGAAATATGGCCAAAAACAGCTTTATTGCATCCGGCAACAGGTATGGGAGCACGGTAAGGGTGAGCGTTTGGAAAAATCCCGTGCCGTCGGAGTAGCCGAAGAAGAACCAAAGAGCACCAACGACGTAAAGAACTACGTGTGCAGACACGGTCGAGATGACGGTGCCCACGGCGGTGCTGCCAAAGAGGTGGGAGAGAAGCCAATAGACGAGTGCGGCGGCAAGAAAGCCGAAAATAAAACCGCCCGTCGCATCAAAAAGACGGCCAAGACCGCCCGAAAAGCCCGAAAATACAGGCAGACCGACCGCACCGAGGGCGATATAGACGGCAACCGAGATGCTGCCGCGCCGTCCGCCGAGAAGAATTAGGGTCGCAAAGACACCGAAGGTTTGCAGGGTCACGGGAAGCGTGCCGATGGGTATAGCGATAAAGGAGGTTATGGCAATAAGCGCTGAAAAAAGGGATATGAGTGTCATATCTCTTACGATCTTCGTTTTCATAATACCTCCTTTTTTCTTAAAACAGAGCCGCAATCGGGGTGACTGCGGCTCTCGTGCCTTTTTTGTTGATCAGATCTTATCTGCGAGATAGTCGCAAACCTCGCCAACGGTGGTGAAGCGGACGAACTCGGTAAAGCGATAGCCGAAGGCATCCTCGATACCCATCGCCATCATCATAAGTGCAAGAGAATCAAAGCCAAGATCCTCAACGAGTCGGGTATCACGGCTGACGTTTGTAAGATCGATGCCGGGTACTACTCTTTCAATGACTACTTTAAGTCTTTCTACCATTGTTTTTTCACCTTTTCATATTTTTTTGACGTATGCGCGGCGGCGCTTATGCTGATTTGCGGTAAAGTAGTTCCACTGCGCCATTACCTGTGTGTTTGTCTCAAGATTGAGATTTGACTCGTAGTATTCAACCTCACCGCTTGCAAGCACCTCGAGGATATGATTCATAAACACGGCGTTAAGTCCCGTGCTTTGATACTCGGGGAGAATTGCGATAAGACCAAGGTCGATCGAGCGGGGGTGCTTAAGTGTGCGAAGAAGACGGACGAGAGTGGCGGGAGTGAGTCTGCCGCCGCTTTTCTGAAACGCCTCGCCTATTGCGGGGAATGAAAGCGCGAAAGCAACGACGCGCTCATCCTTGTCGCATATGAAGATCAGGTGCTCGTTTTTAAGGACGAGCATAAATTGATCGATAAGGTCGCGCTTCATATTTTCGGTAAACGGAACGGTGCCGTAGAGGTGCTTATAGCACTCGTCTATGCACTTAAAAGCGCCGTCACCGTATTTTTCGATATACTTCTTTTTCGATACCGTGGCATCGGCAAGGTGGAGCCCCTGCATTTCAAGCACACGCTCGGCAACCTTTTTCATAAGCGGATTAGGCTTTTCGGGAGAGGTGAGGCGAAACTCGAGCCAGTCGATCTCCTTTTCAAAGCCGTAGTCCTCAACGAGTGCAGGATAATAATCGTAATTATACTGCTCCTCAAAGGTTGCAAGATACTCAAATCCCTCGATGAGAAGTCCTTCTCTATCAAGGTCGGAATATCCGAGAGGACCGCAGATGTCGGTCATACCCTGCTTGCGGCCGTAGCTTTCTGCGGCGGCAAAAAGTGCACGCGAGACCTCTGGGTCGTTTATCGAATCGAAGCGGGTGAAGCGCACGCGGCGCTCGTTATGAAGCTCGTTATACTGACGCTGGATTATAGCCTGAATACGTCCGACGACCTCGCCGTCACGCTCTGCGATAAACAGTGCCGAGTCGGCAACGTCGGAATATGCGGGATTGCCGCCAAAAAGCTTCATCTCGTCCATATAGATCGGGGGCACGAACTGCGGACAGTTCTTGTAAAGCTTCAGGGGAAAGTCTACGAAGCGGTGCATATCACGCCGCGTCGTAACCTCTTTTACGGTAAGCATAATTTACTCGAGGGGCTCGTCCTCACGACGGAGGAATACAAGACCGTAGCCTGCAAAGTAAGGACCGTTATGGCAGCCCGAAACGGGAGACATAATTACGGGGTGGTGGTTGGTCTCGATGCCGAAGCCCTTCTCTATCTCCTCAAGCATAGGCATAAGGGATTTGCCGGTGTAAACGTGCCAGAGGAGGTAGTCCTCGGGAGATCTGTCACCGATCTTTTCCTTAAGCATTTCGCAGGTGCGGGTGAGAGCCTTTTTCTTGGTTCTTACGCTTTCGATAGAACCGAGAACGCCCTCGCGGTCGAAGCCGACGACGGGACAGATGCCGAGCATCTTACCCATAAATGCCTTACCGCCCTTAAGACGGCCGTTATAGATGAGGTAGTCGAGCTCGCCGTCAACGCCGAAGAACTCCTGAGTTTTCTTGATCCAATCGATCTCCTTGAGAATGGTCTCGGTGGGAACGCCCTCCTCTACGAGCTGTGCGGTGCGGATAGCGATGAAGCCCTCGTTGAAGGAGTTGATCTTAGTGTCAACAACGGTAATCTTGATCTTGCCCTCGAAGTCCTTTGCGATCTGCTCAATGCGGTTGTAGCAGCCGCTGAGGTAGGAGCTGAGGGAGATAACGATAGCCTCGTCGTAGCCGTTTTCAACAGCCTTTTCAAAGTGGGAGCGGATGTCCTCATCAAGGGGCATACCGGTCTTGGGAAGGTTGTTCTTAGGATCCTCAAGAGTTTCAAGCTCGGAATAGAACTTATCGGGGTCGAGGTCATAGCCCTCGCGATAATCGTGATCGCCGAAGTATACGTGCAATCTGATTATGTCAATATTATACTTCTTGTATTCATCTCCTGCGTAATCAATACAGCCGGTGGAGGTGCACATTACTATTCTTTTGTTTGCCATTTTCCGTCATTTCCTTTCATAATAAAAGTTAATTCTGCTCGAAATTATATTTTTATTTTGTTGTTTTTGTTACTCTATCGCTATGAGATAGCTATACACGTCCTGACCGCCCTCGTAGACGATAAGCTCGTGGTCGGGATAGCGCTCTTCAATCGTTTCGGTGATAGTGGCGCGCGCCTCATCATCTACCGTAGCGCCGACGAAAACGTTTATAATTTCGTACTCGTCAAGCTCGTCAAGTGCACCGAGAAGCCCGAGAAGTGCATCCTCTGCATTATCGGCAGTCGCCTTAATCTCGTGGCCGGAAAGTGCCATAAACTGACCCTTTTTAACCTCCTTGCCATTGATGCTTGCATCACGGACGGCATAGGTTATCTCGGCATCAATGATGCCGTTTGCGGCAGAGGTGGCACTCTTGATAATAGAGTCGATGTTGTCGGGGTCGGGGGCGATTACCGAGAGTGCGGAATAGCCCTGCATAAGCGAGGCGGTGGGAATGATATACACCTTAGACTCGGTGTACATATCGGCTGCCTGCTTTGCGGTAAGGAGTATGTTTTTGTTGTTGGGAAGGACGATTATATTATCTGCGGCGGCATCGTCAAAGGCACGGATAAACTCCTCTGCCGAGGGGTTGTTCGTCTGACCGCCGGATATGATTCCGTCTGCGCCCATAGACTTAAAGAGTGCCGCCATTCCCTCACCGCTTGCGACTGCAAGGACGGCAAGAGGGGTGCGCTTTTTCTTTTCGGTTTCGTTATGCTGAAGTGACATATTCTCGATCTTGGTGGTGAGAAATTCACCGTATTTGCGCATTTCGCAAAGTACAAGACCGGGGTCGAAGGTGTGGACGTGGACCTTTATTACGTCGTCGGTCTTATAAGCCACGATGCTCTCGCCGCCGATGCCCTCGAGGTAGGATATTATAGTTTTAACGTCGAAGGTGTCGGGGTCGACCTTTGAGGACTGAAGGCGCAGGAGAAATTCGGTGCAATATCCAAACTCAAGCACCGAGTCGCGGGTAAAGCCGCTGATATCCACGGGACCGCCCTCACCGTCGCCTGAGGAGAAGGTGTAAACCTCAGAGGTAGACTCGCCTGTAAGGGCGGCGTACATACCCAAGGCTATAGAAAGGTAGCCTGCACCGCCACTGTCAACGACGTCGGCCTCCTTAAGCACGGGAAGGAGCTCCTTGGTTTTTGCAAGGGTGCGCTTTGCTTCCTCTATATGGTCGGTAAGGAGCTGCTCGATCGAGGTATTCTCGTCTACCCTTTTCGCGGCATATTCGGTAGCCTCACGGAAAACGGTGAGGATAGTGCCCTCGGTGGGGTTTACCACGGCACCGTAGGCTCTTTTGACACCTGCCCTGTATGCGCTTGCGAGGTCGGAGGCGGTAGCGGTATTCAAGCCCGAGAGCACCTCGTCAATTCCTGCGAAGAACTGAGAAAGTATAACTCCCGAGTTACCGCGTGCGCCGAGGAGTGAGCCGTGTGCAAATTTGCTTGAAACCTCGGAAATCGTGGGGACTGTGAGTCCGAGAATTTCGGAGATGCCGCCCTCTACGGTTTTGGTCATATTAGTGCCCGTATCGCCGTCGGGTACGGGGAAAACGTTAAGATCGTTTATTTCGGCAGTGTTGGCACGCATATTCTCCGCAGCTCCGATGAGCATACGGCGCAGTGCCTTGCCGTCAAGGATTTTCGTATTCATATACCTTTTCCTGTACGTTGATATTTGTGTCTTTAAGGAGTGGTCTGATACAACCGTTAGAAGTACGGTTACCGTTTATTGTATCACAAAATGTCGAATTAGTCAACATTTAGGTGCAATATTATGCCCTGAAAATATACAAAAGTGGGGGAAAGTATAGAGATTTTACTTTTTTACTTGACAAAATTTCCATATTAAGTATAATATTATATAAATATACAGACGCAAATTCATTTGGCGCGGCTTTTTTTACGGCTGACGTCGGATCGGAGGCTTGTTATGAAAATTATTATCGTTGGTTGCTCGCGAGTAGGTGAGACGCTTGCCGCACAGCTTGGCAAGGAGGACAACGACGTTACCGTCATTGACCTTAACTCGGACAAGATAAACGAGGTCACATCTAAATATGACGTTATGGGTATAGTAGGAAACGGAGCTACGCACACGACTCTCGTTGAGGCGGGCGTAAACTCGGCAAACCTGCTTATCGCGGTGACCGACTCTGACGAGCTTAACCTGCTTTGCTGTATGATAGCGAAGAAAACGGGTGACTGTAAGGTAATAGCGAGAGTTACCAGCCCCGAGTATAATGCGGATATATCCTATCTTAAGGACGAGCTTGGCATCGAGATGATAATCAATCCCGAGCACGAGGCTGCCGAGGAGATCGCAAGGGTGCTTAACTTCCCTACTGCGATAAAGATCGAGACCTTTGCAAAGGGTCGAGTCGAGCTTATAACATTCCGTGTGGCTGAGGGTTGCCCTCTTATCGGAATGAAGGTCAAGGAGGTCGTCACCCAGCTTAAGAGTGACGTGCTTATCTGCACCGTTGAAAGAGACGACGGAGCGTATATCCCCAACGGTGATTTCGTGCTTGAGGAAAAGGACGTTATATCGGTCGTTTCATCGAGAAGAAAGGCGCAGAATTTCTTCAAAAAGATAAACTACAAGATGGATGCGGTGCGCGACGTTATGATCGCGGGTGCTGACGAGGCAACGCACTACCTTTGCTCCCTTCTTAAGGGCTCGGGAATTTCGGTAAAGGTAATCGAGAAGGATTACGACGCCTGTGATGCGCTTGCATCGGCGTTCACCGACATTACCGTTATAAACGGCGACTGTGCCGATCAGGCGTTGCTCGTTGAGGAGGGTATCTCGGCGACGGATTCCTTCGTTGCACTGACCTCTCAGGACGAGAGAAACGTGCTTCTTTCCCTGTTTGCAAAGAACTTTGACGGCAAGAAGATCGTTACGAAGATCAACAGACCCGAATATGAGGACATTATAAAGCATCTTGACCTTGATACCACGATATTCCCGAAGAATATCACCGCGGATATCATCGTGCGTTACGTGCGTGCAATGAAGAATGCGATGGGCAGCAACGTTGAGAGAATGTATAACGTTATCAAGGATAAGGTCGAGGCATCCGAGTTCTTCGTGCGTGCGGACTCGCCCGTTACTAATATCCCGCTTTCCGAGATGAAGTTCAAAAAGGGCGTTCTCGTTGCGGCGATACTGCGTGACAGAACCGTAATAATCCCTCGCGGACAGGATACCATTCAGCCCGGAGATTCGGTAATCATAGTTTCCAACATTATGGCGATGCGTGATATCTCTGACGTGCTTGAGGCTAAGAAGATATGAATTACGGAATGATAAGATACACCCTCGGATGGATATTGCTTTTTGAGTCGGCATTTTTGACGATACCGCTCATTACGGCGATGGCATACGGTGAGTGGTGGCCGCTTGCATCCGTGGTTATCACTATGGCGATTTGTATGGGTCTTGGATGGCTTATGTCATTCAAGAAGCCCGAGAATATGAAGCTTTATGCGCGTGACGGTCTTGTTATCGTTTCGCTCAGCTGGATCGTGCTTTCCGCATTCGGTGCACTTCCCTTCGTTATCTCCGGCTCTATCCCCAATTATATCGATGCGCTTTTTGAGATGGCGTCGGGCTTTACGACGACGGGCTCGAGTATTATTCCCGCAGTTGAGGATATGCCCAACTGTATGCTTATGTGGCGTTCGTTTGCAAACTGGATCGGCGGTATGGGAGTGCTTGTATTTATAATGGCGTTTCTCCCTCTCGGCGGTGCGCAGAACCTGCACATAATGCGTGCGGAGTCTCCCGGACCTACCGTGTCGAAGCTCGTGCCCAAGATGAGAACGACGGCACTTATACTCTATCTTATATATTTCATCTTCACCGTGATTATGTTCATCACCCTGCTTTTCGACAAGGGTGTGAATGCAGAAAACGGAAAGATGACAGTGTTCGAGGCGCTTAACACCGCGTTTGCTACGGCGGGCACAGGCGGATTTGGCTTTAAGAACGACAGCTTTGCGGGATTTTCGGATTACGTGCAGATAATCGTAACCGTATTTATGATCCTTTTCTCGATAAACTTCAGCTCGTACTATCTTATCGCTAAAAAGCGACTTCGCGATGCTTTTAACCTTGAGGTAAGAGTATTTCTTCTCATAGTTATTGCATCGATAACTCTTATCGCGTTCAATATTCACTACGCTCCCAGCACCGAGGCAATATTTGACGTTGCGAACACCGACTATACCGCAGAGGGCGGATATAGCTGGGCGGATGCGTTCAAGCACGCGGCGTTCAACGTTGCGACGGTTATCTCAACATCGGGATTCGGTACTGAGAACTTTGTGGCGTGGCCGCAGCTTTCGCAGGTAATTCTCGTGCTTCTTATGTTTATCGGTGCTTGTGCGGGCAGTACGGGCGGCGGTATCAAGGTTTCACGTATTATCATACTTGTAAAGGGAGTGGGCCGCGAGCTTAAGGCGGCGATACACCCCCGTCAGGTAAAGAAGCTTACCATAGACAACCGCCCCGTTGAGGTTGAGACGGTCAGAAGCGTAAACTCGTACATCGTATGCTATATTGCGGTGTTTATCGGCGTGCTTATGCTCATTTCACTTGATCCCTACGTTGAGGATCTTACGACTGCGTTTACAGCAGTTGCGGCAACGATCAACAACATCGGTCCCGGTCTTGGAACGATAGGCCCGACCAGCAACTTTGCCGGATTTAACGGCTTTTCTACCATTGTTTTAACCTTCTCTATGATCGCGGGCAGACTTGAGCTGTTGCCTATGCTGCTGCTCTTCGCACCCTCTACCTGGAGAAACAAATAGTGGCTTTCGCCTTTAGGCGTAACCGAATAAAAAACGCAGAGGTATTGTTATTAGACGATGCCTCTGCTGTATTTGGTTATTTGAATTCGATTTAAGGTTGAAAATCGATGATTTTCTTCAATTTAATTTGAGTTTTTTATTCTACCGCCGTTTCCTCCTTCCGACGTATGTGTATACGCCTCTCAGTCGGAGAACGACGCTTTCCGCTCTAAATCCGTTTGCCACAAACACTTTTTAATCACGACATTATATGAAAAAAGTTATTAGCTTTGCAAAGACTAATGCGGTGATGCTTATCGCCGCGGTGTGCGCTGTCATAACCTCGATAATCGTGCCGCCCGACAAGGAATATCTCGGGTATTTCGATTTCAAGACGCTGACCTGTCTTTTTTGTGTATTGGCGATGGTGTGCGCACTCAGGAATATACGATTCTTTTACACCCTGGCAAAGGCGATAGTAAGAAAGTTCAGAAATGCGAAGATATGCATTTTGGCGCTTGTGTACATAACCTTTATCGGCTCGATGCTTATTGCGAACGATATGGCGCTTCTGACCTTTTTGCCGCTCGGATATTTTATACTGCATACGACGGGCAAGGAAAAGTATATGGCCTTTACCTTTATTATGCAGAATATTGCGGCAAACCTTGGCGGTATGCTTACCCCCTTTGGAAATCCGCAGAATCTGTATCTTTACACCCGATTTGAGATACCGACGGGCGAGTTTATGAGCATTATGCTTATTCCGTTTATCGTGGCGATAGTGCTTATCACGGGCTGCTGCCTTATCTTCGTTAAGTCGGAGCCGCTTGAGATAGGTGAGCGTGCGGCGAGCCTGCCACCGATAAGGACGGCGGTGTATTTGCTGCTGTTTGCGTTTACTATTGCGATAGTTTTCCGCGGTGTTCCCTATCAGCTTGGCCTTATTATAATTCCGCTGGCGCTCCTTTTCCTTGACAGGCAGGCGCTTTTGCAGGTGGATTACGGTCTGCTCTTTACCTTTGTGTTCTTCTTTATCTTTGCGGGAAATATGGCGAGGATCGATGCGGTGCGTGACTTTTTCTCGATGCTGCTTGAAAAGAACACGCTTATTGTGAGTGCGTTCTCTTGTCAGTTTATCAGCAACGTGCCGACGGCGGTGCTGCTCTCGCAGTTTACCGAGAATTACAAACATTTGTTGCTTGGTGTTAATATCGGCGGTGTTGGTACGCTTATATCGTCGCTTGCGAGCCTTATTACGTTCCGTGAATATTCAAAGCAGGACCCCGGTCACACCTTCAGATATATACTGAAGTTCTCGGCGTTCAACTTTGCATTCCTCGGAATTTTGATAGTTGTGTGCCTGCTTTTAAAGGTATAAAAAGATGGCGTATGCCGCGTTTTGCGGCATACGCCTTTTGATTTTATTAAATAAATTCGGCACTGAGGCGCTGGCGCGCGAGGGAGAGGACGGAGTCGGCCTCACCTTCACCGGCGAGGGTGAGCGAGCCGGCGATAAGGGCGCGGGCGGTAAAGGATTTGAGGGCGGCGGTGTCGGCATCGATGCCGCGCGATGTGGCGTATGCCTCGACGGCGCGGATGACGGCCGTATCGAGGGTGAGGTCGCCCTGCTGCTCGGCGGCGAGGGTAAATACGGCACGCAGGTTGCGGTTGGCGATGCGGAAACGCAGTGACGCCATACACATCTCGATAGCGAGCTTTGATGGGTCGTGAGCAAAGATGCGCTCGATCTCGTGAGAGAGGAGCTCCCATTTTGAGTTGACGTATTTGATTATTTCGCGTATATATTCGTCCTTATCCTTAAAGTGGCGGTAGGGGGCGGCACAGGACACCTGTGCGGCGAGGGCGGCGCGGCGCAAGGAAAACTCGGCGAGGCCGTGCTCCTCAAGCTCGGCAATACCGGCGAGGATAAGTCTTTGACGGACGCTTTTTTCAAGGTATGCTTCTTCCATATTCACCATCCTATGTTAATACTGTTAACAAGTATAGCACACGGTTTTGAAAAATGCAATATAATTTAGAGAAATTGTGGGAAAAATATCATAAAACTATTGACTTTTTATCTATTATATTTATAATAAAGGTATATTAGAATGTGTTAACAGTGTTAACTCAACCTGTCGAGGTGCTTATGATAAACGAGAAGATGAGAGAGCTTGGCAAAAACGGATCTGTTATACGCGAGCTTTTTGAATACGGAAAAAAGAGAAAGGCCGAGATAGGCGAGGAGTGTGTATTTGACTTTTCGCTTGGAAATCCGAGCGTGCCCGCACCCCAGACGGTAAGCGAGGAGCTTATAAGGCTTATCACCGAGTGTGACCCTACAACGCTTCACGGATACACCTCGGCGCAGGGCGACAAGGCCGTGCGCGATGCTATTGCGGAGTATATAAACCGCACGGAGGGCGAGTGTGTTACGGGCGAGTGCCTTTATATGACGGTGGGTGCGGCAGGTGCGCTTACCGCCGCTATCACGGCGATAGTGAATGATGGCGAGGAGGTCGTTATCCCTGCGCCCTACTTTCCCGAGTATACGGTGTTTGTTGAGCGGTGCGGCGGTACTGTAAAGGCGGCGCTGTGCGACGGGGCGACGATGGAGCTTGACCTTGCGACCATAGGGGCGGCAATAGGCGATAAATGCGCGGCAGTTATCATCAACTCACCCAACAACCCGACGGGCAAGGTTTACAGCGAGGAGAGCATCAAGGCACTGTGCGCTTTGCTTAAGGAAAGAGAAAAGGAATACGGACACCCGATATATCTTATCTCCGACGAGCCCTACCGCGAGCTTGTTTACGGCGGAGTTAAGGTGCCCTACCTTACGAAATATTATAAGAACACGATAGTTTGCTATTCCTTTTCAAAATCCCTTTCCCTGCCGGGTGAGAGGATAGGATACGTGCTTGTATCGCCGAGATGTGAGGATTTTGCGGCGGTGTATGAGGCGGTGTGCGGCGCGGGCCGTGCGCTTGGCTACGTATGTGCGCCGAGCCTTTTGCAAAGGCTTATTCCCTCCTGTCTTGGAGTTACGGCGGATATAGGAATTTACGACAGAAATCGCAGGATGCTTACCGAGGCTTTAAGATCCTTTGGATTTGAGTTTATAAGCCCTGACGGCGCGTTTTACCTCTTCTTAAAGTCGCCGAGCGGTGACGGCAGAGAGCTTTGCGAGCGCGCGCGTGAATATGAGATACTGATAGTGCCGAGCGAGGAGTTTGGCGCTCGGGGATATGCGAGAATATCCTATTGCGTAAGCACCGAGCAGATAGAAGGATCGCTTGAGGCATTTAAGAAATTGGCAAGGAGCTATGAAAATGGCATCACTCAATGAGGCTAGAAAGAAAATAAACGAGATAGACAAGGAAATGGCCGAGCTGTTCGTTAAGAGAATGGCGGCGGTGGCAAAGGTCGCGGAATATAAAAGCGAAAACGGGCTGCCGATATTTGATGCGGCGCGCGAGGATGAGCTCATTAAGAGAAACGCCGAAATGATCGAGAGCGACGAGCTTCGTGCATACTACGTTGATTTCCTTAAGAATAATATGGCGGTATCAAAGGCGTATCAGTCAAGCCTTATCAAGACTGCCGAGGATAGTGACACAAGAAAGATACACCTTACCCTGCCGAATGGGGGATACGACATAACCGTCGGACACGGTTTTATATCGCGTGCTGATGAGTTTATGGCGCTTGATAGGCGCGTGTTTATCCTGACTGATGATGGCGTGCCGAGCGAGTATGCCGAGGCGGTGGCAAAAAGATGCCGCGAGGCGAGGATCTACACCGTTAAGAGCGGTGAGGGCAGCAAGAGCCTTGGTGTTATGCAAGAGGTTCTTGTGGCGATGATGGATTACGGAATGACACGCACCGACTGCGTTGTTGCGGTGGGTGGCGGCGTTGTAGGCGACCTTGCGGGCTTCGTAGCGGCGAGCTATATGCGCGGAGTTGATTTCTACAATATTCCGACAACGATGCTTGCACAGGTGGATTCATCCATCGGCGGCAAAACGGCGGTAAATCTCGGAAGCGTTAAGAATATCGTTGGCGCATTTTATCAGCCGAAGGGAGTTCTTATCGACACGGACGTGCTTAAGACTCTCTCAAAAAGACACCTTGCGGCAGGACTTGCCGAGGCGGTGAAGATGTCCTTGACGTCGGATGCGGAGCTTTTCTCCCTTTTTGAAAACGGGGAGATCAACGAGGAAAATATCGAGTACGTCATCGCGCGTGCGCTTGATATAAAGCGCAAGGTCGTTGAGGCGGACGAGAAGGAATCGGGGCTTCGTAAGATACTGAATTTCGGTCACACGCTTGGCCACGGCATTGAAGCCGAGGAGGGGCTCGGCGGTCTTTATCACGGTGAGTGCGTGGCACTTGGAATGCTTCCCTTTGCCGGCGATGAGGTGCGCGCAAGGCTTGTGGCGGTGCTTAAAAAGCTTGGACTGCCGACCGAATACCGTGGAAATCTTGATGTGGCAATCGAGCTTGTAGCGCACGACAAGAAGTGCGAGGGCGGCAGCGTATCGGCAATTTTCGTTGACGAGGTTGGCAAGGCAAGAATCGAGAAGCTGACGTTAGACGAGTTCAAAAATCTTGTAAAAGAGAGATTTTAAATTATGAAAAATACATACGGACAAAGTGTTTCGGTGACTGTTTTCGGCGAGAGCCACGGCCCTGAGATAGGCGCGGTGATCGACGGTATTGCACCGGGCATAAAGGTCGATATAGAATATATAAAGGACTGCCTTGAATTAAGACGCCCTTTTGGTAAAATTTCAACAGCTAGATGCGAGGCAGACAACTTCAGGATCGTGAGCGGCGTATTTAACGGATATACGACCGGCACGCCCGTGACGATCCTTATTCCCAATACTGACGTAAGAAGCAAGGACTACTCATCCTTACTTGATACTCCCCGTCCCTCGCACGCAGATTATACTGCCGCGTGCAAGTATCACGGATATCAGGACTATCGCGGTGGCGGTCATTTTTCAGGAAGGATCACTGCGGCACTCGTTGCGGCAGGTGCGCTTATCAGAGCGGCACTTCTTGAAAACAAGGGCATTAAGATCGCAACGCACGTATCGAGGCTTCACGGAATTTCCGACAGGGCGATAGAGTCCGACGGCGATATTGACACACTTCAGACCAAGCGCTTTGCGGTGCTTGACGAGGTTGCCGAGAAGAAGATGATCGAGTGCATTGAGGCGGCGGCAGAGGACGGCGACAGCGTTGGCGGCGTGCTTGAGACGGTTATAACCGGTATGCCCGCAGGAGTTGGCGAGCCCTTCTTTGACAGTATGGAGAGCGCACTTTCGCATATTCTCTTCTCTATCCCCGGTATTAAGGGTGTGGAGTTTGGCGCAGGCTTTAAAATTGCGGATATGCTTGGCAGCGAGGCAAACGACGGCTTTGCAGTTAAGGACGACAGAATATATACCAAGACCAACAACAGCGGCGGTATAAACGGCGGCATCACGAACGGTATGCCTATACTTTTCCGCTGTGCGGCAAGACCTACGCCGTCTATACGCAAGGAGCAGGAAACGGTAAATATTTCCGAAATGAAGGAAGAAAGACTTACCGTTGAGGGCAGACACGACCCTGCTATAATTCACAGGGCGCGTGCGGTCGTAGATGCGGCGGCGGCTATTGCCGTGGCGGATATGCTGGCGGTAAGATACGGCACTGACTATTTGGCTTTAGAGGTTAAATATGAATAAGATATACGGTTGTATCGGCGAGAGGCTCAAGCACAGCTTTTCAAAGGAGATACACAATGCGCTTGCCGATTACGATTACAGGATAATCGAGGTAGAGCGCGAGGGACTTGGTGAGTTTGCCACGGCGGCTGATTTCGCGGCGATAAACGTCACTATTCCCTACAAGGAAATGATAATGCCCTATCTTTACTCGATAGACGGGCACGCCGAGAGCATAGGCGCGGTAAACACGGTGGTAAACCGCGAGGGAAAGCTGTACGGCTATAACACCGACTTTTACGGAATGAGTGAGCTGCTTAGACACGCGGGGGTATCGGTCAAGGACAAGAAGGTGCTTATACTCGGCACGGGCGGCACTTCAAAGACGGCGTATGCCGTGGTCAAGGCTGAAGGCGCGCGTGAGGTTGTAAGAGTCAGCCGCACGGGGCGCGAGGATGCCGTGACGTATGAGGAAATGTACGAGAGGCACACCGATGCACAGATCGTCATAAACACGACTCCTGCGGGAATGTTTCCGAGCATATTCGACAAGGCGATAGAGCTTGACAGATTTCCCTCTCTCGTGGGCGTTATCGATGCGGTGTACAATCCGTTAAGAACGCCGCTGATACTTGAGGCGCAGAGGCGCGGTATTGCGGCCGAGGGCGGTCTTTATATGCTTGTGGCGCAGGCGGTGCGTGCATCCGAGATATTTATAGACACGAAATACGACGAGCGCGAGTGTGAGCGGGTCTACAAGAGGATCGTATCCGAGAAGGAAAACATCGTGCTTATCGGTATGCCTGCATCGGGCAAGAGCACCGTTGGAAAGATCCTTGCAAAGGCACTCGACCGCAGGGTCATTGACACGGATAAGCTTATTGCAGAAAGGGCGGGAAAGGATATTCCGACCATATTTCGCGAGGACGGCGAGGCGAAATTTCGCGAGCTTGAGGCTGAGGTAATAAGAGAGGTCGCAAGCGAGACGGGAGTTATTATAGCTACCGGCGGCGGTGCGGTGCTTCGCAGTGAGAATATAGATGCGCTGCGAGAAAACGGAAGGATATACTTTATCGACAGGCCGCTTGAGAGGCTTATGCCCACCGATAACAGGCCTCTTTCCTCAACTAAAGAGGATATTGAGAAAAGATATCACGAAAGATATAAGATTTACACCGAGGCGGCTGACGTCAGGGTGTGGGCAAACTGCTTCCCTAAGGCGGTTGCCGAAAAAATTATGAAGGATTTTAAGAAATGAAGATATACGTTTTAAACGGACCTAATCTTAATATGCTTGGCATAAGAGAGCCTGAGCACTACGGCAATGCGACATATGAGGATCTTTGCGGTGCGGTGAGGGCTCACGCAGAAAAGCGCGGTGTCGAGGTAGTGATATATCAGTCTAACCACGAGGGGGAGCTTGTAGACAAGATACAGGAGGCCTACTTCGAGGGTGCTGACGGCATCGTTATAAATCCCGGCGCGTACACGCACACGAGCATCGCACTTCTCGATGCGGTAAAGGCAACTGCCCTGCCCTGTGTTGAGGTGCATATCTCAAAGCTCGAGGAGCGCGAGGATTTCAGACAGATAAGCTACGTAAGACTTGCTTGCACTAAGACGATCACGGGTCTTGGAATTGACGGATACCTTCTTGGAATCGACCATCTGATAGACGGAGCTAAAAAATGAAAATAGAGATAACTAAGGGCACGGCGTCGGGCATTATATCCGCGCCGCCGTCCAAGAGTATGGCGCACAGACTGCTTATTTCGGCGGCTATGTGCGAGGGCGTGTCCACGGTGCGAGGAATCTCTAGCTGTGAGGACGTGCTTGCCACGCTTGATTGCCTTAGTGCTTTGGGTGTCAGATGCGAGCGAGTGGGTGATGACGTTACCGTTTACGGTAAGGACCCCAAGAAAATGCGCCCGAGCGAGCCGCTTAAGTGCCGCGAGAGCGGAAGCACGCTTCGCTTTATGATCCCTATCGCTATGCGATCGGAGCAGACGGCGATATTTTACGGCGCTGAGGGGCTTATGTCAAGGCCGATGAGCGTTTATGAAAATATGTGCCGTGAGCGTGGGCTTACCTACATAAGCGACGGCGGCAGCATCGTGGTAAAGGGACCGCTTACGGGCGGTGAGTTTACCCTGCCCGGCAACGTGAGCAGCCAGTTTATATCGGGTCTTTTATTCGCCCTGCCGACGGCGGACGAGGATAGCACGATAAGGATACTTCCCCCTATCGAAAGCAGGTCCTATATTGATCTGACGATCGATGCGCTCAGGATGTTCGGCGTTTGTGCACAATGGCAGGACGAGCACACGGTATTTATAAAGGGAAAGCAAAAATATAACCCCACCGACGTGACGGTCGAGGGCGACTACTCGGGAGCGGCGTTTCCCGAGGCGCTCAACCTTTTTGGCGGCGAGGTGACGGTTATGGGGCTGCGCCCCGACACGATCCAAGGCGACAGCGTTTACAAGAAGTATTACGATATGCTTGTGCGCGGCACTCCTACGATACACATCGGGGACTGCCCCGATCTTGGCCCCGTGCTTTTTGCGGTCGCGGCGGCGAAGAACGGCGGTGTTTTCACAGGCACGCGCAGGCTTAAGATAAAGGAAAGCGACCGCGCGGCTGCTATGGCGGAGGAGCTAAAGAAATTCGGCACATCCGTTTCGGTATACGAGGACACGGTTGTTATATACCCGGCTGAGTTTCACGCGCCTACAGAGCCGCTTTACGGTCACAACGACCACAGAATAGTTATGGCCCTTGCGATACTGTTGACCCTCACGGGCGGCGAGATCGAAGGTGCGGAGGTGGTAAGCAAGAGCTACCCCGGATTTTTTGAGAATCTTCGGGCACTTGGAATCGAGGTGAAGGACGTATGAAGCTGAATAAGGATACTAAAATTCTGATCGTCGGTCTTGGCGTTATCGGCGGCGGCTATGCGACCGCCCTCACCGAAGGGGGGTACACGGTCAAGTGTATCACGAAAAATGCCGAGGATATTGAATATGCGACCGAGCGCGGAATGATAGCGTACGGCACGACCGAGGTTGAGCCGGAGCTTATTGCCGAGGCGGAGCTTATAGTTTTTGCGCTTTACCCTACCGTGTTTATCGAGTGGGTGAAGGAGCACGGCGCACTTATCAAGCCCGGCACGCTTATAACCGACGTTTCGGGTGTTAAGTCGAGCGTTGTTGCGACGGTTCAGGATATGCTGCCCAAGGGCGTTGAGTTTATTTCGGCGCATCCTATGGCAGGTAGAGAGCGAAGCGGCGTTGAATATAGCGATCCTTCGGTTTTCAAGGGCGCAAACTACATAGTTACACCGACCGAGAAGAACACGCCCGAGGCGATCGAGGTGTGCAAGGTGCTTGGCGGTGAGCTTGGATTTTCAAGAATAAGCGAGCTTTCGGTCGAGGAGCACGACGAGATGATCGCGTTTCTCTCGCAGCTGACGCACTGTATTGCGGTGTCGCTTATGAACTGCAACGAGACGCCCGAGCTTGAGAAATACACGGGCGACTCATTCCGTGATCTTACGAGAATTGCGAAGATAAACGACCGAATGTGGGCAGAGCTTTTCCTTATGAACAAGGATGCGCTTCTTGAGCAGATGGATTCGTTTATTAATGAGCTTAAGGATTTCAGAAATATGATAGAAAACGGCGATGGCGAGAGGATGCGCGTGAAGATGCGTGCCTCAACGGCAAGGCGAGCTTTGTTCGACAAGCCGAGTGCCAAGTGACGGAGGACCGATATATGAATATGAAGTTTTACAGAAAGCTGCCTATTCCGAAGGAGATAAAGGAGCAGTTCCCTATCACGCCCGAGATTGCGGCGACGAGAGAGGCTTCGATAACCGAGCAGCAGAAGATACTTTCGGGCGAGTCGGACAAGTTTATGCTTGTTATCGGCCCTTGCTCAGCGGACAACGAGGACTCGGTGCTTGATTACATTTACCGTCTGCGCGGTGTGCAGGAAAAGGTTAAGGACAAGATCCTTATCATACCGAGAATATACACCAACAAGCCGAGGACGACGGGCGATGGCTACAAGGGTATGCTTCATCAGCCCGACCCCAATGCGGCACCTGATCTGCTTAAGGGTATTATTTCGATAAGAAAGATGCATATGCGTGCGGTTGCGGAGACGGGATTCGGATGCGCTGACGAGATGCTTTACCCCGAGAATCACAGATATCTTTCCGACATTATTGCATACGTTGCAATCGGTGCGCGCTCGGTCGAGGATCAGCAGCACAGACTTACCGCAAGCGGTCTTGACGTTCCTGCGGGAATGAAGAACCCGACGAGCGGAGATATGACGGTTATGATGAACTCGATAATGGCAGCACAGCACTCGCACGTGTTCTATTACCGCGGATGGGAGGTTGAGAGCGAGGGTAACCCGTATGCACACGCAATTCTGCGCGGATACGTGGACAAGCAGGGCAAGACGCACTCCAACTACCACTACGAGGATCTCAACACGCTTTGTGAGATGTATGCGGCATCGGGTCTTAAGAACCCTGCCGTTATCATTGACACCAACCACGCAAACTCCGGCAAGAAATATCTTGAACAGCCGAGAATTGCGAAAGAGGTGCTCGAGAGCTGTGCTTATGACAAGAATATAAGAAAGCTCGTCAAGGGACTTATGATCGAGAGTTATATCGAGGACGGTGCGCAGAAGATCTGCGATGCGCACACGTACGGAAAGTCGATCACCGACCCCTGTCTCGGTTGGGAAAAGACCGAAAAACTCATCTACAATATTGCAGAGATGCTTTAAAAACGTTACACGGGTAGGCACTAATGCCTACCCGTGTGTTTTTTTACTGTTCTTTATTGTCGGTTAAAATTGAGAGATAATATGCGGGGGATGCGCTCCAGCCGTGGCAGAGGCTGCCTGCGTTGCTGAAGTCTACCCAACCAAGCTCGGTTTCCCAGAAAGACGTTGCGCCGTAGTCGAGCATTTTCTTGTAGACGGTTTTTATATCCTCGAGGACGAAGGTTTTATACTCCTCTCCCGAGGCGATAAGTGCGTCGTAGACAAAGGGCTTCATCGAGAGGGTGGCGGGGGTAAGACCGTCGCACGCGGCAACCTTTGCGGCAAGGTCGGGTGTGCCAAGGCCTGCGAGAATGGCAAGCGCGTTGCCAAGCTGGCCAAAGAGGTCACCGTTTACGGATATTTTGTAAAGTCCGCGCTCGGAAACGTACAGCTCTTTATGAATGGCGTTCTTGATGCTTTCGGTGTCGTAGGACGTGCCTGCGACGGAGTTATAGATATTTACGACGTAGACGTAGAGGGCGTTGAGAATGAGGTCAAAGTCCTCGACGTAGGGGTCGGTTGCTTTTCTGCTAAGCCTGCCTGAATTGCCCTGGCTCCACTCGTAGAAGTTCCAGAACGGGTACGGGAAAGAGTGAATAAGTCCGCAGTCACCCTTATGCTTTGCGAAGGTGTCGAGGATCGTGGAGATGGTGTTTTTAGTATCGGCGAGCATTGTGGTATCGCCGGTGTACTTCACGTACTCGCAGACCTCGAGAATAAAGGCGAGGGAGAACGACGGGATCGGGAAATCCATTCCTGCCGGGAAACAGATGGAGAGTAGACCGTCGGGGCGCAGACCCTGATTTATAAGCAGGAGATTTGAACGGGGGTATTCGGTCTCCTTGAATGCATAGTAGCCGAAGAGCATCTGATTGCGGCTGTCGAGGGCGTAAAGTGCCTGCTCACGCCAGGGGCAGTCCTCGTAATGCTCGTGCATACAAAGGCGGAGGGTGCGCACGCTTGTATCGTAGATGCGCTGGAGAAGGTCGTCGCCGAATACTCTTCCCTTTTCGGTCACGGGATAGTAGACGTGCTGCATTCCTATGTACGCAGGGGTGATGGGCTCTTTGAAATATACTTCGAGGTAACGGCAGGCAAGGCGGCGAAGGGGGCCGAACCACTTGTTTTCGCCTTTTTTAGCTTTGAACTCGAAGCTGAAGTCTCTGCCGCCGACAAGGCGGAGGACCTTACCTGTTTCGAGATGCTCGCCATATGCTATAAGGAGCTCCTGATCGCAGGGGGAGGTGAACTCAAGGTCGGGATAACCTGCAACCTCGCGGCCGAGGTCAACGAGGATATGGTCATCAAAAAACGTATACGTAGCAGGAATTCTGCCGTCAAGGACGAGATTTTTCTGCGGTCTTTTGATGGGTGTTTTCTTCTCGATGAGGGCTGCGGGAAGGTAAGGATCGGTGTTCTCGAGGGTATTGTCGTAATAGAATGAATAGCCAAGCTGGTTGGTGATCATTTTGCAATAGCCCTGATGGAAGTTGCGATCAACTCTTGCAAGGGTGTCGGTGCCACTTGCGGCGAGGGTGGCGCCGTTCTCGCTTACCTCAAACCAAACTCCGGGGGTGGAGTGGATGTATGTTTGCGAATCGGTGCTTGGATACCAGACGGTAATGGAAAGCTCGTTTTCGCCAACGAGAGTGCTGACGGTAGCTTCATCGTAAAGCTTGTAGTGCGGATAATCGGCACAAACGGAGAACAGGGCGAGATTGCCGTTGATATATGCGGCAAAAATGCCGTCGCAGGAAACCTTAAGGGTGACGTTGCCGTTTGATGTGAATTTCGTCTTAAAGGTGGCGTGGGTATCAGGGGTGGAGTCGCCCGATGCGAGCCATATCCAATTAGGTTTCATTACTTGTTCTCCTTGGAGTTGATTTTTGCTTTTATAGTATCGAGCTTTGCCTTAACGTATGCACCAAAGGCGGAAAAATCGGCTATGAAGCGCTTTTTATCAAAGATAGAGCCTAAGCCAATGGCAGCGAGAGTAACAATCAAGAAAAACGGGATCGCAAGCCAGAGGATCGGCACGCCCTCAAAGGCCTTGGGACTTAAAAAGGCGGCAACCTTTCCTGCGATGGGATATTCAACGGGGGCGCACATTGCCCAGCAGGGGTTTTCGCTTATAAGGAACTCGTGCAGGGTGATGCCGCTTACGTCACCTGCAATTCCAAGTGTGTAGGTTATGACGTCGTTAACGATTAAGACCATAAGGCAGGCGTAAAATACGAACGGCAGGCGCCAGCACTTGCGCCAATTTATCTTATAGATACCGAGAAGCGCAGGCAGGCAGGACGTTATAAGCAACAGTCCGTGGCAAATAACGAAGCGAAGCTGCTCCTCGAGGGGGTCTGCCATCCAATAGGTCACGCAAAGCGACATACTGCCGGCAACGGTGCCGACGTAGGCGATAAAGTTTTGCCAGAGCTCAGAGCCGACGAGGAAGATAAATGGTGAAGCCATTATCAGAAAGGCGCACATATTATATGCGGTGCTTCTTGCGCCGAAGGGCTCGCCCCAATACTGCGGATAGATGTATATCTTAAGCAAATGCTGAAGAAGATTAAGGATCGTCAGCGAAAATATGACTATTTTCTGCACGCTTCTGCTTTTGTTTCGAAGCAAAAACCAAAGTCCGACCAAAATTCCGGGCGGAACTACCATATATAAAAGATGTAACGGATGAAAAAACAATTCTCTTCTCCTTTGGGTTTCATACACAGTTATTTTACCACAAACCTAGGTAAAAATCAATGGGCTGCGGATTTTTGTGGGGATTTATTTTGTTAATGTAATTATATCTCAGCTTTGCCCACCTGACGGAGAAACGGGCAGGGGCAGAGGGTCGAGTCCTTTCGCCCCTGGACCCTTGCATATTGCGAAGCAATATCTTGCGTAATTCGGCGTGTCGTCCGCCGAATAGCAAATTAAGAGGCAGTTGCTCGCACACGGAGTGTGCATGGTAGGGCAAGGGCTCTTAATTACGTGGGTCCGTTCGAGCCATGGGGTGCAAACGGTCAGGGACTCTGAACCCGGAGTTGCGGAATACTTTGCACTAATTTTCGCTGTATCTTACCGCAACTCTTGTATTTTGCCCTTGTGGGCAAAATAGGGGTTCAAGTCACGAACCGTAAACAAAATAAAAAAGGATAGTCGCAAGGACTATCCTCTTTTATTTGGTGCACCTCCAGGGACTCGAACCCTGGACCCACTGATTAAGAGTCAGTTGCTCTACCAGCTGAGCTAGAGGTGCATTTGAATGGATTGTCTTTTAACCTCACTTATACTTAGTACAAATGAAAGGTATATTAA
>JAZRAF010000108.1:0-37734 GCA_045634425.1 Eubacteriales bacterium | reverse complement strand
GATTCTCCTCTCGCTTTATCACCAAGGCAGAGGTTCCCTGCACTATGATCAGGCTCAACCTTGTTAAGGGTCTTGGCCCTGTGCTTCAGATTGCAGAGGGTTGGACCGATGATCTTCCCGATGAGGTTACCGACACTCTTTGGAAGCGTACCGACTACACCTGGCCCTGCACCTGGTTTGCTCCCAGATGCGACGGCAAGGAGGGCTCGCCCTTTGAGAATGCTTACAGCGTAATGAACAACTGGGGCGCTAACCACGGCGCGATCAGCTACGGCCACATCGGTGCTGATCTTATCACCCTTTGCTCGATGCTTCGCATTCCCGTTTGTATGCACAACGTGGCGGACAAGGATATTTTCCGTCCCGCAGTTTGGAATGCGTTTGGCGCGGACAAGGAAGGTCAGGACTATCGTGCTTGCGCGGCTTATGGTCCTCTGTTTAAGAAAAATTAAGACAAATTTCGGGACGCCGAGGACGTCATCCCCTACAACAAGAAAACGACTGCTCTTTTGGGAGCAGTCGTTTTTATTTGGCGTGATTATTTGAGCTCTTCGAGGGCTGCCATCTTCACCGCAAGGACGAGGATCTCGCAGGCGAGGCGGAGGTCTTCATCGGAGGGATAGGTGGGAGCAAGGCGAAGGTTTTGGTCGTTGGGGTCGATGCCGCGGGGGAAGGTCGAGCCAACGGCGGTGAGGGTGACGCCTGCGTTTTTCATAAGCTCAAAGACGCGCTTTGCCGAGCCGGTGGTAACGTCGAGGGAGATGAAATAGCCACCGTTAGGCTTGGTCCATTCGGCGATGCCGAGGCCCGAAAGGCCCTCAAGAGCGGCGAGCGTTATCTCAAATTTGCGACCAACGAGGGCTGCGAGCTGCATCATATGCTCGTGTACGTTGGCGGTGTTTTTAAGGTACTTCACGTGGCGGAGCTGGTTGATCTTATCGTAGCCGATGGTCTGCGCGCCGATGAAGGGCTTCATCTGCTTGAGGTTTGCAGGGGTGGCGGCCATAGCGGATACACCTGCGCCGGGGAAGGTGATCTTCGAGGTGGAGGTGAAGGCGATTATGCGGTCGGCGTTGCCGTACTTCTCTGCCTCGGTGAATATATTAAGAAGGGGGTCGCTGACCTCGGTGAGGTCGTGAACGACATAGGCATTATCCCACATAATTCTGAAGTCGGGTGCGGCGCACTCCATTTTTGCGAGGCGGCGGACGGTTTCGTCAGAGTAGGTATTGCCGGTGGGGTTGGAATACTTGGGAACGCACCAGATGCCCTTGACCTTGGGGTCGCGGACGAGGCGCTCTACCTCATCCATATCAGGACCGTCGGGGGTCATATTTACGCTCAGAAGCTCGAAGCCGAGAACGTCGGTGATGTTGAAGTGACGGTCGTAGCCGGGGGTGATACAGATCCACTTAAGGCCGCTTTCCTGGCACCAGGGTCGCTCGGAGCCGTGAAGGCCGAAGAGCATCGCGCGGGCGAGGGTGTCATACATAAGCTGCAGGGATGAGTTGCCTCCTACGAAAACGTACTCGTCGGGCACGCCGAGTATCTCACCGAAGAGCTTTTTCATTTCGGGGATACCGTCAAGAATGCCGTAGTTGCGGCAATCGGTGCCACCGCAAACGGTGTCCTCGGCGGTGATGGGATACGCGAGGAGCTGCTGGCTTACGTCGAGCTGCTCTGCATTAGGCTTACCGCGGGAAAGGTCGAGCTTGAGATTTCTCGTGCAATATTCGTTATACTGATTTAAGAGGCTGCCGTAGAGCGCTTCCCTCTCGGCGGCACAAAGTTCCTGATACTTCTTCATTTTTTCGTTCCTTTTTGCATCGTTTTGAATTGCTCGAGTGCTGAAACTTGCATTTTTTATCAATAATCCTCTATATTATATCACAAAATGAAATTTTAATCAAGTGATTTTGCAAAAATAGTAAAAATTTTTGTGTTTTCCGCACTTTGTACAAGTTTTTTGACAAAAGGCGGTACTCAGATACTGCATTTTGTGCAATCACTTCATATTATATTATATATTTTGGCCTCGAGTATTGACAAAATGTTATGTTTGATATATAATTTAGTATGTAATTTTATGTCTACCCGAAAGGAATCTATAAAAAATGGCTGACAACGGAAAAAAGCTCGTCGAACAGATCACCTCTATGGACGAGGATTTTGCAAAATGGTACACCGACATTGTTAAGAAGGCCGACCTCATCGACTACTCCAGCGTTAAGGGCTGTATGATCATTCGCCCTTACGGATATGCGATCTGGGAGAATATACAGAAGATTCTTGACCAGAGATTCAAGGAGACCGGCGTTGAGAACGTATATATGCCTATGTTCATTCCCGAATCTCTCCTTAACAAGGAGAAGGATCACGTTGAGGGATTTGCGCCCGAGGTTGCGTGGGTTACCCACGGTGGCAGCGAGAGACTTACTGAGCGTCTTTGCGTGCGCCCCACCTCTGAGACCCTTTTCTGCGAGCATTACGCTAATATAATCAAGTCTTACCGCGATCTGCCCAAGAACTACAACCAGTGATGCTCGGTTGTTCGTTGGGAAAAGACCACCCGCCCCTTCCTTCGCTCCCGTGAGTTCCTCTGGCAGGAGGGCCACACTATGCACAGAACCGCTGAGGAGGCAGAGGCAAGAACCGTACAGATGCTGAACGTATACGCCGACTTCTTCGAGAAGGATCTCGGTATGCCCGTTATCAGAGGTCAGAAGACCGACAAGGAGAAGTTTGCAGGCGCACTTGCGACCTACACCGTTGAGGCGCTTATGCACGACGGTAAGGCGCTTCAGGGCGGTACCTCGCACAACTTCGGTGACGGATTTGCTAAGGCGTTCAACATTCAGTACCTTGACAAGGACAACACTCTTAAGTACTGCCATCAGACCTCGTGGGGCGTTTCCACCAGAATTATCGGCGGTATCATTATGACTCACGGTGACGACTCGGGTCTTGTGCTTCCCCCTGCGGTTGCGCCCATTCAGGTCGTCGTTATTCCCGTACAGCAGCACAAGGAGGGCGTGCTTGAGGCGGCAGGCAAGATCGCTGATGCGCTCAAGGCTGCAGGCGTGCGCGTAAAGGTTGACGATTCCGAGCAGTCGCCCGGATGGAAGTTCTCCGAGTATGAGATGAAGGGTGTGCCGCTCCGTATTGAGATCGGTCCTCGCGACATCGCAGACAACAAGTGCGTTATCGTACGCCGCGACAACAGAGAAAAGAGCTTTATCTCCCTTGACGAGCTCGTACCCAGCGTTGAAGCAGGACTTAAGGCACTTACCGAGGCGCTCTTCAACAAGGCGCTTGCGCACAGAGAGGAGCGTACTTACTCAGCAGAAACCCTCGAGGAGCTTATCGCCATCGCAAACGAGAAGCCCGGCTACATCAAGGCGATGTGGTGCGGCGATCTTGAGTGCGAGCTCAAGCTCAAGGAGGAGGCAGACGTTTCCTCACGTTGTATGCCCTTTGGTATGGAGGCTACCGGCAACAAGTGCGTTTGCTGTGGCAGAGAGGCAAAGAAGCTCGTTTACTGGGGCAAGGCGTATTAATTAAAGTAGAAAGGAGTCAAGAATGCAGCCCGAGCTTATAAGCATACGTGAATCGGACAACAATATAGTAAAGCTCGAGTGCTACAACCGACTCGATTCTACGACGAAGCTGGCGCGCGCTTACGCGCGTGACGGATACCCCGACAGATACGTTGTCGTGGCGGAGTATCTTGGCGGCAGCGACGAGCGCGGAATGCATATGTCCATCATTCTGCGTCCCTCGATTTTCCCTTCTCAGGCGGGTCTTTTATCCTCGCTTGCGACGGTGGCGCTCGTTTCGGCGCTTGAGGAGCACACGACGAAGAAGCTTGGCATCGGATGGGTCAGCAACGTGTTTTGCGACGGATGTCAGGTTGGCGGCGTGAGCATTGAGGGAAAGCTTGACAACTTCACCTCGTATGAGTACATAATCATCACCTTTTCGGTGAAGCTGTCGGACGATAACTTCCCGCCGAAGATGTCCGACCTTATAAAGAAGGTATTTTCGACCGAGAATAACTCGATCGCAACGATCGTTGCCAAAAACGTTATCTCAAAGTTCTTCCCGCTTTACTCCTCCCTTAAAAATTCGGATAAGTTTATGTCGCTTTATATGCAAAAATTTATTCTGACGGGAACTAAGGTGAAGTACTTAAAGGACGGAAAAAGGCACACCTGCAGGGTTGCGGGAATTGACCCTAAGACCTGCTCACTCTTGCTTGACGGCAAGGGCAAGGAGCGCATTACGGTGACCTCACCGACAAGCGTTGTAATACCGAAGATCATTAAGTAAATAACCGATCAAGGGGTGCAAAAATGCACCCCTTGATTTTTTTATATCTGCGTTTTCCAAAGCCCGTGAAGATTGCAATAGGAGTAGACCGCGAGGGGCAGCTCATCGTTAAGGGTGAATCTGACGACGGGCTCTTCACCGGGGATCAGAAGCTTGCGATGGTGGCCGTGGTTGGTGATAAGGGCGACCCACGTTATTGCGTGATCCTCGCTCATTGGATGCGTTTTTGAGCCTACGTTGACGATTATTTCGTCCCCTTCCCTTTTCACGACGGGCTGATGCTTCTCTGCTCCGGCATCGGTGTATTCGGGCTCCATGTTATCCATAGGCGCGCCGCAGCAATATATTACCGCGCCCGAGGAGTTGATCATTCCTATAAGATTGCGGCAGCGGCCGCAGATGAAAAAGTTGCTTTTCTTGTCCATATTTTACCTCCGTTTCATCGGTTATTATTAGACGGAGGCGCCCCTTTTATTCACGGTGAGAATATTTCGCTCACGGCGTGCATAAGTTGATTTGAAACGAAACCAAACGGAGGCTTTTATAATGACGGAGAACAGCATATATCAGGACATCGCAAAGAGGACGGGCGGCGACATATACATCGGCGTGGTCGGACCTGTCAGGACGGGAAAATCTACCTTTATACAAAGGCTTCTTGACAACCTTGTGATACCCAACATTGAGAACGAATACGACCGTGCGAGGGCTACCGACGGAACGCCGCAGAGCGCATCGGGGCGCACGGTTATGACGACCGAGCCGAAGTTCATTCCCGACGAGTCGGTAAAGGTGAGAATGGACGACGGCACAGAGCTTAACGTGAAGATGATAGACTGCGTTGGCTATCTTGTGGACGGCGCTTTAGGCAGCGAGGAAAACGGCGAATACCGTATGGTAATGACCCCTTGGAGCGAGGAGGCGATGCCCTTTGCCGAGGCGGCGGAGCTTGGCACGTCAAAGGTTATCGGCGAGCACTCTACCATTGCTATTTTAGTGACGAGCGACGGCAGCTTTGGCGAGATACCGCGCGACAGCTTTATCGAGGCTGAGGAGCGCGTGGTGCGTGAGTTAAAGGAAAGGGGTAAGCCCTTTGCGATCGTGTTAAACTCGCGTGAGCCACACAGCGAGTGTGCGCGTGCGCTAGCGATGTCGCTTGAGGAAAAGTACGGCGCGCCTGTTGCGCTCGTAAACTGCACCGAGCTTACGGGCGAGGATATTGCCGAGATACTTAAGCTCGTGCTGTCCGAATTTCCTATCTCTTCCCTTTCGTTTGACCTGCCCGAGTGGTGCGAGCTTTTACCGACCGATCATCCTATCTACACGGCGATTTTAGACGAGATAGGTGCATTTACCGACGAGGTAAGCACTCTTGGCGATATTGACAGAAAAATCGGCGCACACGCGGGCTTAAGGGTGCGCTCGCTATCTGCAAAGGACGGCACGGGAGAGTTTGACGTGCCCGTATCGAAAGCGGCGTTTTACGAGGCTATGTCGGATATGACGGGCATTGACGTGCAGGACGAAAAGAGCCTTATGACGACTATGGTATCCCTTGCAAAAACGGAGAAGGAATACAAGAAGGTTGAGGCCGCCCTGCGCGAGGTTGAGGAAAAGGGCTACGGCATCGTTATGCCATCGCCCGAGGAATTGACCCTTGAGGAGCCGAGGCTTACGAGGCAGGCAGGCGGTTGGGGCGTTAAGGTAACGGCGCACGCAAGCTCCATTCATATGATAAAGACGGGTATTAAGACCGAGCTTTGCCCTGTGGTTGGCACTGAGGAGCAGAGCGAGGCGGTGGTGAAATACTTGGTTGGCGAGATCGAGGATGAGCCGCAGAAGGTGTGGGAGTCGAATATGTTTGGCCGTTCCCTTTACGACCTTGTAAACGACGGGCTTAATGCAAAGCTTGAAAACATCCCCGACGAGGCAAGAGAAAAGCTGTCGGAGACTCTGGAGAGAATAGTCAACGAGGGGGCAAACGGATTAGTTTGTATTTTGCTTTAACCTGTCCTTGCCCACTCGTACACAGATATCGGTATAGGAGTTTTGCGCTCGCGCGAAACTCACAAGCCTGCCGTAGAAAGTCATCTGCGGGAACAGTTAAGGCAGGCTGTTGAAGGCGCAAACGGATTGGTTTGTATTTTGCTGTAAAGCTATCGTCACACTCCCTCAGTCGCCTGCGGCGCCAGCTCCCTCCAGGAGGGAGCCTTCGGTTAAAATGATATAAAAAAGAAGTGGGCACGCGTGTTTTACGTTACACGGGTGTCCACTTCTTTAATTTTTAGCCCTCGAGGATGGATGCGAGGAAGTCCTTGAAAAGGCGCTCGGTTTCCTCAAGAGGCTTATCGTTTGTAAAGTAGTAATCGTAAGAATAGTTTTCGACCTCGTCGTCGGAAACGTTACCGTAATTGGATTTTTTCATACGGTCGCCGCCGCGGATAAGAAGCGTTTTTGCCTCGCCGCCGGTTGCATCGACGAACTTTTTGATCTCCCCTGCTTCTCTGATATGCACGAAGAGGATATCAAGCGAGTCATCCTTAAGGAAGCTATGATAACGCTCAAGTGCCCAGTTTGTGGGGTAATCGTTATACTCTACGCAAAGTCTTTTAAGGTCGGAGAGGAACTTGCGCGCACGCGCATCCTTTGTACCGTCCCAGCCGCACTGAGCGGCGATCTCCTTGATGGGAGTTATGGTAGAGATATTCATCACGCCGAAGTGCTTATCGGCCAGGTCGCAGAGGGTGTCCTTGCCGACGCCGCCCGCACCGTTTATAACCATAGCAATCTTTTTCATTGGTGGTCTCCGTTTAAAGGTCTTTAGATCATTTAAGCATCAGCGCCACGATAAGAAAGGCGGCGGTGATTATCATCATAACGACGAGCATCGGGAAAACCATAGTTTTCACCGCAGCCCAATAGGTCTGCCATATCTCACGGGTGGAGGCACGGCTCTTGCCGCGAGGGGAGCTCAGGGACGAGTTGCCAAGCAGGGGATTTGCCCTGCTTGTACCCGACATATCGGCAATCGTACGACCGTCGTCGATGTATTTGATCTTTTCTTTTTTCTTACTGTTCTTTTTACTCATTACTTAAATCAGCCCAGAAGGTGGCAGGATGCGAAGTGTCCGGGCTCGTACTCCTTATATTCGGGGGTCACGTGCTTACAGATCTCGGTTGCGTAGGGGCAACGGGTGTGGAAGCGGCAGCCCTTGGGAGGATTAGCGGGAGAGGGGATATCACCCTTAAGCACTATACGGTTCATCTTGATATCGGGATTCGGGTGAGGAATTGCCGAGAAGAGAGCCTTGGTGTAGGGATGAAGGGGGTTAGAGAAGATGTCCTTCTTGTCACCGAACTCAACCATAGTACCGAGGTACATAACGCCGATCTTATCGGGGATGGACTTAACTACCGTCAAATCGTGAGAAATGAAGAGGTAGGTGAGGTTCATCGAGAGCTGGAGCTCCTTAAGAAGGTTGATGATCTGCGCCTGGATGGAAACGTCGAGTGCGGATACGGGCTCGTCACAAACGACGAGCTTGGGGTTTACGGACAGTGCGCGTGCGATACAGATACGCTGACGCTGACCGCCCGAGAACTCGTGAGGATATCTCTCGTAGTAGTAATCGCGCAGACCGCACTTCTCCATAAGCTCGATAACGTAGTCCTTAATTTCGTTCTTGGGAACGATATTATGTACCATTACGGGCTCGGAGAGGATACCGCCTACGGTGCTTCTCGGAGGGAGGGAGGAATAGGGATCCTGGAAGATGATCTGCATCTGCTTACGGATCTCACGCATTTCGGAGGACTTGAGGTTGGTTATATCACGTCCGTCGAAGAATACCTGTCCACCGCTCGAGGGGTGAAGCTTAAGAAGAGTACGACCCATAGTGGTCTTACCGCATCCGGACTCACCAACGATACCGAGGGTCTCACCGGGCTTAAGCTTGAAGGAAACGTCGTCAACTGCTACGAGCTCCTGAAGCACCTTACCGGTAATGCTCTTCTTTATGGGGAAGCATTTACGAAGGTGGCGAACCTCGAGAAGAGCCTCGGGGTCGAGGGGCTTATTCTTATCCTCCTCGATCTGACGGGCACGAGCCTCAAGGAACTTCTGCTCCTCGGCTGCGTCATCCCAAAGAGGAGCTTCGGCAGCGGGTGCGGTCTCAACAGCCGCTTCCGCTTCGGTGACTATCTTTTCATCAGCCATTGTTATTCTCCTCCTTTTCAGTGTAGAGGTGGCAAGCCACGTAGTGAGTGGGGCTTACCTGGATCATACCGGGATACTCGCCGGAGCACTTTGCGGTGCACTGAGAGCATCTTTCCTTGAAGTAGCAGTATGAGGGCATATTGATGGGGTTAGGAACGTTGCCGGGGATGTTGAAGAGGGTGTCGCTGTCAGAGTCAAGAGTAGGCTTGGACTTCTGAAGGCCCTGAGTGTAGGGGTGCATAGGATTATGGAAGATCTCACGCACGGTACCCTGCTCTATTACACGGCCGGCATACATTACGACGACGTAATCTGCCATTTCGGCGATGATTCCGAGGTCGTGGGTGATAAGCATGATAGAGCCGTCCATCTTATCCTTCAGGTCACGAAGAAGGTCAAGGATCTGTGCCTGAATGGTAACGTCAAGAGCCGTGGTGGGCTCGTCGGCGATGATAAGGCGGGGGTTGCAGGCGAGCGCCATAGCGATCATAACACGCTGACGCATACCGCCCGAAAGCTCATGGGGGAATGACTTGTAAACACGCTCGGGAGCTGCGATACCAACGAGGTTGAGCATCTCCATTGACTTGGCCTTAGCCATTTCAGCGGTTGCGCCGGGAACGTGGATAAAGGTTACCTCATCGAGCTGCTGACCGATGGTGAACACGGGGTTCAGAGAGGTCATAGGCTCCTGGAAGATCATTGCGATCTGCTTACCGCGGATGCGGTGGATCTCACGCATAGGCATCTTTGCGATGTCGTAGATCTTCTCCTCGGTTTCGTACTGAAGAACGCCCTGGGCATCCGTCTTCTGCTTAGGCTTCTTTACGGTATTGCCCTTCTTATCGGTGATCTCTTCATATACGGTCTCGCCGTTTTCATCGGTTTCGTAGATAGGCTTGGGATTGCCCTTCTCGTCAAGGACGTAGTCGTACGCCTTGAAGCGGATGGAGCCGGAATAGATCTGTCCCTGAGGGCCCTGAAGAAGGCGCATAACGGACATACTCGTAACCGACTTGCCGCAGCCGGACTCACCAACGATACCGACGGTAGCGTTTTTGGGAATATCGAAGGAAACACCGTTTACCGCCTTAACGACACCCTGATCGGTGAAGAAGTAGGTGTGAAGGTCCTCGATCTCGAGGATGTTCTTCTCGTCCTTGAGCTCGGAGAGGAACTCGGACTCGGGTGCTTTACGCTTCTTATACTTTTCAAGCGCGTTCATAACCTTGGCATTTGCCTTGGAAATTTCGCGTATTTCTTTACCGGAAAGGTAATGGGAATCCTTACTGCCGGTCTTTATTTCAAGCTTGTCAGTAGTCTTTTTCATCCGCTATTACCTCCTCATCTTCGGGTCGAGCGCATCACGAAGGCCGTCGCCGACGAAGTTAAAGCCAAGAACGGCGATAACGATACAGATACCCGCAGGGCCCCATACGTTAAAGTAGTTCTTGAGAATATCCATATCAGTGGATATGATGTTGATCATCGTACCCCAAGCCGCATAAGGAGCGGGAACGCCGAGGTTAAGGTAGGAGAGGGTCGCCTCGTAGAGGATCATACCACCGAGGGAGAGCGACATCTGAACGATAAGCTGAGGCATTACGTTGGGAACGAGGTGCTTGAATATCTTTCTGGGAACGGAGTAACCCATCGCCTCTGCGGCAACCATATACTCCTGCTCACGCAGATAGAGGATCTGACCTCTTACAAGGCGGGCGGTACCCGTCCAGGAGAAGAGGGTCAGGTAGATCATCAGAAGGTAGATCTTGTATTTGCCGGGGACCTCCGCGGCATCAAGTATCATACTGATAATGAGAAGGATCGGAACGCCGGGCAGACACATCAGGATATCGCATATACGCATGATAACGTTGTCGATAACGCCGCCGAAGTAGCCCGCAATACCGCCGAGAACGACACCGAGAATGGTGATAACGAATACGGCGAGGAAGCTTACGATAAGGGAGATACGGCCGCCGTACATAAGACGTACGAGAACGTCGTAGCCCTGCTTATCAGTGCCGAGGGGGTGCTCAAGCGAGGGGGGAGCAAGCGCGTTGATACGAAGCTCCTTTTCGATGGTCTGGTTGATCGTTACCTCATTGCCGTTTTCGTCAACGTAGGTAAAGGTCGAGGTAGCGTACTGAGTTTTACCCGTTTCGTCAAGCTCAATTTCGCCCCAGGTGTTATAAAGCACAGGGCCAAGGAAGCTGAAGATGAAAAGCGATATTACCATTACAAGGCCGATAATACTGAGCTTCGAGCGGAAGAAACGGCGCA
Organism: Eubacteriales bacterium; assembly: GCA_045634425.1. Classification (GTDB taxonomy): domain Bacteria; phylum Bacillota; class Clostridia; order Oscillospirales; family CAG-272; genus UBA1740. The sequence continues at coordinate 26,906 of JAZRAF010000108.1, read as the reverse complement.
CTACCATTCGGGTAGGCGACATAAGTCTTAAGTTTTTATCAAGGGGAGCCTCGGTATCCGTGCTGCCGGCGGACACTTCGGGCTCACTAGAAGCCATAGCTTCAACTTCGGGGAGTGTTTTATTCTCTTCCATTTCGGTTACGGCTCCTTTACTTTAATTTGACACGGGGGTCTACTACTGCGTACATAAGGTCGGAAAGAAGGACGCCTATTACGCTGAGGACTGCAAGGAACATATTGTATCCCATGATGAAGGGGATATCACCTCTGTTCATCGCGGAAAGCGCTACGTTACCGATACCGGGAAGGTCAAATACCTGCTCGGTGATAATTGCACCCGAGAAGAGCGAGGGGAGAAGTCCTGCAAGTGTGGTTACTACGGGGATGAGAGTATTACGGAATGCGTGCTTGTAAACAACCTTGCTTTCCTTTAAGCCTTTAGCTCTTGCGGTACGGATATAATCCGAGTTAAGAACCTCAAGCATATTGGTTCTGGTCATTCTCATTCGGCCGCCTATACTGAGTATGACGACGGTAAGGATGGGAATAAACATATGATGCAGGTAGTCGCCGATAAGTGCGAGGCCGGTCTTGGTGGTCGTCGCATCGACAAGACCAGATACCGGGAACCACTCAAGCTTTATCGCAAATACGTCCTTAAGGATCTGTCCGAAGAAGAAGGACGGGAGCGAGATACCTATCATTACAAGAATAGTTACTATGTAGTCACGAAGGGAGTACTGGTGAGTTGCTGCCGTAACACCGAGAGGTATTGCGATCATAAACTCGAAGAAGGTTGCAATGAGCGCAACTGCGAAGGAAACGCCCATATGCTCCTTGATAACCTGTGCAACGCCGACACCGTGAACGAAGCTCGTACCGAGGTCGCCCTTAGCAAGCGCGCCAAGCCAGCTGATATATCCCTTTAAAATTCCCAAAAAACTATCATCACCAAGACCATACATCTCGTACATTGCCTGGACCGTAGCTTCATCAACTATTGCGCCGCCCTGGTTCATCGCGTCGATCTTATTCTGAATAAAGTCAACGGGCATAAGGCGGATGAGGAAGTATATGATCATAGACACACCGAGAAGTATGAGTATCGATAATCCTAATCTTTTAAGTATATATTTTAACATTTTTTACTCCAAAGAGGCAGGAGAGAGCGATAAAGCTCTCTCTAGCCTTAAGTTTACTTAGTTAGCGAATTCGATTTCCCAGATGCGGTCAAGGGGAGAGGTGTAGGGGTTCATCTCGGATGCCTTAGGCATAGTTTCGGAATTGATAACGTTTGCGTTGTATACGTAAACGGTAGATCTCTGGTATACAGGAAGCTCGACTGCAAGGTCAAGGATAAGCTTCATTGCATCCTCGTAAAGTGCGGTACGGGTTGCCTGATCCTCAGTCTCACGAGCGTCGTCGATAAGATCGCTGAGTGCGCTAAGGATGTTCTGCTCCTCTACTCTGGAGCTATTGGAAAGAATAGCGTCGTAGCCCCAAGCGGTGGTGCTGGTTGCGGAGGAGTTCTTGTGGTATACCTGATACATATCGGGGTCGATGGTAGAGCCCCAAGCTGCTGCCCAAACTGCAAGGTCACCGGTGTTGATCTTGGTGAGTGCCTGAGTATCGGGAACAACGGTGATGTTCCAGCCGAGGTCGTTAAGGATAACGGCTGCATCTCTGAATACTGCGTATGCGGGGTGCTCCTGAAGGTTAGAGCCTGCGATGGTGAAGGTGATCTTAAGATCCTCGTCGCCTGCGGAAACGCCTGCTGCGTTCATGTAGCCCTTGATAGCCTCAACAGCTGCTGCCTTATCGAATGCACCGATCTGAGGATAGTCGTGATCGTTGTCGGTGCTGTAATTACCGCTGTCATCCTTGGGGTAAGCCCAGCTTACCTTAGACATAGGCCAGTAGATCTGAGAAGCGGTACCTGCACGGTAGTAGTCGATTGCAAGAGAGGTATCCATTGCGCACATAATTGCCTTACGGAGGTTGATATCCTCAACCTTTGCAGCGTTGATACCGATATAACCGTAACCGAGCTGGTCTGCAAGAAGGGATACCATTCCCTCTCCCTCAAGAGAGTCGATGATCTCGTAGTTCTGCTGAGTAAGCTGAGGAGTTACGTAGTGAACGGAGCCGTTTGCAAGAGAGTCAAGCGCGTTGTTAGAGCTTACAACCTGGAAACGGATCTTTTCGATCTTTGCGTTGTTAAGGTCTGCACCAACGGTCTCGAAGTAGTTGTTAGCCTTGAAGTAAACAACGTTATCCTTGTAGAAGTCGGTGGTAGAGGGAGCGTCGCTGTTGTTTCTGTTAGTTGCCTTGTAAGCGCCTGCGCCCACAGGGATCTTGATGTTACGGTTGGACTGAACGATATCAGTCATAAATGCGTAGGTACCGTATTCAACACCGAACTTGTTGTTCTCGATGTCTACCGCTACGGCAGAGCCCTCGCCATAGTAGTGCTGAGGAGCTACGGTGAATGCGAAGTTCCAAACTGCCTTGGGGTCAACACCGTCGATGGTGATCTGAAGTACGTCGTACTCGCCATCACCTGCGGGAGTACCGTCCTCGTTGTGAGAGGAAGCAACCTTATACTCGTTGCCGTTTACGGTAATGGTAGTGCCCTTGGTAGCTGCCTGGTGGCCAAGAGAAACGATACCGGAGATGTGGTCAACGGCAAGAGAACCGTCGGACTTCATATTCTCCTTAAGAACTATCTCAGTAGCCTTTGCGGTGTAGTCGGTAAGAAGCTCGTTTGCAGTTGCCCAGTACTGAAGAACAACGTCAAGAGTAGTGGTGATCTTATCCTCGTAAACGAAGTTGATAGCTGCATCCTTGCTATTGATGATAGCGGTGTTGTACTGAGGCTCGATCTTGGTGATCTTGTTCTTGTTCTCTACGTACTCGCCGTTATCGTTGTAGGACTTCTCGTACTCAACCTTAACGTAGCCCTCAAGGAACATAAAGCAGAATACTTCATCCTTAAACTCAGCCCACTCCTTGTAGGGGGACTCGGTGAATGCTTCCTTAGCGCTTACGTAGTCTCTGCCAAGCTCTTCCTTGAAAAGCTTGAGAGTCTTTTCGTAGTCTGCAAGAAGCTGGTCGTTGGTAACGCCCTCGCCCTTAACTGCGATAGCGTTCTTGTAACCGGAGGAAAGGTTTGCGGTTTCGATTGCGGAGACCATCATATCGTAGGTGATAGCCTCGTTGGGGTACTTCTTCTTAAGCTGGTTGAAGAGGTTTACAAGCTCCTGTCTACGGGACTTTGCTCTGGAAAGTGCCTGAGAGGAGATGAGGTCGTCATAGTTGCTGTCAGAATCTGCGCCAACCTTCTGGGTTCTGTACGCGGTAAGACCCTTGATATCGGTGGAGTAGATGGTGGAAGAGCCCGTGTAAACGGGGTCAAGGTAAAGGTAGATGTTGAAGAGTACGTCCTCAATGGTAAGGGCGTGACCGTCGGAGAACTTGATACCGTTCTTAATTACGAAGGTATAAGTGGTCTCGTCTGCGATGGGGTCGTGCTTGTACTCAAAATCCTTGGTAACGACTGCCTCGTTCTCGCCAAATGCGACGCCGATCTCGCCGTTTTCATAAGTGGAGCCGAGCATACCGATCTGAGTCATTGCAACGATGGTGTTGTCAGCGCCGGAAGTTGAGAAGAAGGGGTTGAAAAGTCCGTCAAGCTCCTCGGACATGATAACGAATGCGTCGGGTGCTTCGTCCTTGCCGCATCCTGTGAAGAGCAGTCCCATACCTGCACAAAGAGAGAGGCAGAGTATAAGGGAAATAATTTTCTTCATCTTTTGGTTTCTCCTTATATGTTGTTATTTTTTAATAAACTGATTATTCCTCGGTACCGACGGTAACGCTTATCTTATTTCCTTCAACGGTGAGGGAGATAGGATCGGTGTACTCATCAGCAGGCTCGAGAGCCTCGCAGGTGATGCCCGAGATATCAATGCTGCCAACCGTGCCGCTGCCGCAAAGCAGACCGAGCGTGGTGGTCTCAGTGATAAGAGGTGTGGGAGTGACCACGATCTTACCGGTGATCTGAAGGTTTTCAAGAGCTGCGCCGCTCTCAAGAGAGCCGCAAAGAAGACCGAAGGATGCATCGGGACGACGTGATCCGGTTTCAATATTGAGCGTAACGTTCTCGATCTTGAGGTCATTGATGGCTGCGGACGAGGAGATCGTTCCGAAGAGGCCGGCGTTAGACTTCGAGGTATCATTCTGGATCACAGTAACGTTGCTGAAGGTGTGGCCGTTGCCGTTAATGGTACCGGTGAAGGTGCCGTAGGTAAGAGTGTTCTTCCAGCCCTTACCGGTGAAGTCAAGGTCAGCGAGAATGTTATAGTTGCCGTTAGGAGATGCGTACTTGATAAAGTGGTCTACGGTATAGATGTTATACCAGTTGCCGTCGAGCATGTCGACGTAGAGCTTCATGGTGTTGCCTGAGGTGGTGGCGTTGTCGTAATTTATAACGCCCGTATGCAGAATATCGGTGCCCTCAGCCACAGGAGTGGTGCCGTTGGGATCGAGGTAAACTGCATTAAAGGTCTTGTCACTGATCTTGGGGAACTCGTGCATATCGAGCTGACCTGTGGTGGTGTTCCACTCGGGAACGGTTACCTTATTAACGTAGATGGGGTCAAACTCAAAGCTCTTGATGAGCTCGCCGGAATCGATGTCATAAAACTCATAGGTGAAGCGAGGTGCCCACGCTGCATAGAGGGTAAGCACAGGGGTTGCCGAGCCTTCTACCTCGGAGGGATCTACGGAAAGCTTATCGTTTGCAAAATCCCACTTGCCGGAGTAGTTGTATGCGACGGGCTTGCCGGACTCAGCGGCGATGTTGCCGTCGGCGTCGAGCTCATTGCCTGCATTGTCGGTAACCGCAACTCTCTCGGTGTACCAGCCTGCAAGGAAGTAGCCCGTGTTCTGAGGAAGGAATGCGTTCTCCTTACCTCTTATGCTATTGTCGGGGGATACGAGGGTAACAAGCTTCTCGCCATTAGAACCTGAGGGCAGCGAGGAAAGATTGTAGGTATCCACGATAACGGAGGTGTTCGTAGTGAAGTAGCCGCCGTTTGCGTCGTATTTGATGCTCACGGTATAGCCCTCATCGTCGTAACCGCCGTAGGGGCCCTTAGAGCCCCCACAAGACACCATAAGTGCCGCGGTCATAACGATTATAAGCGTGAGGATCAACAATTTAATCCTATTATTCATTTGTCTGGTCAGTTTCCTTCTTTTCAGAATTGTCATCTGCTGCGGGAGCGTCGACAGTTTCATCCTTCTTCTTATCAAGGAAGTATCTGGCAACTACTGCGCCACCGCCGATAACTACAAGAACTGCGGTAACTATAATGACTGCTACGGTGTAGTCCTTCTCAGGCTCGCCGCCAAGGTCCTCGCCGCCCTCGTTCTCTTCCTCGTCGGGATTCTGAGCGGACTTAAGAGCTGCGATCTTTCTCTCTGCTGCTGCGAGAGTCATATAGTAGTCGTAAATGAGTGCGCGCTGCTCGTCGGTTGCGATCTTGTCGTACGCCGCGCGAGCTGCAAGAACGAGTGCCTCGTGCTCGAGCTTAACCGAGCCGGGGATCTTGTTGATTGCTTCGATAGCAGAAAGGGTTACGTCATCAGCTGCAAGAGAGCCGTCGACAACGGTGTCGAAGTACTGACCGTAGATGAAGGTCTCGTAATCCTGACCGTTAGAGGGTCTTATCATAACGAGGTTGCCATCGTTGCGGCCGATGTAGTCAACGAAGTTAGCACCGTAGTAAACGTTGGAGTACATAGCCGAGGTGATGTTCCACATATAGTAAGGAACGACCTCAAGGCCCTCGAATACGATGTGCTGGCTGCCGTTGCCGTCGTCGATATCGAACTCGAACTTACCTGTGCAGGGGAAGTTAAGGAAGCTATCGTAGTAGCTGCTGTCGAACTCCTCCTCAAGCACGGGAGCCTCGTAGCTCTTGAAGATCACGGTAGTGAGATCAAGGCAAGCGAAGAACGCCTTGTGACCGATGGAGTTAAGAGTGTGAGGAAGCTCAACTCTTACAACGTTGGAGCCTGCGAATGCGAATGCACTTACACGAACGGTATCGTCAGCAACCTTAGCTGCCTTCTCGGTGCCGGTGTAGGTGATAAGCTCAAGGCCGTAAGGAACCTTGCAGTAGAGAGATCCGTCGATTACCTTTACGGTATCGCTGATGTCGTAGGTGTAGGAAATAGAGGTGTAATCCTTGCCGTTGAAGGTCTCAACGATCTCGGTGAAGAAGGGTGCTACCTTGCAGAAGGCGAAGGGGTTATCTCCAAGCTTTTCAAGCGAGGAGCTGAGGGTCACCTTGAACTCAACGAGAGGAACGTTGCCGTTCTTATCAAGGATGATCTTGTTGTTCTCGTCGTACTCGGGCATCTTAAGGAATGCGAAGTTGCCAATGGTGATCGCACCGGAAAGATCAGCCTCGGTAATTGCGGTGTAAGCGAATGCGTAATCGCCGATGTTCTTAACGTTCTCAAAGCCGGAAACGGTTGCGAGCGTCTCACAGTAAGCGAATGCGCCCTCATCGATATCGGTGATCTCAGCACCGAAGGTGATGTCTGTAAGGTTGCGGCAGTATACGAATGCATACTCGCCAATGGTCTGTGCGGAGGAGAGATTTGCGGTAGTGATAGCGGACTCGGCAAATGCGTACTTCTCAAAGGTAACGATCTTATCAAGATTGATGTTCTTAAGAGATACGGTTGCTGCGAATGCGCCCTCGGAAATAACGGTTACCTTCTCACCGAGGATAACGTCGGTAAGCTGCAGGCAGTACTCGAATGCAAGCTTGCCAATGCTCTCGAGAGAGGAGAGGTCAGCAGTCTTGATCTGAGGTGCGTAGTAGTTGTAAACGTAGTTATTATCCTTAATGTAAACGTTCTCAAAGCGGCTGTCGGTATATACGTTGTATACGTCGCCGGAGAATGCTGCCTCACCGATCTTGGTAACGCCGGAAAGGTCGATGTTAACGAGCTCGGTACAGTTGTAGAATGCTCTGTCACCGATGGTTGCGCCGGCGCCGAGGGTAACGGTCTTGATCTTGGATGCACCGAAGAATGCGTCGTCACCGATGGTTACGTTCTCACCGATGGTAAGAGTTCTGAGAGAGGACTTGAAGTCGTAGTAGAAGATCTGCTTGCCGTTGTCCATGTAGTAAGGAACGTAGTCTCCCTTATCACCGTTAACAAGGCTGGTTGCTCTGTCAAGCATGAACGCACCCTTGCCGATGGTAACGTTGTTACCGATAACGATGGTAGCGAGGTTCTTACACTCGGTAAACGCGCCCTCGCCGATGGTCATACCGTCCTTGATGTTAACGGACGTGATCTTGGTGTGAGAGAATGCGTAATCCGAGATGCTGTTAAGGGAGGCGTCAAGCGCGGGGATCGCGGTGATCGCGGTGCCGGAGAATGCGTACTTACCAACGTAGGTAAGGTTGCCAAGCGTTACAGTTCTGAGGTGGTCGCAGTTGTAAAGCGCGTAATCGTTAACCTTAACGACGGAGGGGATAACGATGGTGTTGATCTTAGTATTTGCGGAGAATGCGCCGTTGCCGATGGTGGTAACGTTTGCATCGTTAAGGGTAAATGTACCCGAAACGGTAGGAGCTACAAGCACGAGCGTGGTGCCGTCGGCAGAAAGGAGATAAGAGCCATCTGCCTGAGTCTTAAACACGTTATTTCCGGATGCTACGGTGAAGCTGGAGAGCGCGGTGCTCTTGAATGCAAGCTCGCCGATCGAGGATACGTCAGCACCGATGGTAAGCTCGGTAAGAGATGCACATCCTGCGAACATACCCTCGGGAATAACGATGGTATTAACGCTCATGGAGGTGAGTGCTCTACAGTTGTAGAATGCGTATGCACCGTACTTAACGGTGTGAGCCTTAATGGTAACGTTAGCGAGTCTCTGGTCGCCGGAGAATGCGTATGCACCGATAGACTGAAGAGTCTCGGGAAGGATGATATCGGTAAGATATCTGTTGTTTGCGAATGCGTAATCGGAGATCGCGCAAGCGGAATCAAGGGAGATGGTGCCTGCAAGGTTACAGTTCTGGAACGCCCACTTGTTGATGAGCTTAACGTTCTCGATACCGGTTACCTTGGTAAGCTTGGTACAGTTCATAAATGCGCCGTACTCGATCGACATAAGGCTCGGAGGAAGAACGACCTCCTCAAGCTGTGTGAGGCCTGCGAATGCGTAAGCACCGATCTTTTCAACGCCATTGGGAATAATGACCTTCTTAATGGTATTGTCACCGATGTACCAGGGCTTGGAGGCGTCGGGAGACTCCTCGGTGATCTCGCTGGGATCCTTAAGGATGTACTGGCAGTTGGAGAATGCGAACTCGCTGATCTCGGTGAGCATCAGATCCTCAGGAATGGTTACGACGTCACCGTTGCCGTAGTAGTGAGTGAGCCAAGGACCTGTGGTTACGTAGGGATCCTTAACCTCGATATCAACGGTTGCGGAGTAGTAGGTGCTGTTGCCGTCGAGAAGAACTCTGACGCTTACAGAGGAGAAGCCCTCCTCGTTTGCGACGATCTTACCCGTCTGGTCAATGCTTACTATCGTATCGTTAGAGGATTCAAACACTACCGTGGTGTCCTTCGGGAAGAAGGCTGCGAGGTTGTACATAAGTTTAACCGATTCGGAGGGATACATCGAAAGCGAGTATCTGTCACCGAAGTAGGTCATACTTCCCTCCTCGCCGATATCACGGTCGGTGCTTGAGAGCATGTAGTACGCCTTGAGAGTTTCGTATCCGACAAGCTCGAACACGTCAGCGACGGGCTTATCGTATCTCTTAAAGCCCTCGTCCTCCTCGGAGAGTACCCTTACCTTAAGATTTACGGTAAGTCCGGAGGTGGGGCTCTTTGCGATTATGGTAGAAACGCCGGGAGCGATCGCAATAAGCTTGTTATTTACGACTGCAACTGCGCCCGTGTTAGTGGAGCTGTACTCGAGAAGGTCAGCCCACTCGGTGCCGGGGTAAGAAAGGGGGCTGAGAGTGTAGACCTCGTTGGGGCTGAGGACAACCTCTTCCTCTGCAAAGTAGAAGTCGATGAAGTCGTCAGGAAGGGGAATCTCGTAGGTTGCGTAGTTAAGTGCGTAGTCGTATACGGAAACGGTGATGGTGTTCTTGTTTGCCGACTCTTCCTTGATCTCGTAGATGTAGTCGGTAAGCTCGTATACAACGTAGTTTGTAGAATTGCGATTGGAATAGATGGGCTTGAGGTAGCTGCTGAAGGAGTTAAGGATGTAGCCGTTGGTCTCGTCACCGCCTACATAGCCGACCTGCATAGCCATTGAGTAGTGGTTATCGTAAACCGCTATCTTAGCAAACAGACGAAGCTTGTTTGCGTTACGGTCGTACTCGGTGTAGAACTCACAGCCGGTAACTGCGGGTGCCTCGAAGTCGGCCGTCATCGGGAATTCGAATACGTTCTTCTCGTTAACCTCAATACCGCCGTCCTCGTAGGTAGTGTAACCAACGAGCTTGACGTTATACTCGGTGTTGTTCTTGAGGTTGTAGTCAGCAGTATCAAACTCGATCTCAATAGGTGTGGGACGAATAGTTCCGCCGTCACCGAACGACTTTCTTACGTCGTAGTCGGTGGTTTCAAAGATCAGCTCACCCGTCTGTGCGTCCGTGATCGTTATAACGACCTTATACGCGTTTCTGAGTGCGCCTGCCCATACGAAGCGGAGTGAGTGAACCGTGCCCTCGGTGTTCGAGAGTGCGATATAATCTCTGCTTGCGGAGATAACCTTATCAGCGGGATTCTGAATGAAGTAGTAAGAGCCAAGGTAGCTGATGTAGTCGTTCTCTACACCGCCGATAGGACGGGATGCGTAGGTATCGGGAAGAGTCTTATCGAGAGTTGCGATGTTGTCGTTAAGCTCGTCCGCGTTGGTCTCGAAGTAATCAAGGTCGAAGATAGGAGCCTTGTTCCAGTCGCCGTAGAATGCGAGGTAAGGAACGCTGAGGTCAACCTCGGTACCGGTTACTGCATCGAGAACCACGAAGCCCTCAACGTACATACCGTTCTCGAAGGAGGAATTCATATATTCCTTGTCAGCATCGCTGAGTGCGATCTCAACGCTTACGTCAACGACCTTACCTGCGGGTACGTTGATAACAGAGTCGTTGATGGTAGCGCCGCCAACCTTAACGGTGATCTTCGCACCCTCGAGGATGTAGCCCTCCTGGGTAACGGTGGTCTCACCCTTGTGGGTAAGAGTCTCGCTGACGCCCTCGGTGATGACGTAGGTGGAAAGGTTGTAGCTGAGCGCGGTGGTGCCGAAGTTATTTACGGAGAAGTTGAGGGTATAGACACCGGTCTTAGAGGGGTCGTCACCAAGCTCGATCTTGCTCTTCTCCATAAGAGAGCCGTCTTCTCTGTCGTAGGTCATTATGTAAGCAGTGGTGGTGGATGCGGAGGTAAGGTTCGCAAGACCTGCACCCTGCTTTCTTACGGCGTAAGGAAGACCGGTCTGGTTATAGATGATGTCCGCGGTGGACATAAGGAGTCTGTTTACCATTGCGGAGATTGCAACGGAGTCGTTTGCGATCGAGGGGAACGCTTCGATCACGTACTGACGCATGAGTGCAACGACACCTGCCATGTTGGGAGATGCCATCGAGGTACCGGAGAGACGGTCGTAGGTGCCACCGGTAACTGCGGAGAGGATGTCACCGCCGTGTGCGGTGATCTCGGGCTTGATCTCAAGGCTGGGAGTAGGACCCCAAGAGGAGAAGTCGGACATGAAGGGACCGGACTTCTGATCAGCGGCGATCTTAAGTTTGCCGCCACCCTGTGCCGCAAGTCTTTCACCGTCGTCCTGGCTGATAGAACAGAGAGGAATGGTGGTCTTACCTGCGTTCATCTTGATGTCACCGGCAACGTTGTTATAAATAATAACGCCGGCTGCGCCTGCCTTCTGAGCTGCGGTAGCCTTTTCCTCGAAGGTGGTGGATCCACGGCGAACGAGCGCGATCTTGCCGGTCATATCAAGTCCGGTATAGTCTACGGGACGGCCAACGCCGGGGATAACGACGTACTCTATTTCAAGAGAGGTCTGTCCGTCCTTAAGGATATCTGCGAAGAAGTCCTTTTCCTTAGACGCGCTGTTGGAAGCCTCAACGAAGTAGATGATCTGATCGCCGTTGAGCATATAGGGGGTCTTAACACCCTTGATGGATGCTACGGAGAGAGAGCCGGGGTAGGTGGAGGGAGAGCCAACCGTACCAACGTCGGGGTTAGAGGTAAGAGGGAGGTTACCGTTCTTCTCCGAGCCGAAGGAGGAGTTATAGCTGTTGGATGCCGCAACGACAACGCTTACGCCAAGCTCGCGAAGCTTATCGTATACGGTGTTGATGAATGCCTCGTCGGTCTCGCGGCTGAAGCCACAGGCAGTACCGAGGGACATGTTGATAACGTCAACGCCGAGGATCGCACAGTCCTCAAGAGCCGCAAGGATCCAAGAGGAGTATGCAGAATCGTAGGTGTCGGAGAATATCTTCATCGAAACGAGCTGTGCATTGGGTGCAACGCCGGTGATGGTATCGTCCTTACCTACAATGATACCCGATACGTGAGTACCGTGGTTATTGTGGATGGAGTAAACGTCGGGGTCGTTATCGGAGTAGTCGAACGCAAAGGGCACCTTATCGTTGAGGTAAAGGTCATCTGCGGTAAGACCGGGATAACGCTTGTACGCCTCAGTCTTGGTAAGAAGAGCCGCTACCTCCTCCTTGGTAAGACCAAGCTTACCGGAGGTGAAGTTCGATACGCTGAATGCGGAGTGTGTATAGTCAAGACCCGTATCAAGGACTGCAACTACCATTCCGGAGCCGTCGTAAGCGAAGTCAGAGCTATCGAATATACCGGTCTGCTCGTAATAGTCGACCTTGTTGTTTACAAGCTTAGTTTCGGAAACGTTGTAAACCTCGCCGACTACTGCGGTCTGATTCTTCTCAAGAAGATCGCAGGTCTTTTCAAAATCGCCTGCCTTGATGAGAATTTCAAATCCTGCAAAAAGTGTATCGTATGCAAGTCCGACGGAGTAAGGAATGCTCTTGCTATCAAGCTTTGCGGTGAGCGCATTCTTCTGCGCTACGACCTTCTCTCTGATAGCAATAGCCTCCTCGCTGAGTGCGAACTCTGCGAGAGTCTTGGACTTATCGCTCTTTTCATAAGCTTCTACGATCGCTTCCTCTCCCATTACGATGATAACGGAGATTTCCTGATCGTCCTTGACCGACTCGGGCAGCTGGTACATTACCGAGTTATCAAGGTACTGCTGGTAGTTAGTATCGACGTTGTAAAGCTGCTTGATGCCACCGGCATTCTCACCGTATGCGGGAAGGATGCTGGCAAGAAGCATAACGACCGTCAACGCCAAAACGATAACGGACGACGATACTCTTGTAAGGATCTTTTTGTTCATTCTTGTGTTTCCCTTCTGGATTTATGCTAAATTTATTTTTATTACATTATTATAGCGTATGGACACGCGTTTATTATTTTAGCATATATTTTAGCAAAATGCAAGTGTTTTTTCGTTTTTCCGGTCGAAAAATTAAAAGTTCACAATTTGGACTTCAAAAAACGGGGGTTTTTACACACTTACGAAAAAAAGACGGCGCTTTTCTTGCAAAATCGGAAAATGACGGGCAATCCTGTCAAAATATTCGAATTTTGACGGCTTTTTATCCCCCGTGTCGCATTTTTTGTTTGAATTTTGAAATTTTCGCACATCGAACTTTCATTTTTGTATATTTTCAAGTCTGCAATTCTATCATTAAATCTATTGACTTTAAGGAAAAAATATGATATAATGAATGTTGCGCGATCGGATATATATTCTTTTGCGGCGGTTAAAAAACCGCAGCTTATGCATAACCGAGGCGTTTAAAAACAAAAGAAAGGACACTGCCTTTTCTATATGAATGAAAGCAAAATCAAGCGCCTGCACCTGATCTATGCGTGCGTGCTCAGCGGACTGTTGCTCGTCACGTCCGTACTTTTCATCGCATCCTGCATAGGCATTTACCAGAGCGGCGACCGCCCCTTTACACGTGAAAGCATCGGCATCGCATTCAGACGTATTGCCCCTGTGGTTTGCGTAACTCTTGCAGCGATAGTGGGCGCTATCGTAATAAAGCTTGCACTTCCCTACGATAAAAAAAGCAAGGGCGGGATCCCCTTGTCGATGACGCTTCACCGTCTTGCAAAGAGATGTCCCCTTGATATGTGCGATGAGCTCGAGCGCGCAAAGATAGAGCGCGAAAGAGCGATCAGACGCATTATTTCGTACGGCGGTGCGGCAATAATCGCACTTTCCCTCATATTCTCTCTTATATACGTGCTCACCCCCGGAAGATTCCCCTATGAGGACGTAAACGAGGAGGTTGCGACCGCGGTAGTCGTGGTATTCGCATTTTTCCTTCAATCTCTTATATACGCGCTCGTTGTTTCCTTCTATATAGACGCGAGCCGCGCACGCGAGATAGAATATATTAAGGAAGTTATCGCAAGGCTCACGGGTGAGGGAGTAAAGCTTGCCCCCATCGATGAGGCCGAGTGTCCCACCAAAAAGAAGATCGTACTTATTGCAAGGTGTGTGATCCCCGTAATTGCGATCGTATTTATCATTCTCGGCATTAACAACGGCGGTATGAGCGACGTGCTTCAGAAGGCCGTGCGTATATGCACCGAGTGCATAGGAATGGGGTGAGCAGGATGAAGAAGTTTTTCAGCAAGATCAAGTCGATCCTCCCCTCAAAAAGAAGGCTTATTCAGCTCTACTGTGCCCTGCTTTTCAACGCGCAGGTAAAGGGCTTTATCACCGGTCAGATATACAAGGGTCCTCTTAAAAACGTTTGTACACCCGGCCTTAACTGCTACTCCTGTCCCGGCGCCTCGGGTGCGTGTCCCTTAGGTGCTTTGCAAAACGCATTTGCCTCCTCGGGCAAGCGTGCGCCCTACTACGTTATCGGCATTATAATGCTGTATGGCATCATTTTAGGCCGTACGATATGCGGTTTTTTGTGCCCATTCGGTCTTATACAGGATCTTTTGCACAAGATTCCCACCCCTAAGCTTAAGAAGAACAGAGTGACCAAGGTCCTCTCTTATCTCAAGTACGTGCTCCTTGTTTTCCTCGTTGTTATCGTTCCTATCCTCTACGGACTTCGCAACGTTCCCCTCCCTGCATTCTGTAAGTACATATGCCCTGCAGGAACACTTGAGGGTGCGATGGGACTTCTCTCAAACAAGGTCAACGAATCGAGCCTCGGTATGCTCGGCCCGCTCTTCACCTGGAAGTTTGCACTGCTTGTAAGCTTCGTTCTGGCGTGCATATTCATCTACCGCTTCTTCTGCCGTTTCTTCTGCCCTCTCGGAGCACTTTACGGCATATTCAACAGGTTCGCGATCCTCGGCATCAAGCTTGAAAAGCCGAAGTGCATAGATTGCGGAAAATGTATCAACAAATGTAAAATGGACATCACCAAGGTTGGTGACCACGAGTGTATCAACTGCGGCGAGTGTCTTGAGGTCTGCCCCACCAACGCAATAAGCTGGCGCGGCAGCAAGATATTCCTTCCTCCCAACGAGATCGACGAGGAGAAAAAGAAGGGCGCGCCCCTTGACGAGATGGAAAAGGCTGTTATCGCAGAAAAGCGCGAGAAGGTACAGAAGCGCAACCTTATCGTTAAGATCGTTGCGGCGGTGCTTTCGATAGCTCTGCTCGGCTCGGCGCTCGTTTACTACAACTTCATTTACGAGGATGCGCACACCCTGCACGTGGATGCGGACGGGGATGGCACCTGTGACGAGTGTGATTCGCTTATCGGAAACGTTGTCGGCGCGGTATGCTACGGCTACGACATCAAGCTTTTTGATGAAAACGGACTTACCGGCGAGACCTTTGACCCCTCGAGAAACCACGGAAAGATAACGATTATCAATTTCTGGGGCACTTGGTGCTCGGGTTGTCTTAAGGAGCTTCCCTACTTCGATCAGATAGCAACCGAATACAAGGACGAGGTTACCGTGCTTGCTATTCACACCGATATGATGTTTGACGACGCTAAATTCTCTGCGGCACAGTACGTGCTTGAGAATTATCCCGATTCCGATATGATATTCGGCAAGGACGAGGTTATGACCGATGTAAATGCGGACGAGTACTACACTATGCTCGGCGGCTCGGGTGCATATCCCATCACGCTTATCCTTGACGGTGAGGGCGTAATTATCGCAAAGTTTATGCACGAGGTCACCTACGACGAATTAAAGTCGGTGATCGATGGCAAATTGAATCAGTAAAAACAAAAAATGCGTTTCAAGAGCGCGCACAGTTAGCGGAGAAATTACCTAACCACAGTAGGGGCGAACTGTGTTCGCCCGCGGGAGACCGCAGGTCTCCCCTACGGATAAGCAAAATTTTATACGCAGAAAGCAAAGAAATAACCCCGACAGATTTTTCTGTCGGGGTGTTGCTTTTATTTAATAATTCGCCATTTCATAGATTCGGCAATAACGTAAGATCCTTTTTTCATCTTTTCCGCACTTATATAAATATCATCCATCCAAACAATTAGATTGTTTTCGTTAAAAAACACAGAAACATCAAAAATATCCGATTGATTGTCTTTAATTTGCCATTCCAAAAGATTTTCAAATTCAATTTCAACAACAGCATCACAAATGCTTGTAACTAATATTTGGAGACCTAATTTTGTTTTTGAGGGTTCAAAATAATGACCACCGTCTATTTTCGATATACCGTTGTTAATATATTTGACTCCAATAACATATCCATCATGTAACGAGTTGGTTTTATCAAGAAATTCATTTATATCATTTGTGTTATTTATTGAATGCAACATTATTCCCCCTAAAATAAACCGTTGTTTTGTCATAAAACAAACCATTGTTTTATCGCCAGTTTCGCCTTTGTATTACAAAGGCATCGGGCAAAGCCCATACCCCTAAAGTTGTACGAAAGCTTCAATAGGCTCCCTCCGGGAGGGAGCTGTCAGCGAAGCTGACTGAGGGAGAGTGCGCTACAATGAAGTTAATTCAAACCTAAAGTCACGCAGGCTCCTTCCGTCACGGCTACGCCGTGCCACCTCCCTCTCGGAGGGAGGCTTTTCGTTGGTTTCATTATAACACAAATCGGCAGAGAAAACAAGTTCTCTGCCGAAATTTTTGTGTCTGTCATTTCTCCACTAAGAATGCAGAGAGAATCGGAACGCATTTTTTTATTTGCAAAAGGGATTACTGTGCAACGAGAGTGAGAGTGATCTCGGTAGTGCCTGCGGCAACGTGGATATAGCCCTCTGCGTCAACGTCATCGGGATAAGCGTAGCCGTCGGGAACGGAAAGAACTCTTGCCTTAAGCTCCTCGCCGCTGGGGATGAAGCGGATAACTGCCTTACCGTTTGCATCGGTGGCTACGGGAGTCTGGCAAACGCCGCCCTCGCAGATCTGAACGAGAACGCCGGAAAGAACGTTGCCGTTGCTGTCGGTAAGGGTGATGGTGTGTGCGATTCTTGCATCAAGAGCAATAGAGATGGTAAGCTCGGTCTTGCCCTCGTCAAACTCTACCTCAGCGGTAGGACGAACGTATCCATCGGGAACGGAGATCACCTTTACCTTAACGTAGCCGATAGCCTTAAGGGATGCGGTAGCCTTACCCTCGGCATCGGTGGTGATCTGCTCGGAAGTGTAGTTTCTGGTGGTAAGGGTGAGAACTGCGCCTGCAACAGGTGCGCCATTCGCATCCTTTACGGTTACGGTGTAAGCACTCTTGCCGTCGTCGCCGCCCTCGGTCTCAACAGTCGCGCCACAGGTGTCGCACTTGCCGTCGGTATCGTTATCTGCGTGCTCGGTGCACTCGGTGTCGCCACCGCACGAGGTAAGGAGAGTACCGAAGGTGAAAACGAGAGTAAGAGCAAGGAAAATGCTCAAAATCTTCTTGAAATTCATTATTTTTTACCTCCAAGGTGTTGTTTTGTTATATTTTGTCGAATTTAGGATGCCGAGTAGGTAACGCAGGTAAAATGCACGACTGCGCTATCGGCGGTGTCGGATGAATAGGTAACGGTAACGGCGGTGTTGGGATTTACAACGACCGTGATCTTGCCGCTTTCGTCAGCGGTATAATCGGTGCCGTCAACGGTTACGGTAACGCCCTCGGCAGCGGTAAAGGTCAGAGTGCCCTTAGTTGTGCTGACGAAGATGGAAACGGGTGTGCCCTCGGTTACAAGGAACGCAAGGTCCTGACTGTCGGTCTCGGAAAGAGGAGTTACGCTTATGGGTGCGGAAGCGCTTCCGTAGGTGCCCTCTTCCTCATAGCAGCAGGCGAAGAGCCAAGCGTTTTCTCTAGAGATATTCCCTGCTCCCTCGCCGAAGATCATACCGCTCCACCAATCACGGTGGTTGCCGGTGTTCTTGATCGCATCGGCGATGGTCTTATCAAGCGGAACTACGCCCATAGAGCCGCAAGCGGCAGCGTATTCCTCGATAAGGGAGTTGTAGCTTTCCTTTCTTATGAGCGTGCCGTTATCGTCGTAAACGTAATAGACCATTCTGTCGGTCTCGCAGATGGTTACGAAGGACGGGAGCATAAGGTTAGGAAGGTGGGAGTTGCCCGCGGCGGAGATCTTGATAAGAACTACGGGGCCGTCGGCAGTGCCGAGGTGGTAGTAGCCGTCAGCATCGTTAAACACGACGGTGAGGTTAGGATCGGTGACGTCAATATCGACGAGCGAGTTGTTAAGCAGGCTGTCGTACTTAGTGAGAGTCGAGGGGGCGTGGATATCGGTGTAGCCCATCTCGGGAATGTAATTACCAATGCGCTCGATAACGATAACCGCATTTTTAAGGGTTGCGGAGCTTACGCCGAGGACGAACTGAGTAGTACCGCCCGAGCCGTAGTTTATACCGCTGTCGGGAACGGTGATCTCAAATGCGCCGTCAACTATCTCGGCGAGGTTGTTGGACTGAATGTAGTGAATGCCGCCGTAGTAGCCAAGGGTTGCGCCCTCACTTATACAGGAGAAGCGGTAAATTCCGCTCTGCTCGGGGGTGAAGAGGAAGTAGGACATCTCGGCACGGTCAATGGTAACGTAGGTAGCACCTGTGGAAACCGACTTCGCGCCGTATTCCGCACGGCCCTCGGACATATCGTCACCCATCGGGGTAAGACACCAATCGCACACGCCGTCCTTACCCTCGTCTGCGTGAGCATTACAGGGCACGTATACGGTGTAGGGGGATCCGGGAACGTTGTAAACGGTAACGGTTGCGGTGGTCTTATCCTTGGTAAAGATAGCCTCTTCGGTGTTGTAGGAGTATTCGATATTCGGGAAGGAGATTACGGCGGTGTAATCGCCGGGCAACGCATCAAAGCTTGCAGTTCCCGCATCGGAAAGACGCTTGGTTGCAATTACCTCATCGCCCTTGTAGAACTCAACGACTGCGACGATATCTGCCGCTGCGCCGGAGTAGTCAACTACGCTTAGGGTGTGGGTCACGGGAACCTCGGGATCGGGGCCGGGGTCGGGTGTTTCGCCACAGGAGCACACGAGAAGCGCCGCCATAAGCAGGCACGCAAGGAAGAGCGCTTTTATTTTACTCATTCTTTTCATAATGTACTTTCTTTTATAAGGTTATGCGGCACGAGTGATCGAGCCGCATAACCTTAAGCCTTATAATTTATTTTGCGGGAGCAGTAAGAGGCTTGTAGTAGTAGCAAAGCTTTACCCAAGAGTTGTTAACACCGTTGAAGGTGAACTTGTTCATGAGAAGCTGAAGGATCTCTGCAAGTCTTTCATTAACTGCTACGCAGCCCTGAAGCTCGGGATGACCGTCGGGATATACGATGTTGGTCTTATTCTCGTCGGTGTAGATAACGGACGCATCAAAGATCTCTTGCATCTCTGCAGTGAAGTCCTCGCCACGGCCGTGGTAGATGCCCTGAAGAACGTCCTCCATCTCGTAGAGCTCCCAATTTGCCTCGAAGTCCTCGCCCCAATAGTTGCGAAGAGCGGCATAATTGTTCTCGGTGCCGTACTTGTTGATAAGAGCGATAGCCTCAAGGTCGGTCTCGGTCTTGGAGAAGTCGAATGCACCGTTGTTGATAAGCTGCTGCATAGTATGCGAGGGGAAGGGGCTGGTGGTCATAATGAAGTCGGCGTAGATAAGAGAGCCGAGGATAGGATCACCGTTTGCATCCTCACCAAGCTTGTGGTAGTAGTAGCCGTCTGCGCCGAGAGCTACGTCGATACCGCCATGGATAAGGTTGCCCATAGAGCCGTCGGAGTTCACCTCATAGGTGAAGGGGCCGGGGCTTGCCATAAGGAACATATCAAAGCTCTCACCAACGTAGTCGATAGTGAAGGTGAAGGAGCCGAACTGATAGGTGTCGTAGAATGCGATGTCGATATAGTAATCAACGCCTGCCTCGAGGTATGCGATCATAGTGCAGTTGGTGAAATCTCTCTCGAGCTGGCCGTCACCGTTGGTATCAACGAGAAGCTCGGGAACGATACGCTCTGCCTGCTCACTTGTTACCATAATGGGTCTGTCACCCATTTCGGCCCAAAGATCGTGGTTGCCGGTGAAGATCCAGCCGTTTACCTCGTATGCGCTCTGAGAAAGAACGCGGTAAACACCGGAAACGGTGGGAGTGAACTTGTAGAAGTAGCCTCTGGGCATAATAACTCTGGTGTAGGTAACGTCGTTGTAGATCTTGTTACCGTCGGTGGAGAGCTGCGCATCGAATGCGGAGAAGGAGGTAAGGCCCTTGATGGGGTCGGCAAGCTGCTTGCCGCCGGTGCCGTATGCATCGTAGTAGATGCAAAGCTGGAGCCACATATTCTCCTCGGGGATCTTACCTGCCTCGCTTGCGAACATCTCGGTGTACGCCTCAAGGTAGATCTTAAGCTCGGGAGTTACGGGGCAAAGGCCGTACATAGATGCGTTGGAGGCGTAGGAGCAGTAAAGCTCGAGGTGCTCGAACTTGTTCGAGGTTACGCCGTTAGCATCGGTAACGTTAAATACCTTATCGTTGGGAAGGTTGTATATTCTGTAAGAAACGTAGTTATCAGACTCAAAGTTGCTGTAATCGATGAGCTTTGCAAGAAGGAGAGGACCGGTTGCGCTGCCAACGTGGTAGTAGCCGTCGGAGCCAAGGAAGATCTCAACGTAGCTGTTGTAGCCGGAGTGGTCCTCCTTCATATCGGTTGCAGCCTCGCGGTAGATGTAGGACTCTACGTCAACCTCGCTTGCGGGGATCACGTGCATATTGGAGATATATACTGCGTCGTCAATGGGGGTAGTGCCGCTGTACTCGCTGGTGTCCTTGATGTAGCAGAACGCAACCTCGTAGGTGCCGTCAGCGGGTGCAACGTAAGCGCAGCACTTCTTCCACTCTTCTATTGCGTCTGCACCCTTGATGGAGCAGATGTCGTTGCCGTCTACGATAACGTAGAGGACGTCGTAATATCCGTTGGTATCGTCAGACTGAGTGGAGGAAAGGTAATCGAACATAAGCGCCTCGCCTGCCTTGAGCTCGACGGTGGCGTATATGATAGCGTAAGAGGAATCAATGCCGGTGTTGGAGGGCTTGATACAGCTTACGCCGTTCTTGGTGGTAACAATAAAGGGCCAGGAATACTCGGCATCGCCGGGCTTGGTCTCGGGGTGGTAGGTTACGTTAAGCTCACCCTCGCCGTTGATGGCACCTGCGATAACCTCGGAGGACTCCATCTCAACGTCAGGCTTGATGGTGGGAGAGAGCTGCATAATGGACTCAAGGAGTCTCTGATCGTAGTCGGGGGACTGAAGATACTCGAAAAGGTTGGTCCAATATCTTGTACCGAGGATAGCACCTGCCTCCATAACGGTGATCATACCGTAACGGTCGATGATTACGGTACAGGGAGCAACGGTAAAGCCGCAAGCATCGTAGATACCTACGTTATCCTTTACCATCGGGAAGGTGTAGCCGTACTGTGCCTTGAAGTTTGCAACGTCGATGTTGTTATCGTCGGCGTAGTCGTTGATCGCGATAACCTCGATGTTGTCACCGTACTGAGAGTAAGCGTCCTGAATGTAGGGGAACTCCTGCAGACAGTAGGTACAGGTGGTATACCAGAAGTTAAGGACGATAGCCTTCTTGGTCTTAAGGATCTCAGAGAAGGTGATCTGGTTTCCGTCGGGATCTACGAGGGTCGCATCGTAAGCGATATCGCCAACCTTGTAGCTAACGCCTGTAAGACCGGTATCGGGACGAAGCTGAGAGTTGATGGTAAGGATAGTGCTGGTGGAGGTTACGGGATACTGAGCATCAAATACGTAACCGGAGGGCACGTTATCAAGCTCGATAGCATAGTTGTTAGACTGCTCAAGCTCGAAGGTAGCCTTACCGTTTGCATCGGTCTTGGCGTGCTTGAGGAAATCGGGGTTGGTAGTATCAACGATGAACACGCTGACACCGGAGAGGAACTTACCTGCACCGGTCTTAAGGGTTACGGTGTAGGTCTTCTTTCCACCCTGCTGGCCGCCGCCTTCGCCGCCGCCGGAGGGGATAGTAGTATCACAATTATCACACTTGCCGTTAGAATCTGCATCAACGTGCTCGGTGCACTCTCCGTTACCGCCGCAAGAGGTAAGGGGTGCGGCACAAGCAAAGAGCATTACGAGTGTGAGCGCGAATGCAAGAATTCTACTCATTTTCTTCTTCATTTGTTTTCTCCTTTATATGTAGTTAGGTGTTAGCTGCGCAATTTAAGCGCAACAAATAATGTGAGATGTAAACATTCTACCATAAAGCGATCAAAAAATCAAGGAAAAATTTATATATGTAAATATTTTTTAAAAAATGTTCATATATGCGCATCGGGCGCGATGTGGGCGCGTGGATTTCAGCGTGCGAAAATTTTACTCCGTTTCGCTCTTTACTTTTCTCGCCGTTTGTTATATAATTATTGTATAAGAGATCGTTTTATTGGCAGAATCGCCCATAAAATGACAACAGTAGTTTACAGTATGGAGTGTTATCAGAGAATGAAAGTATTCGGAAAAATTGACACGGGTGCCACCGTACACGAATATATCCTCAAAAATAGCGAGGCCGAGGTTGCGATCATAACCTTTGGCGCGATCGTGAGAAAATTCACGGTTTTTGGAAAGGATATCGTTGGCGGATATGATAATATTGAAGGTTATCTTGCCGATGACTCGCACCAGGGTGGCATTATCGGCCGTGTGGCAAACAGAATTGCAGATGCGAAATTCGTAATGGACGGCAAGGAATATAAGCTGCCAAAGAATGACGGAGAGAACTGTCTGCACGGCGGATGCGGCTTTGACCGCCGTATCTGGAGCGTTGTCGAGGCAAGTAACGAGTCGATACTTCTCTCGCTTAGGTCTGAGGATATGGAGGAGGGCTTCCCTTCGGCGCTTGACGTCAGCGTACGATACACCCTTATCGGCACTGCGCTTAAAATCGAGTACACCGCAGTACCCGAGGGCAAGACCCCGATAGCACTTACAAACCACTCTTATTTTAACCTGGGTGGCCTTGGTGGCACTATTCTTGAGCATACGGTACAGATTTTTGGTGACCGTTACACCGAGGTTGGCGACGATCTTATCCCCAACGGCAACCGCCCCGAGGTTGCAGGAACGGTGTTTGATCTCAGAAAGCCCATCGAGATCGGCACGCATATTTCTGATGATTTTATCGGATACGATCACAACTTTATACTCTGCCCCACCGAATTTGACAGTGGTCTTGGACTTGCGGCGCGTGTTGTAGGCGAGGACCTGAATATGTCGGTCTACACCGACCAGCCCGGAGTACAGTTCTATATCGGCAATTTCCTTGGCGGTGAGCCCGACTTCAAGGGCGGAATCAAGCGTGTTAAGCACGGTGCATTTTGCCTTGAGACTCAGACCGAGCCCAACTGCATCAACCACGGTATAGGATTCTACGGCAAGGGTGAGAAATATACGCACACCACTATTTATAAGATCGAAAAGAACTAAAAGGAAAAATATCAAATGAGGATACGTATGCTGGGAACGGGATACGGAGAGTGCAAGCTTAAGAAAAGAACGTCAAAGGAGTATCGCGGCAGAGGCGGCGTGCTTATTGATGACACCCTCCTTATCGATGCACCTGCCGACCTACTCACCGTGGCGGATGAGCTTGGAATTTCGGATATGCTTAAGACCGTTACCGATATTATAATTTCACACTCACACGAGGGCCACTTTTCGCCCGAGGTGATCGACAAGATGGCAAGAAAGCGCAAGATACGCGTTTACGGATCGCGCGAGGTGCTCGTGCAGCTTTCGGACAACCCTAACATCATAAAATACGAGATCGGCGTGTTCGTGCAGTTTGCAGTCGGCGCATACTACGTTGCTACCCTGCCCTCTAACCACACGACGGCAAATCTCTCTGAGGATTGCTTCAACTTTCTTATCACGGGCGACCGTTGCCTTTTCTATGCGCTTGACGGCGGATGGATAAACGGACGCGCCTGGAACGTTTTAAAGCTTATCAAGCTTGATGCGGTCATCTGCGATGCGGCACTCGAGATGGAGGAAGCAAGCGAGAAGAACCTTTATCACAACGACATAGGAACTCTTGCGAGGATCAAGCGCATATACGAGCAAAACGGCGTGACGAATGAAAAGACGAAATTCATTCTCTCGCACGTCCCCACCGACAAAAAGCGCGAGATACACGACGAGCTCTCCCCCATCGCGGCAAAGCTCGGAATGATCGTCGCATACGACGGATATTTTGCAAGAATATAACATTTTAAAATAGGAGGGACAAATTATGAAGAAGATCAGGTTGCTTTTAATTACTGTGGTAGCTCTTATTTTACTTTTAGCGCTCTCCTCATGCGGCACAAGCTCTGCCAAGGGTGTATACAAGAAGATAAATACAGCCATGAGCAAGCTGGATTCATTCAGCTCTGAAACAACTATCACCGTTTCGGTCAATATGAATGGGCAGCACGCAGACATCGACGGATATGCAAATCAGTCTATTTACCACATTGCGAGCAAGGATTGCTACATTTGTTCCGAAACAAGCATCTACACCGTTGTTGGCGAAAGCGTTACATCATCAACACGAATGAAGGCTTACTATGACGGATATGGCTACTCCTATGCAAGCACGGGCGGCTCTGCGCAAAATCTCTGCTCCCCTATCTCCCGCAAGGATTTTCTTGAGTATTATCAGTACAACACCACAGATTCTATCACGGCTGACCTTTTTGATTGTGAGAACCGCACATTTTCACAAAATGAAAACGGTAGCTGGGAGGTATGCTTTTCCGGATTTTCGCAAGAAAGTGTCAACGGCTATCTCGCCACGATGGGATTGGATGCCACAGCCTTGGACGACAAGGCGATCGATATAGAGATCTGCATGAGGGCGAACTCAAAATTCATCGCGACCTCAACGACAACAACGGTAATATTCGAGGATAACAGAAACCTCACCGTAGATCCAAAGATCGAAAGCGTTACACGCTACTCTGAATATGACGAGGTAGTGCCGAAAACAGACAATCTAAACCCAGATTACTACCAGCACGTTGCGGATATCCGACTTGTTGACGGTATAGAGTATATGATCGCTGAGCTTCAGAACAAGAAAAGCGACAGGTTCTTATATTCGGTAACACAGTCCAACGGACGATCTGAATACACCGAGGAGAACATTGTTCGTTACGGAACCAAGTTTGGAAAGTTCTACTACGAGATTGACGGAGATTTGGGTGGCACAGAGTGCACTATCGAATATCGCGACGGCAAGAAAACCACCATCAAGGACGGCAAGAGCAAATCAGAAAAGGTAACCGAGGCAGAGGCAAAGAGCTACATAAAATCCATGATCGGTTCAGCAAATTACAATGCGATGTACGTTGATGATGTCGTGCTCCTCGAGGACGGCAGATACAAGGTGACACTTGATATCGCAAACGTTAAAGCCTATGAGGAACTGATGGCGTCTATGGGTGTAAAATACACCGGTGCCGATCAGACGATGTACATTACCATAAAACGCGAAAAGATCGAGCTGATCGAGAACGAGCTTATCTTAAGATATTCGGGCGGCGACCTGAAAGTCACAACAGTTTTAGACTTTTAACATAAGAACCGGGGCAGACGGATTTTAGCCGTTTGCCCCGGTTTTTACTATATTTTGTAAGATTTTGTACCGTAAAGGTTTATTTTTTACATTTCCCGTCACATAAGGCCCATACCCCAGATAACGCCGAGGGCGGTCAGGGTGACGAGGGTATCGATGGTGATGCCGTAGAACATTGGGCAGAGACCCGCCTTTTTGAAATCGGTGATGCTGGTGCTAAGACCGATAGCGGCAAGGGCGGTGACCATAAGGAACTTGCTGGTGGATTTGATGACGGTCGATGCCTCGGCGGGGATCCAACCAATGCTATTGATAATAGCAAGGGCGAGGAAGCCGCAGATAAACCAAGGGATTATCTTGAGGATATTGACCTTTTTGCCGCCCGAGCTTTCCTTCATCTCCTTTTGCTTCATACGGGTGCCGATGAAGGCAAACACGAGGACGGTGGGGATTATGGCAATAGTACGCGTGAGCTTTACCATTGTGGCAAAGTCGCCTGCAATCTCGGAGAATGCATAGCCGGAGGCAACAACGCTTGCGGTATCGTTTACCGACGTGCCTGCCCAGATGCCGTAGGCAATATCGCTCATATTAAGCGCCATACCCATAAGGGGATAAAGCGCAATCATTACCATATCAAAAAGGAAGGTCGAGGACATTGCGAATGCGATGTCCTTATCGTCAGCATCAATTACGGGTGCGATAGCCGCAACGGCAGAGCCGCCGCAGATGCCCGTGCCTGCCGAGATGAGGTTGCTGAGCTTCCAGTTAAGGCCGAAAAGCTTGCGGATAAAGAAGCCTGCACCAAAGCACATAGCAAAGGTGAATATCATCACGAAGAAGGTCATCTTTCCGACCGACATTATCGTGCTTATCGACAGGGATGCGCCAAGGAGTATGATAGCAAGCTTAAGTATCTTTTTTGAGGTGAATTTAAGCGCCGGCTTGATCCACTTGGGGTGGAAGAAGCTGTTGATTATAGTGCCCATAAAGAGGGCGATGATCGATGCACCAAGCAGTCCGCCTGGGATAAGCTCCTCGAGAAGAACGGAGACCGCCGCAACTGCGAAGCAAATGGCAACACCAAGTATAAACAACAGATTTTCTTTTGTTTTAGTGCTCATTTTTCTAAAAATTACGCCTTTTTGGCATTGAATTTATCGAGGTAGCATACCCACTTGACCGATGCGCGGAGATCGGGCAACGGGTAAACGTAGATAAGGCGGCCGTTGTGATAGATGTCGAAGTGGTCGCCGGGTGTTGTCGGGAAAGCACCGATCTTCTCGGTGGGGATCGAAAATTCGATCGACTCGCCATGGAGAGTGCCTGAGAGTCTGAACTCGTTTTTGTCGATGTAGACCTCTCCCGCTCCTGCTTCGGGGTCCATAAAGCCGTCGGTGCCGCAGCAGCCAAGCCTTGCCTTGGTGGAAAGGACCTCGGTGTCGGTGTCGATGGACGCCTGCTGCCACTCAAACCACTCGTTTATGCTTTCAAAGGGTGCATTATGCAGGCGGTAGGTGGAGTCAAGGATGGCATCGAGGCCGCACTCGCAACGGATGCGGTCGCCCTCGGCGGTGATGGTAAGCTCCTTTAAGCACTTAGGGCACTTAAAGAGTATTTTATCAACGCCCTTGGCGATGTGGGGGGA
>JAZRAF010000107.1:0-41544 GCA_045634425.1 Eubacteriales bacterium | reverse complement strand
AAAAGCACTCTAACAAGAGTGCTTTTTTTCATTTTATCGGGTTTCGGGACCCGTACACTCATCGAACACAGCACGAATGCGCTCTGCGCTTTCGTGCTTGGGTTCGCAACATTGCTCCGCCGTCTCCCGTGGAGACCTTGTAAGGCGGAGCAAATTCCCGTACTAAAAGCAGAGGGCTCGACGCCCTCTGCTTTTAGCTTATTTGTCTTCCGATTAAAGTTAGTGCGTCCAGCCTCTGCCCTCAAAGCAGTTCTCGACCTTTGCCGCATCGCCGCGATTTATCTCGTAAACCTCGCCGTTGACTAAAAAGACAAGGAAACGGCCGTCGGGAGTCTTTTCCATTTTTAATAACTGAGCCACATTGATCCATACTTTAGATCCATTAGGCATATCAAGAACGATTTTATAGTTCATCACAAATCTCCTAAAAGCATTGACTTTTACCCATATTATATCACCGAAAAAAGGGTGTGTCAATATCACGCTTGCACCCTTTTGCACACAAAAACAAAAAACACACATCAATAATTGCATTTTTCAAAAAATAGTGATAAAATATACTAAACGAAATTGCACCCGAGGCACACCATGAAAAAACTTCTTTACACCATTATTACACTTCTGCTAATTCTCTCCACGCTTTGCGCGTGCGGGGAGGACGAGGATTTTGCCGCGCAGGTGGCGGCGTATCGCGCCGAGAAGATGGCGGCGTATGAGGCAGAGAATGAAAAATACGCCGACTACGAGGTGGACGTCGCTTTTCTTGGCGACAGCCTGACCGACGGGTACGACGTTAAGAACTATTACCCAAGCTATTTGGTGTCTAACCGCGGCATCGCGGGCGAGACGACCGTCGGGCTCGAGGAGAGAATGCAGGTGTCGCTGTACGACCTCAAGCCAAAGGTGGCAGTGATGCTTATCGGCGCGAATAATATGGACACGATGATGGACAATTATGAGGACATTCTCCGTGGGTTTGAGGAGAACGTACCGGGCACGAGGATCGTCATTTTGTCGCTGACGTCGATGAGCGGCGAGTGGGGCAAGAAGAATCAGCTTGCCGCGTATAACAACGTGCAGATCAAGATGCTTGCCGAGAAGTACGGCTATGAATACGTTGATCTTTACTCTGCCCTTTTGAACCTCTGGACGGGGGAGATATACCCCGAATATACCACCGACGGCGGGCACCTGACCGCTAAGGGATACGAGGTGCTGACCGCAGCTATCACCCCTGCCATAGAGCGGCAGGTTGCCGCATGGAATGCTGAAAATCAATAAAAAATGCCTCGGATGCTCTGCATCTGAGGCATTTTTACGTTACACGGGGTCGGCTCTATGTATCAAAGCAAGAGTTACCATCGCAAAATACATCGGATAGATGTTAAAGACGAAGTTGTCAAGCAGACTGCCGCCGAGGGTTACGAGGATCGACAGGGCGAGCATCGTTTTTTGAAGGGTGGGGCGCTTGAATATGGGGATAAACGACACCACGCGGTAGTAGCCGTAGGCAAGCGTGCCGACGAGGCCGGTTGCTGAGAGGAGCTCGAGAGGTGTGTTGTGTGCCATTGTGGGCATCGGGCCCATATGGGCAAAGGGACCTGTCTCAAGCTGGTGGACCGATTCAAAGCCGGAGAAGCCGCGGCCGAATATGGGGCAGTCGGTGAAGTTTTTCCACGCTATTGCCCAAAGCTCGTAGCGGCCGTTGGAGTCAAAGCCGCGTGCGAAGTAGTCACCGAGGAGCGCCTGTATTTTCGACCAAAGAAGGATTATTAGTCCGATAACGCCGAGCACGCCGATGGCGCAAATGATGCGGTAGGGCTTGCGGTAATTGCCGCGGAAGCAGGCGATGATAACGCAGGCGGCGTAGGCGAGCGAGGCGAAGATAAGGGCGTTGCGCGACATTGTGAGGACGGCGGCAAGCCAGGTGAGGGTTGCGGCCGTGAAATACGCCCAGGAATACTTGGAGTGCATTACGCCCCAGAAGATAATGGGGATAAGCATCGCCAGGGATGCGCCGACAAGATTCCAGATACCCCAACCGAGCACAACGGCTTCCTTATTTATCGATCCGTCGACGAAGATGTTATCGGCGGTAAGGAAGAGGTGCGCAAGCTGAATGATAATGACCGACGCCATAAGGGATGCGACGTAGGAAACGTAGGGCATCAGGGTGTCGGTGGTATCGTCCTTGTCGAGTCCGTAGAAGAACAAAAGGAATATGAAGCCGTAGACGACCGTTTGAGCGACGGCGAAAATCAGGCTCATAGGTACCCAGCTGTCCGAGAATGCGCCGTTCAAAAGAAAGGCAACGCAAAGGACGGCTATGGGGAGAATTATTCTATCCCGCTTTATACAGATGCGGCGGTAGAGCTTGTTTTTGAAAAAGAAGTAGAATGCGCCGACAAAAATGGACAAAATCGATATTGCAAGAGCCCAAAGGCGCCACCCCGTGTAAAGATAATCGGAGTTATTGATGAGGGACGGGGAGTTTTTCGCGGAGAGCTGGAAGATGTAGGTGCAAAGGGATACTATCATCGGACGTGTCGAGGTGCAGATGAAGAGCGAGCTTACGAAAAGACCCGCGACAAGGAAGTTGAAGTACATCTCGAGCCCCGTGACCGAGCCAAGAAGGACGAGTGCGCACACCACAAGGGGGTAAAGGCGGCCCATATAGAAGGCACGGATGGCGTTAAGGTCAAACTTTTTGATACACGTTATCATTTTTCGATGACCTCCTTGACCGTTTTGTAGGTTTCTTCAAAAACGGTATCCCACGAATATGCCTTATAGGCCTCAAGCACCTTATCAAGGTCGGGACGAGCACCGCCGTGGATATCTATAACTGCCTTCACAAAGGCATCAGCATCGTCAACGGGATAGAGGAAGCCGCTCTCCCCCTGCTTTATAAGGTCGCGGTGACCCTTGATATCCGAGCAAAGGACGGTTTTGCCCGTGCCGAGCGCCTCGATGATATTAAAGGGCATTCCCTCGATCTTGCTAGCCGAAACATAGAGATCGGATGCGCGAATAAAGTCACACGGGTTGCTACGTCGGCCTGCAAAGACGACCGAATCGGCAACGCCGAGGCTGCGGGCGAGCTGCTCGAGCTCCTCCCTTTTATCACCGTCACCGACAAGCCAGAGAGTCGCACTCGGGATATCCGATCTGATGCTTGGGAGTGCGGAGATAAGCATACGCTGATTTTTGCGGTCGCTGAGCTCACCAACGAAGGTCATAACGAACTTACCCTCAGAGTCGAGCTCGCGCCTTATTACGGATATGGGCGTTTCGGTATGGGGGGTATGCGCACCGAGGCCGCGTATAAAATAAGGCGGTTCCTTTGAGAGCTTATTTTCGTTAGCGATCATGACGTCCTCGTCATTCATCAGGATAAGGGCGTCCGTCCTTTTGGCAAGGATCTTTTCGCAGAAAAGGAGTATGCGGTCCTTTAAGGTGCGTGAGCCGCGGGGGAAAAGGTAGCCGTGCACCATATTCACCACTCTCGGGCGCTTGCCGAGGGGGAGTGCGAGGCGGATATGGAAGGCGGCAAGGGTGGTGTGGACGTATATCACGTCAAATCCCTCGCGCTTCACGATGCGGCGTATTTCACGCCTTGCGGCAGTGTTCTTGGGAGAGAGCATTTTCTTTTCAAAGGGGATATCAAAATCGGCATCAGCGCCCTTTGCCATAACGAGGACGGTGTGACCGTCACGGCGGAGCGCCGCTATATAATCCTCATGGAAGCTGTGTATGTGCGCCATAGTCGATGCCGCATACAGAATTTTGCTCATATTTCCTCCCTTCTGCCGTGGTTTGGCGGTTAAAATTCGTTACACGGGTGCGGACTAAGCCACAAAATCGCGTGTTGTTTCATCGTCGAGAAGATCACCCTCAACGGGTGCTTCTACATACTTTTCGTTCTTGTTTACGGCCTTCATAGGTGTCTTAAGAAGGATATAAATATCCATCCAGAAGGTCCAATTTTCGATATACTCGATGTCCTCGTGTATTCTGTCCTCGACCGAGGTGTCACCGCGCAGACCCTTGATCTGAGCGAGACCCGTCATACCCGGCTTTACGTAGTGCTTGACCATATAAAGGGGTATCGTTTCCTTAAACTGCTCAACGAAAACGGGTATCTCGGGGCGTGGTCCGACAAGGGACATATCGCCGCGAAGGACGTTGAAGAGCTGGGGGAGCTCGTCTATCGAGGTCTTGCGGATGAAGTTACCGAATTTGGTCTTGCGCGAGTCGGTGTCGGTGGTCCAGCCCTTGTTGGAAAGGCTGTTCACACGCATCGAGCGGAACTTGAGCATCATAAACTTCTTACCCATTTTTCCGACTCTTATCTGTCTGAAGAAGATCGGGCCGGGGGACGAGATGCGCACGCCGATGGCTGCAGCAAGCATAATCGGTGCGGTAAGCACGATCAGGGCAAGCGAGCCGAGGATATCGACCGCACGCTTGAGGGCGGCGTTCGTCGCGTTGTCAAGCGGGGTCGAATGTATATTGATGACGGGGATAGAGCCAACCTGCTCTATCTGTCTTGAGGTCTTGAAGAAGCCGTAAATTACGGGCAGGAAGTAGACCTTGATACAGCGGTCATCACACTGGTTGACAAGATTGATAATACGGCGCTTGTCGTACGCATCAATGGCAAAGACCACGTCAGTGGGCTTGTACTTATCAAGTATGTCGGGCAGGTTGTTCGTGCCGCCGAGCTTTTCAACGCCGATATCCTCGTCGATCTTGTTGCCGACGTAGCCGAGGATCATCGTGCCGTATTGGGCAGAGGCGGTCGCCTGCTTCACGTATTCCTTTGCGCTGACGGTGTTGTCACCGACGATTATGATCTTACGCAGGGCGATCTTTCTGTTACGCCAGGATGCGATAAGCGCCTTGATAAGGTGGCGCTTAAAGGTCAGAAACGCGGTGGAGAGGATAAACGCGAACAGAGTCCAATAAAGGAAAAAGTCGGTGTATCCGTCCTCGGTCACAAAGGCGATTATCGCCGCGAGCGCACCGTAGTAAAGCAGGTTCGCGCGCAGGGGCTCGTACACGCTGTGGAACTTGCGCGCGTATCTGTTCGGGCGATACATATTAAGCGTGGTATAGACGAATGTCAGGCAAAGCAGATTGATGGCGATCAGAATGAGGGTGACGGGGTTGTTAAGCGGCACCACCTGCTCCTCTCGTATCATTATTGCAAAGAAATATGAAATTATGATCGCAATTATATTTGCAAGAATATCGATGTAGGTTTCAACGATATTCGCTATTCGACGTCGACCGTTTGGCATATTTTCCCCTTTCGAGCAAAATAAAATAAAGATTTATATAAATATATAATAGCACTCTTTTCCACTTTTGTCAAGGAATGAGGAAAAAGGGTGCGTGCTATGCAAAAATGGGTGCCGAAAAAGGCACCCACCAATTATCATTTTATCATATTTTTACCCTTTGGTCAATAGATTTTTGCTATACCAGGAAAGTTTTTACAGTTTGTACATATCTATCAATATTTTTTGGAATTTTTGGCAAAAACTATTTATTTTTCACAAAACATATGCTATAATATAGATGAGGGCGGGGTCGCCCGACGGCGATAACGTCACTCGAAACTTTCGGAAAGGATACCGAAAACGGTATAAGGGTATCGTTATGAAGATCACGATTTACGGAAAACAGATGAGCGTGCGCGAGAGCCTCAAGGAGCTTATCGAAAAGAAGCTTGCCAAGTTTGACAAGTTCTTCGGGGACGAGACGGAGGCATTCGTAACCTGCAGAGTGCGCAAGGGAGTGAAGATACTCGAGATCACCGTAAACTATAACGGCACCACCTTCAGAAGCGAGGAGGAGAGCGACACCTTCGCAACCGCGCTTGACCGTGCCACAGAAGGACTCGAAAGACAGATGAGAAAGAACAAGACCCGCCTTGAGAAAAAGGTAAAGGGCGGCGCGTTCAATATAGTTGAGCCGGAGGATGACGACGAATACGAGGAGGAGCCCGAGTTCAACATCAGGGTCAAGTCCTTCCCCTTCAAGCCGATGACGCCCGAGGAGGCAATCCTGCAGATGAACCTTATCGGCCACGACTTCTTTGCATTTACCGATGCGGAAACACAGATGGTTGGCGTTGTGTATAAGCGCAAGGATGGCGGCTACGGTCTTATTATCCAAGAATAATTTTGGGGGCTGCCGCCTTTAGGCATAACCGAATAAAAAACGAGAGGTATTGTGACTAACACAGTACCTCTCTTGTTGTTATGTGCAAATTCGAGGAAGCGGAGGTTGAAAACCTGCGGTTTTCCTCTTTTTTTTATTAAAGTTTTTTATTCTATTGCCGTTTCCTCCCTCCGACGTATGTATATACGCCTCTCGGTCGGAGAACGACAATTTCTGCTCTAAATCCGTTTGCCCCAAAGACAGTTTTTATATTTTGCTCGTTCCTTGACGACAAAAATGTTTGTTTTGTCACATTTTTATCACTTTTCTATGATCTCGACATCCTTAAAGAGAGGCGTGTCGTTGATGATTATAGGAACGTTATACTTGTTCGATTCGATGATGACCCTCTTGACGGGCTTGTAGGGGTTAAGGTTCTTCGTTCCGTCGGGGAGAGTGTCCTTCGATACGTCACCGTACTTCTCAATGTATCTGTTGAAGATGTAAAGGGGACGGCCGTTTGAGGTTCTGACGTCGGAGATGGTGATGGTGTGGGGCATACAGGTCTCGTAGCCGAAATCCCAGTTATCCCACGCGCCATATCCGCTCATAAGTGCGAAGTCCTGGTCATCTCTGGGAGATACGAGGGTAACGTCCTTTATGTACGCAGTTCCATTCCAAATGCAACCGTAGTCGCCGCGCAGGGTCATGATCTCGGGCTTCGGGCCCATCTGGATAATGGTGTTCTCGATATGAACGTGACCGTAGCCGATGCAGTTGATGTGCTCGATCTCGGAGTTGATGATGGTGATGTTGCCCGACGCCTTGTGAGAGTCGAAGGAGGAAAGGTGACAGCCGTCAACGAGGAAGTTGCGGCAGTAGTTGGAGCCCATCTCGCCCTTAAAGAGAATCGTAACGTCATCATCCTCATACATATTGGGCTGGTAGAGATTCTTCATCGTGATTGCGTTGCAGGCGTAGAAGTTGATCTCGTAGGAGCCGAGCAGGTTCTTTCCGCCGGGGTCCTGACGGTAGTAGTGCTTGTGTGCACGGAGGATTCCGTTCTCGAGGGTAAGGTTGGAGACGAAGCTTGCGCTGATAAAGCCGTTATAAGGCGAGCGGGTCTCACCCTCCTTGATCATCTTGTGATCGAAGTTGCGTACGGTTACGTTTGAGCGGGAAATTGCGATGCCGCGCTGATAGTAGTAGTACTCGTTGGGGGCGTGGTTTGCCCAGCGGATAAAGTGACCGCCGTTGATGTCAACGGGCTCGTCGTCGATCGGGATAGCGGTGCACTCGGTGATCTGATCGTAGTCCCAGGACAGAGGGGTCGAGGGGTCGATGTTTCCGTCTGCATCAACGAGAAGGACCTCGCGCTGTGCATCACCTGCATCAACGTTAAGACCGTTACGAATGTATCTGCGCTGTGCGTCGTTAACTATGTGAAGAAGCGCGGGGAAACCGATTTTTACACCGATGTTGGTATCACCTATCTTAAGCGACTTAACACCCTCGATGGGCACACGCTTCTTATCCGACTCGACCTTAAAAAGAGGAATCGTGCGGGCGGGCATATCGTACGTGATCTCGGAGTCGTCGAGGATAAATGCGCATCCGGCCCAAAGGGTGTCGGTCTTGATAATGATGGACTCCTTGCCGTTGTCACCAAGGCGATAGGTCCTGCCGGGCTGTCCTTCAACGGGCAGCTTGTTTTCATTCGCATAGTCGTGCGCAGCCTTTATAGCGGCGAAGTCATTGGCAACGCCGTCGCCAATTGCGCCAAAATCGGAATATTTTACTACGATCTGCATGGTTTTTCATCTCCTGAAAGCATTTTTATTTAACACGGGGTGGCACTTAGCCACAAAAAATCACTTTACGCCCTTCTTTATGGGGCTCTTTTTTCTTATCGAAGCACCCTTCTTGGGGGCGGGCTTCTTTTTGACGGGTGTGGGGGCGGGCTTAGGCTTCGGCTTTTCGGGTGTCAGCTTTGCCAAAACCTTTTCCGCAGCGGCGCATCTCGCAGCGCTTTTATCATGCGCTACACCGATAGCCGAAATCTCGCCAAACGAGCACATAACGGCATATTCGCGTAACACGGGTGTGCTCTTCTCGGTTTCTCCGAGGTCGCGGAACACGGGAGAAGCGCTCTTTTTCTGACGTGCGAGCTCCTTTAATTTCACTATTGCCTGTGCATCGGGCACGGGTGCTCTTTTCTTCGCATCCTCGGCTATGAGGATAGCCAACGTCTTCTCTGCTGCGTCGGCATCGGCAAGCTTCTGATTCTTTCCGCTGCCCACAGCGATAAGCCTGTCGCCCACATAGCAGGCGCGCTCGTACACCTTTTTGTGCTCAGGGCCGCTTTCACCCACCGTTTTATAGCTCGGAGGGGGCAATCTGCGCTTCTTGTCGGCGCAAAATTCCTGCAATTGGTTCTTAAAACTCTGTACCGTTGCGCTTTTTTTGGTACCGTCGGCATTCATAAACGCCTTTATGTCAAGCATTCCCGCAACGACGGATATAGCGCGCGGCATATCAAGACCCGAGTCAATATACACCGCACCTACGATGCTCTCAAACAAATCCTCCTTTACCGAGGGCTCGTCTGCAATTCCGAGCTTAGCATCGCCGCCGCCCATTCTCAAATACTTCTCAAGCCCAAGCCTTGTGACCGTGTCGGAAAGATTCTTCTTGTCCGAAAGCTTTGAGCGTATGACGGTGAAGTCTCCCTCGGCAAGCTTGGTCCTTATGCCGTGGGCGTATCTGTCGGTATACTCCTTTATAAACAGCGTAACTATCGCAGAGGAAAGTATGCTGTCGCCGAAGAATTCAAGCACCTCGTTAGACTGATAAGACTGACCGCCGGGGGCACGGTTTTCGTTACAAAAGCTCGTGCGGGTGAACGCCTGTAAAAGCAGGCTCTTATCCTTGAAGGTGTAGCCGATCTTCGCTTCTATTTCCTTTATATTATTGTTAAATCCCATAATTTCTCTTTCTTTAGCCTTTTTCCTAATTATATCAATTAAGCGGTAAAAAAGCAATACCTTTGGCGAAAAATAAACAGGATTTGTTTATCTTGACAAACCCTCTACAAGGTAGTAAAATATAGTTATAAACCAGAGGAGATCAAGCGCCCGCATCGGGCGCGTTTTGACCGATATGAATAACCTTGAAGAAAAGTACGTAAGCCGCGAGGAGATATTTGACGGCAAGATACTTCACCTTGTGAAGGACACCGTTTCCCTACCCGACGGGAGCACCTCGTTCCGTGAGATATGCCTGCACACGGGCGGCGTTTGCGTTCTGCCGTTGCTTGACGACGGGCGCGTGATAGTGGTAAGACAGTATAGATACGCCCACGAGAGGGTGTTCGTTGAGATACCCGCAGGCAAGCTTAATTACCTTGGCGAGGAGCCGCTCGAGGCAGGAAAGCGCGAGCTTCGCGAGGAGACGGGCGCTGTGGCAGGAAGCTACACCTACCTTGGCGAGATCGCAACCACCCCTGCGCTTATCAACGAGAAGATCTACGTTTACCTGGCCGAGGGGCTGACCTTTGGCGAGTGCGAGCTTGACGAGGGCGAGTTTCTCGAGGTGGAGTCGCTTCCCTTCACTGAGCTTTACGAGATGGTAATGCGTGGCGAGATCAAGGATGCAAAAACGCAGATAGCGGTGCTTAAGACCGCGGCGTTGCGCCCTCACCTGCTCGGCTGAGCGTTTCCGTCTATTGACAAGAATGCATTTTTCTGCTAAAATAAACTAAAGCAACAAATATTCCAAAAAAAGGGGGATGTCACTATGCATCCGTTTACAATAGCTATGCTGGCAATCGTCGGCGTATTTGCCCTGTTCGGCGCTTATAAGGGCGCAAGGCGCGGAATATCACGCCAGGTGATCAGAAGCGTTACGGTTTTCGCCGCAGCGCTGATCAGCATTTACCTTATCAAGCTTCTCTCCAACACCGCAACCGTATGGATCTCAAACCGCACGGGCGAGGAGATACTTGCACTGCTTCAGTCGATGAATCTGCCGCTTGAGGGATTTGAAGAGCTTATAATCAACCTCGACGGCGACACGCTTTGTAGACTTTTGTCCATTCCTATGGCGCTTATCGTTTTGCCGATCTGCTTCATACTTTGCTTCCTTATCGTTAAGCTCGTGATGCTTATACCACACGCGATCCTGTCGGGTATATTCGGCTTCACCAAACGCAGAAACAACGCGATCACCCGCCTTTTGGGCTTTGTGCTCGGTACGGCGCAGGGCGTTGTGATTGCGGCACTTATTATTGCACCTATGGCAGGCGCACTTGCCGAGGTTGAGGCGATCGCCATCGAGATGCAGGCAGAGGCACCCGAGGACGAGTCTACAATCGCATTTACAAGCTTCTATGACACAAATATACGCCCCGCCGCAGAGGACAAGATCGTCGCGACGGTCGCAAAATTTGGAGGACGTACCCTCTATAATAAGCTCGCTACCGTTAAAATAGGTGACGTCGAGTACGAGATGGTATCCACTATCAAGGAGCCTGCCTCAAAGATCACGGTAAGCGTAGGCAGCCTTAAGGGCTGGGACTGGAAGAAGCCCACGCCCGAGAATGAGGCGGCAATCGAGGATATTATCGGCGCTATCTGTGACAGCGATTACGCAGCACATCTCGTTGTAAATCTTTGCGCTTATGCAAGCGAGGTTTACGAGGACAGCGACTTTACCGCGGAGCTTGAGCAGCCCCTTGCAGACGTTGTCGAGGCGGCGTTTGACACCCTTGCCCTTATCGATCAGGACTCGCTTGAAGCCGACCTCACCTCACTTTCCGAGGCTTACTTCATACTTGCACGCGAGAACGTAATTTATGCAGTTGAATACGGTGACACCGATGCGATCACCGACGCACTCACCAAGGAGTGCACCGACGAGAACGGCAACAAGACCACCGTTGTAAAGTCGGTTATATCCACACTTAACAGCAACGAGCACACCGCTCCCCTCGTTACCACCCTTGCAAAGATCTCCGTTTCCACTATGGCACAGCAGATGGGTATGGGCGAGGATATGCACCAGCTTTATGAGGACGTGCGCGGCGGCCTCTTTGACACTCTTTCGATAAGCAAAGAGGACAAGACCGAGGAAGAATACAAAACCGAGGTTTCCACCTCTCTTGACACCATTCTTAAGGACAACGGTATCGAGCTTGACACCGAGATCGTTGACGGAATGGCAGATTATATCTACGATAACTACGACCAGCTCAATATGGCAGGTCTTGAGGAGGGCACCGAGCTTTCCGAGCAGAAGATGAACGACGTTATCTTCTCCTACTTCGATGCGTATATGGAATATATGAACACCGGCGAGATTCCCGATGACATCGTAATTCCCGACGATATCGTAATTCCCGATGATATCGAGCTTCCCGGCGACATCGAGCTTCCCTAATAACAAAACAAAGAAAAAAGGCGAGATCAAAACGATCTCGCCTTTAATATTTACTTAAGGTTGATTCCCTCAGCGGCAAACGCTTCGATAATTTTTTCCGTTCCAAGCTCTCCCTTGGTAAGGGTGCGCTCGTTAGAAACGAAGGAGAATCTGAGGGTGAGGGCGGTAACGCCGTCCGCAGTGTAGATATCCTTCACCTTAACGTCGGTGAGGTACTCGCCGGATGCGCTCTTTGCAAGAGCGGCAAGCTTGGTAAGGTCAACTGCAGAGATGTCAACCGAGAAGGTAAGGTCGATGTCAACGCCGGGGAACTTAGAGGGCTCGGCGTACTTAACCTTAGCGGGCTCGACTGCCGCGAAGTCCTTAGTGGTGATCTCGAAGAATGCAACCGCACACTTCTTGTCGATGTTTGCAAGCACGGTGGGATGAGGAACGGAGAGAGTACCGATCTCACAGCCGCCAACCTTAACAGCGAAGGTGTTTACGGGGTGCATATAATCGAATCTGGGCTCTACGGAAACGAACTCAGCGTCCTTGTGAAGAATGTCGCCAACAAGCTCAGCGATAACGTCACGGCAACGCATAAAGAGTGCTTCCTCGTTTTCGGTCTTGGAGAAGAGGCAAACGCCGAGCTTGGAAAGCTCGTTGCAGGTGCCGTCAGCGTTAAGGCCGTCAACGGTGTGGCCGATCTCGAAGATGCCGAAGGTGTCAGCGTAGGACTTGTTCTCCTTTGCGAAGGAAAGAAGAGTGGGGATCATCGAGATACGGATGTACTGATGGTCGGGTGACTGAGCGTTGATAACTCTTACGCCCTCGGCGGTCTTGATGCCGAGCTCCTTATCCTTAGCCATATCGGACCAGATGTAGGAGTGAACCTCGTGCATACGGTAGCTCTTTACAAGGATGTCCTTCATTCTGTCCTCAGAGGAGTTGATAACCTCCTTGCGAACAGGAGCAAGTGCACTTGTAGAGGTGAATATCTGGAAGTTGTCGTAGCCGTAAATTCTGGTGATCTCCTCGATGATGTCGGCCTTGATGGTAACGTCCTTGGTGGCACGCCAGGAAGGAACGACAACGGTGAAATCGTCACCCTCGCAGGTAACCTTGAAGCCAAGGCCGGTGAGGGTCTTTACGATCTGCTCGTTGGAGATCTCGATACCCGTGTAACGATTTACGTACTTTTTATCGAAGTTAAGAGTGATGGTGGGGTACTTTCTTACGTATGCATCGGAGAATGCGGAGATAACTCTCGCGCCGCCGTCAAGCTCCATAAGGAGAGCAAGAAGGCGCTCGGTCGCAGTGCGGCAAAGCTCGGGGTCAAGCATCTTCTCATATCTCATAGAAGCGTCGGTACGAAGGCCAAGACGAGTGGTGGTCTTACGAACGGAAACACCGTCGAAGGTCGCAGACTCGAGAAGAAGGGAGTCGGTGTCATCCTCGATCTTGGACGCGTCGCCGCCCATAACACCTGCGATAGCAACGGGGGTGTTGCCCGAGGTGATCATAAGCATCTTGTCGTCAATATTGCGCTCGATACCGTCGAGGGTAGCGAACTTAAGACCCTCAGCGAAGGTCTGCACCTCGATCTTATCAACCTTGCGGTTGTCGAATGCGTGCATAGGCTGACCGATCTCCATCATTACGTAGTTGGTGAGGTCGGCAAGGAAATTGATAGCGCGGGAGCCGCAGTAGAAAAGGCGGATGCGCATATTTACAGGGCTTACCTTGCGGGTGATGTTCTCAACCTTGATAGCCGAGTAACGCCATACGAGCTCGGTTGCCTTAACGTCGATAGCAACAGGGGGAAGATCCTTATACACCTCGGTGTTGTGGAGCACGGGTGCCTTAAGCTCTCTGCCGGTGATGGTAGCGAACTCACGAGCCATACCGTAGTGGCTCCAAAGGTCGGGGCGGTTGGTAAGGGACTTGTTGTCAACCTCGAAGATGATATCGTCGATGTCGTAAACGGTCTTGATGTCGGTGCCAAGGGGAATATCATCGGTGATATCCCAGATGCCCGAGTTGTCGTCACTGATGCCAAGCTCAGCCTCAGAGCAGCACATACCGTAGGAGGTAAAGCCTGCGATGGTTGCGGGGGTGATCTTGTGGCCAGAGACTGCGCCGCCGTCGATCGCAAGTGCAACCTTCATACCCTCGCGGACGTTGGGTGCGCCGCAAACGATATCAACGATGCCGCTACCCGTGTCAACTTTAAGAAGGTGAAGCTTCTTAGAGGTGGGGTGATTTTCAACGGTTACGATCTTGGCAACGATAACGCCGTAGGTGTCGGTGCCCTTCTCTATAATGTCCTCAACCTCAGCGGTCGAGAGGGTGAAGTTGCGGATAAGCGCCTTCTTATCAAGTCCGGAAAGATCAACGAAATCGCCGATCCAATTCATAGATAAAAACATTTCGTGCTGACCTCCTTATCTCGATTTGAACTGGGAAAGTGCCTTAAGGCTACCGCTGTTGAAATCACGGATATCCTTAACGCCGTATCTCATCATTGCAAGACGGGTAAGACCGAGACCGAATGCAAAGCCGGAATACTTCTCGGTGTCAATGCCGCCTTCCTTAAGTACGTTGGGGTGGATCATGCCGCAGGGACAAAGCTCAAGCCAGCCGGAATTCTTGCAGGAGGGGCAGCCCTCACCGCCGCAGATCTCGCAGTTGATATCAAGCTCAAAGCCGGGCTCGACGAAGGGGAAGAAGCCGGGACGGAGCCTTACCTTTACGTCGCGCTTGAATACCTCGGAGAGCATAGTCTTCATGAAGTAGATAAGGTTGGAGATCGAGATATTCTCGTCGATCATCATACCCTCCATCTGGAAGAAGGTGTTCTCGTGGCAGGCGTCGGTGGACTCATTTCTGAAGCAACGTCCGGGGAAAATCGCGCGCAGGGGTGCGCCGTACTTCTTCATAATTGCGTTCTGAGCCGCAGAGGTATGGGTCTTGAGAAGCTGACCGTTATCAAGATAATAGGTGTCCTGCATATCTCTTGCAGGGTGGTGCTTGGGGATGTTGAGCGCCTCAAAGCACTTGTAGTCGTCAACTATCTCAAAATAGTTTTCAACGGTAAAGCCCATCGTTTCAAAGATCTCAACAACCTCACGGGTAGCAAGGGTGATGGGGTGGTAAGAGCCCATATCGCTCTCGTAAGTAAG
This sequence comes from Eubacteriales bacterium, assembly GCA_045634425.1. Taxonomy (GTDB): domain Bacteria; phylum Bacillota; class Clostridia; order Oscillospirales; family CAG-272; genus UBA1740. The sequence goes on along the minus strand of JAZRAF010000107.1, from coordinate 26,776 downwards.
GGTGGGATTGTACTTCTTTGCACCTCTTACCTGTGCGGCGATAGCCGCCTCCTTAAGTGCGGTCTCAGCGCTCTCGATCGCGCCCTCAACCTCGTTCTTAAAGGTGTTTATAAGCTGTCCTGCCGCCTTCTTATCTTCAACGTCGCGCAGGCCCTTCATAAGCTCGGCAACACAGCCCTTTTTGCCAAGGAACTCTACTCGGAGCGCCTCAAGTGCATCAAGCGTAAGTGCGGATGCGAGTGCTTCATCAAAGCGCGCCTTCAGTCCTTCGATTCTTTCCTTCATTATTTTCGTCCTTTCGGTGTAATACGATTTTACAATTTACTATTATATACCAACTCGAAAAATTTGTCAATATAATATAAATATTTTACGAGTGTTCTTTTATATATTTCGCTACGGGCGCGCATACGAGATCGGAAATATCCTCGCCGCGATTGATCCTTTCGCGCACCTCGGTGGAGCTTACGAGCTCAAAGCCCTCGCGACACTTTACAAGCTCGGTCTCATATCCGCCACAGATGCGGTTGAAATCGGCCTGCTTTTTTTCATATTCAAGGTCGGCATCGTTGCGGTAGCCCTTGATGATCTTTTCAATATCGTGCTCACGCATATAGTCGACGACCATACCGTTTGAATAGCTGACGAGCACGTTATCAAGCTCGTCGGTTGCGAGCATAAGCATACGCATCCTGTCGTCGAGCGAGAAGGTATAGGTCTTTTCGGGGTTTACGAATATCACAACGTAGACCTCGTCGTGCTCCTCTGCGGCACGCCTTATGATATCGAGGTGGCCGATGGTGACGGGGTCATAGCTGCCGGGGAGAATAACGCTCAATCCTCTGTCCCCCTGTAAAGCAGGATGTTGACGAAGGTCTTTTTGCCGTAGTGGGTGGACTTGATCACCTCGAGGTCCTCGCGACCGGTAAAGTCGGGGTTTTCAGTGCCGCTCTCAAGCACGATTATTGCGCCCTTGGCAAGCAGGTCTGCCTCGATAAGGCGGTCGACCGCATCGGCGCAGCACTCCATGGAATAGGGGGGATCGATAAACACGAGATCGTACTTGTCACGGCCCGATGCCTTGCGGATATAATTGCGCCAATCGCTCACAAGATAACGGCATTTGTCAAAAAATCCGGTGGTACGTGCGTTGGTTTTTACGACATCCATCGCCTCACGGGCAAGGTCGATAAACATAACCGAAGACGCACCGCGGCTGAGTGCCTCAAGGCCCATCTGACCGCATCCCGCGAAAAGATCGAGCACGCGGCGCTCCTCTATATCAAACTGTATTGCGGAAAAGATGGCTTCCTTTATTCTCTCGGAGGTCGGGCGCGTAGCCTCACCTTCAAGGGTTGCAAGCTTCTTTCCTTTAGCTGTTCCTGTTATAATTCTTAACACGGGGTGGCACCTCACTTGTTTTTATGGTAATAATTGTAAATATTTTCGGCATCCTTTGGGCCGATTCCCTTTATGGCGGCGAGCTCACCTTTGCTTGCCGTTTTTATCTTGGCAAGCGGCATTGAAGCGAGCAGGATGCGCGCCTTTTTCTCACCTATTCCCTCGATCTTCTGAAGGGTCGAGGTGGTCATCGTTTTTATCTTTGCGCCCTGCGAGGACTTAACGGCAAAGCGGTGCGCCTCCTCCTGTATTTTGTACACGAAGGCGTAAACGCCTGCCTCAAGGGCTATTGATATTTCCCTCTCGCCGTCGGTGATGGCGCGGGTCTTATGGAAGTCGTCCTTGACCATACCGAACACGGGGATATCAAGCTCCATACGCTCGAGTATCGGGCGCACGGTGTTGACGTGGGTCTCGCCACCGTCAAGCAGGATAAGGTCGGGGGTGTCGCCGAGCGATGCCGTGCCGTCACCAAGGTGGGCAAGGCGGCGCTCGAGCACCTCGCGCATCGAGCCGTAATCGTGTGCGCCGTCGGTGGTCTTGACGGTGAAGATGCGGTAATCGCTCTTCTTCATTTTGCCCTCGGAGTATACGACCATTGAGGCGGTGATATTCTCGTTTCCGATGTTGGAAATATCGTATGCCTCGATGCGCTTGGGTATCTCGGAAAGGCCGAGAAGGGTCGTCAGGCGGGAGAGATTCTTATCCTCCCTCTCACCCTCAAGGCGGTATTGACGCGCCGATTCCTCGGCATTCTTTCTTGCCATATCGCAAAGGGCACGGCCGTCGCCACGCTCGGGAATCTTGACTGCGACCTTATATTTCGTTTCAAGGGAGAGGTATTCGGAGAGCAGGTCACGGTCCTCGTCACTGACCGCAAAATCAAGCATAACCTCGCGAGGGGGGCTTGACGAGGTGTCGTAATACCCTACTATCAGGGATATCGCATCCTCGGGGCTCGTAAGCTCGGACAGGGAGAGGATGAACTCGTTTTTGTTGACGAGTGCGCCGTCACGGATGGAGAGCATAGCAAGCACGCCCTCGGTTTCCGAGGTGTAAAGCGAAAATACGTCGCGGTTGACCTTTGCATCGGCAACGACCTTCTGCTTTTCGGAGAGTCTTTCAAGCGCGGTTATACTGTCGCGCAGGACTGCGGCGCGCTCAAACTCAAGCGCCTCGGCAGCGGCGTTCATCTCAGCGGTGAGCATATCGCGCGTGCCCTTCACGTTTCCGTCAAGCACCGATTCTGCACATCTGACGAGCGAGCGGTATTCAACGGGTGAAACGTTGCCCGCGCAGGGGGCGATGCACCTGCCCATATCGCGGTAGATACAGGGGCGCTCCTTGCCTATATCGCGGGGAAACTGCCTTTTGCAGGTCGGCAGAGTGAATATCTTCATCACCGTATCAAGGGCGGTGTGCGCACTCGATGCGCCCTGATAGGGGCCGTAGTACTTTGCCCTGTCGCTCTTTCTGTCGCGCGTGACAAAGAGCTTTGGGTACTCCTCATTCGTAACCTTTATATAGGGGTAGGACTTTGCGTCCTTGAGCTTGATGTTATATTTCGGGGAGTGCTTTTTTATCAGCACGTTTTCAAGCGTGAGTGCCTCGATCTCAGTCTTGCAGACGATGTAGTCGAAGTCGGCGACCCTCGAGACCATCTTCTCGGTCTTGTAGGTGTGGGACGAGCCGACGAAATAGCTCGTCACGCGGTTTTTGAGGCGCTTTGACTTGCCGACGTATATGACCTCGCCCGATGCGTCCTTCATTATATAAACGCCGGGGAGTGTGGGGAGTGAGTTTGCCTTATCCCTGAGCCTTGCGAGAGTATCCAAAAAAGCACCTCCTTTCAAGAAAAGACTTTTCGCTTAAGAAAACAATAAGCCGCCGCACCGGGGGCGCGGTAATGGCGGCGTGCGACACTGCACGCCCCGCGACTTTAGTGCGGCGGCTATAAGGTTTACAGGACTTACTCAGTGAGCTCCTTTTCGATAAGCTCAACAAGACCGGTTACAGCCTCGTTTTCATCCTGGCCATCTGCAATAAGAGTGATGGTGGTGCCCTTTACGATTCCGAGAGAAAGGACGCCGAGAAGGCTCTTTGCATTTACTCTGCAATCCTCCTTTTCAACCCAGATGGAGCTCTTGTAGGAGTTCGCCTTCTGGATAAAGAAGGTAGCCGGACGAGCGTGAAGTCCGTGGTTGTTCTGTATGGTAACACTGCGAGAAATCATTGAATGGTCTCCTTGAATTTTTCTTTACAAACAGTATATCAAAACGATCGGGAAAAATCAATACTTTTTTTAAATAAAGTAAATAAAATCAAAACTTTTGTACGCTTAACCGCGCAAATATATGTCGACGGTCGAGGAGTCAACGTCCTTTTGGTCCTTGAAATACCACTCGCGCTCCTCGTGCTCGCTTCTCGAGATACGCAGGGCGGCGGTATTGAGTCCGAACAGCGCAAAGAACAGGCAATAAAGTCCGAGGTCGGCGAACACGTCGCAGAACCAGCCGCACGCCGCCATACCGAACATCGCAACCGTGGTCATCTTTGAAAAGACGAAAAGCTGAGAGGACTTCAAGAAGGGGGAGTACGCAGTATCCTGACGGAGTCGTATGATACACACGACGAAAAGAACGATAACGGCGAATATGCCGAAGCGGCAGCCAATGCCGAGAACGGTGTTAAAGAGCATTCCCTCAGCTCCGCCCATAAGGTCGGCCGCGCCGTCACCCACTATTATGTTATGACTGAATGAATCAAGTGCGTTTAAGAAGCCCGCACGCAATTCAACGAGGGTCGTGCTCATCGGGGAGATCGAGGATATAGCCACAAGCCAAGAGGTCGGAAGGAAGAACACGAGCACGGGCAACGCGGCAAGCAAAACGAGGTATTCCTTGCGTGCTCTGCGGCTGCGCAAAACAGAGCGAGCCAAGAGCATTGTGAATAAAACAATTAACACGGGTAGGCACTCAGTGGCCAAAAGTGCTGCATTGAGCACGGGGAGAAGGGCTATGTAAATGCCGCGCTTTGCCGCGCCGCGCACACCCGGAATTGAGAATGCGACAAGGGCAATAGCGACACAAAGATAGGTTGCGAGAATGTAGGGTGAGCTCATAAGCGAGGATGCGGGAGCGCGCTCGCCGAGCACCAATGAGGTGATATACTGCGCTATGGCGATTATGCTTATCGGCAAGGACGAGCAGATTATTGCCTCGATCGCACAGTCGGCAAGACGGCGGTTGACGATGATGTTTGACGCCGGGATATAGCCGAGGGAGAGCGCAACGAGCACCATTGAGATCTTGGTGGACTCCTGACCGCCGCCGATAACGCCGAACACCACGATTACCGTGGCGAACACGATAATACAAATGTCCGAAACGTCGATGCTGTAATATCTCTTACCGAGCATTACCTTGGCGAAGAAGGAGCACATGGAAAGAAGGGATATTGCGACGAGAAGCTCGTCGGTATACTCAAGCGCGCCGGCATACGGCACGAGCATAAGCATAAGAAGGAACGGGAACTCGGGGGAAACGAAGGAAACCGTGACCACGAGTATCGCGATAAGGACGAACACCACCGACTCCATCGGGAAGAAAAATCCGAAGATCGCGGGAATGATGCCGATCGCCATACCGATTATCGGGCGGGTCTTTTTCCTTCTTTTATCCTCGCCGAGTCGCTTGATCGAGAAGAACTCAAAGAGGATATAGTCGGTGATGGGAAAGCGCTGGAGCGCCTGACACATCGGGATATCCATCAGCATAAGCGGTATTGAGAGCACCGCGAACACCGCCCCGATTATAAGCTGGGAGAGCTCATCACTCGGGGATGAGGAGAAATAGTATGCAGCGAGGTGCAAAAAGAGGGACACAAGACCGAAGGTCATCGAAAACCAGCCGTACGCACGGGTGGATGCGTAGGCCGCGGCGTTCACCGCCGAGCTTAAGAGCTTTACCGGACGGAAGGATGCGACCGTGCGAGTGTGCTTATTGACGCGAGACGTCGCATCACGCTCTGAAAACAGTGCGCTGTAAAATGCGGGCGTTTCGTTACCCGAGCCGGGCTCTTTGCTATTCATTTTTTTATCCTGCACGGCAATCATCTCCTTTATTCGTTGGTTTTACGTGTGGATTTCTTTTTCTTTTTGGGCTTGAGGCTTTCCTCAATTTCGGGGTGGCGGACAAGCATATCGGGGCGGCACTCGCGAGTGATCCTCACCGCCTCCTCAAGTCGCCATCTTTCGATTTTTGCGTGGTCGCCCGAGAGAAGCACCTCGGGCACTTCCCTACCCATAAACTCCCTGGGCTTTGTGTATTGGGGATATTCGAGGATTCCCGAGGCGACGGACTCGCCCTCGTAGGCCTCGCTTGACGGAAGAACGCCGTCCTTAAGACGGGACACCGCATCGATAACGATACAAGCGGGGATCTCACCGCCCGTGACGACGAAGTCGCCGATCGAAAGGTCCTCATCCACGATCTCGTCAAGAACGCGCTGATCGACACCCTCGTAATGTCCGCAAAGGAAGATGAGGTTGTCGTATTCGGCAAGCTCCTTGGCGATATCGTGATCAAAGATGCGCCCCTTGGGGGACATATAGATCACGCGGCGCTTTGCGCCCTCGGGGATTTCCGAGATTACACTTTTGTAGCAATCATAGATAGGCTGACAGGTCATAACCATACCGACACCGCCGCCGTAGGGAGTGTCGTCGGTTTTTCTGTGCTTATTGGTAGAGAAATCACGGATGTTGTGTGCGTGAATCTCAATGTGGCCGGCATCCTGTGCCCTGCCGATTATGCTTTCATTAAGCACCCCCGTCACCATATCGGGAAAGAGGGTCATAACGTCAAAACGCATCAGTCAAAAAAACCGGGTATCGGGCGCACGAGCAATCCGCGCTCCTCGGTTATCTCCTTTATGAACTCATCGACACCGGGAAGGATGACCTCGCCCGCGTCGGTCTTTACCGTATAAAGCTTGTATCTAACGCCGTCACGGACGTCCGAAATCTCGCCGTAGACCCTACCCGTGTCAAAATCTACGACGGGAAGGCCGATCATATCGGCGATAAGCATTGCGCCCTTCGGCACGGGAATATCGTCGCGGTGAAGGTGAAGCACGGTGTTTTTGTAGCCCTGTGCCGCCTCGCGCGAGTCGATGCCCTCAAGTCCCATAAGCACCTTGTCGGGTGCGGGGGATGCCGAGATGACCTTTATTTCCTTATAGCTGCCGTCGCGCCCGAGAATGTATACCCTCTTCTGCTTTGCGAGGACACGGGGCGAATCACACCAGCATTCAACGTTAAGTATTCCGCGCACTCCGTGGGGGGAGCGCACTATTCCGCATTCAAGATATTCTTTTTTCATAATTTGATTTTACCACATAAAATATTTATTGTCAAGACAAAGAGTCATCTGTCGGGGAGTGCTTCTTTTGCTCGCGCTTGCGGCGGAAATACGCGGTGAGCATATCGCGCGTTTCATCCTCGAGAACACCGCCGACGATCTCGGGGGTGTGGTTAAGTCCGACGGCGGAAAGGTCGATCAGCGAGCCGAATGCGCCGAAGCGGATATCGCGCGTGCCGTAAACGACCCGCGGTATTCTTGCGTTGATGATCGCGCCGGCGCACATAGCGCAGGGCTCCATAGTTACGTAGAGGGTCACACCGGGAAGCCGCCAGCCGCCAAGCGCACGGCAGGCACCCTCGATAGCAAGTATCTCGGCGTGGTGGGTGGCACACTTAGAGCTTTCGCGAGTATTGAAGGCTGAGGCAATAATCTTGCCGTCCTTAACCGCAATAGCACCTACGGGCACCTCGTCTATTTCCTCAGCAAGACCGGCAAGGCGCATAGCCTCGCGGATAAAGTCCTCGTCTGTTTTCAAAATGTTGTTATCCATACTTCACCTCAAAATAATGCTCCGAGGGCGAGTGCCATACAAGCTGCAAAAAACACCCAAACCTCGCGCACGGTGGTAATTTTATCACACTTTTCAGTCAAAAAGGCGCACTTTTTCGCATAACGTGCTCTAAAAATCACGACCAAAGCTATCGAAACGAGCGCAAGAGCCGTAACCGTTATAACGAACGGTAATCTGAACGCAGGTGCGCTTACGTCCCAGAGCCAGAGCACCGATGCAATATTGTTTAAAAGATGCAATACGACCGACGGAAGAATGCTTCCGCAGGAAAGGTCGATAATCGCAAACAAAATACCTGCTACGAACGCGTACGGCATCGTTGCAAGATCGCAGTGTGCCGCGGCAAACAAAATTGCGGATATCAAAACCGCGCTGCGCCTTGAGTGGGGCGCTATAAGAGTCAGGGGAATATACCTGAATAGTGCTTCCTCTAATACGGCAGGCAGGATGGCGTGTAAAATTATCAGCTCAAAAACCGAGCCTGTCAGCGGCTCCGTGCCACCTATTCCGACAAGGGATGCAAGAAGCGAGGTAAGCGCCGAGAGGCCGACCGTTATAGCTATCGTCGGGGCGATAAGCGAGAGAATCAGCGGGATATCGTCGGGGTGCATTCCAAGGGATAGCTGCAGCTGCGCTTCCCCACGTTTAAGCCACAAAAAGAGAAGAAAGGGCAGAAGAAAGGCGGTGATATAGATCATCTCGGATATAACGCCAAAAAAGGCGCCCGAGACTATCAAAAGCAACAGAAATATCAAGTCAAGCGCAACCACGCGCATAACCGTTTTTTTCACACGCCCCACCACCTTTCGCATTTATACTACGGAAAAACGAAGCTTTCCGCGAATGATGTCCGCTTCTTCGAGCCTTACGCGCACGTGCTCTGCAATACGGTAGGTTTTGTTGCGAGAGCGAAGAAGCAGGTTCTTTTCATCGAATGAGAACACACCCGGAAGCTCGCTTATCGGGACGAGTCCCTCGCAGGTGTTGTCGAGCACGGCGAAGAAGCCGAAGCTCGTTATAGAGTTGATCACCGCGTCGAATTCACAACCGACCTTGTCGGACATATAGATGACCTTATAAAGATTCTCTATCCTTCTTTCCGCACCGACGGCACGTATCTCGGCCTCGGTTGCGGCGGTAGCGGCACGGCGAGCGTACTTCTCGTAAAGCTCGGGGCGCTTGCCCTCTATCAAGACCTTGTGGATAATTCTGTGCGTTGCGAGGTCGGAAAGACGGCGTATCGGAGACGTGAAATGACAGTAGTAATCAAGGGAAAGACCGAAATGCGGATGACGCTCCTCGGAGTATTTTGCCTTAGACATTGAGCGAAGCATCGTGTAGGACACCTGTGCGAGCATATCGCGCTCCTCCGCAAGCTTTAGAAGCCTTGCAAAATCGGATGCCTCGGAGTGCCTTTCGGAGATGACGGTGGCATCAAAGCCAAGGCTGTGCGCATATGCAAGGAAGTCGGCAAGCCTCTCGGGCGGGGGTGCCTCGTGCACTCTGTAAACGCAGGGAATGCCGCGCTCGGAGAGCAGGCGCGCAACGCCCTCGTTTGCCGTGAGCATAAACTGCTCGATAAGCTTTTCGGCATCGCCGCGCTCTCTTTTAACGATATTCACGGGCTCGCCGTGGCCGTCGAGAATTATCTCTGCCTCGTCACTCTCAAGCTCCATAACACCGCGCGCCTCTGACTTTTTCGAAAGTATCAGATATAGCTCGTGCATACGCAAAAGAGTGGGCAAAACGGGCTTATATTTCGCACGGGTGGGGGCATCTGCCACTCCGGAGAGGATCTCATTGACCTCGGAGTAGACACCGCGCACACGGCTTCTTATGATCGTGGGAATAACCTTGGTGCTCTTGATCTCGCCATGCTCGTCGAGGTTTATGATCGCGCTGAGGGCGTATTTATCCTCGCCTGCATTAAGCGAGCAGGCACCGTTTGAGAGTGCGGGCGGGAGCATGGGAACCACCTTATCGGTGAAGTAAACGCTTGTGCCCCTTGCCATAGCGGCGCGGTCAAGATGGGTGCGCTCAGGCACGTAGGCAGACACGTCGGCAATATGAACGCCAAGCTGCCAGCCGCCGCGTATCTTGCGCAGGGATACCGCATCGTCAAGGTCCTTTGCGCCTGCACCGTCGATGGTGAAGATGACCTCGTCACGCCTTTCCCTGCCATCATCGCTAAGGGGTCTTGAAGCGAAGAACTCAGCCTCGGCGAGCTCTTCCCTTGTAAAGTCGGCGGGAATGCCGCTTTCGGCAAGAATTGCGGCGTAGTTTGCTTCCTTCGTATAGGTCGCGCCGAAGCTTGCGATGACCTCACAGCCGAGTATTGCATCGGTGGTGCGGAGAATGCGGCACTCGACCTTATCGCCGACCGATGCTCTGCCTGCATCCTTAACGCGGAATTCGGGGAGTCTTGAATCGTCGGGCTGAAGGATATAGCCTGCCAGGACACCCTTATGCCTGTAATAACGGCGGTCGGGCTGAAGCGTGCCGATCACGGTGCGGCGAGCAGGGGTAACGATGCGGCGCACGCGGCCCTCCGTCTTTTCCTCGCCAAAGCGGTCAAAATAGGTGTGATAGATTATCTCAACGGTGTCGCCGTCAAGCGCACCGCGGCTGTTGCCTGCGGGGATGAAAACGTCGCGCTCCCTGCCCTCACAGCTGACAAAGCCGAAATCGCTTCTTGACGATGAATAGATGCCAACGCACTCGATCTCATCGTGTCGGTGCTTGTCCGAGGTGCGCTCGCGCCTGCCGCCGTCGAGGGAATCCTTGATGCGCAAGGAATCGATACCGACGTTGGTTTCGGCAACTATGCGCATAAGCTCTTCCTTTGCGCGCTCCTTTGAGCGGCGCTTGTGAGTATTGCGCTTTGATATTTTTGCTAAATTTCTTTTCGTATTACTTTTCATACCTTTATTATACAATAATATTTACGGTTTGATGTAAAAAAGCGGACGAGGTATGCTCATCCGCTTTTTTATTAGTATTCATTAGTTGAAAATGGACGAGTAGTCGCTGAGGCTCTGCCACTTGTTAAGGTCGTAAGAAGCCGAATTGTAATCGGGCTGAATTACGTAAACTACGAGAACAGCAACTGCGAAAACAATGGACACGATGAGGAGCCACTTGCCAAGGATCTTGTCCTTCTGAACTGCCTGGTCCTTGCCGTAGTAGGTCTCAGTACCACCAACGATGGTGCCGGAAAGACCGTCCTTAGAGGACTTCTGAAGAGTTACGCCAACAACAATGAATATAGCGGCGAGAAGAAGCACGCCGAGAAGTATAACTTCTGCTACCATTTTATATTTTCCTTCCTAACTTATGCTATTCGTGCGGGTGCACATATCAATACTAATGTATTTTAGCACATTTTTTCTCAAAATGCAATAGTTTTTTCAAAGTTTATAAAATATTTTATTAAAACGCCTCAACGAGCGCGAGGGTCAGGCTCTCAGAGCTTTTCACCGCGATTGAGAGGAACGTGGGGAAATCCATAGGAGAATTTCCGTCCGCGCCGTCGGAGATCGCACGCACCACCGCAAAGGGAGTGCCCGAAACGAAGGCCGCCTGTGCGATTGCCGCACCCTCCATTTCGCAAACGTCGGCGCCGAATGCGGATACTATTCTGTCCTTGGTTGCCTTGTCCGCAACGAACTGATCTCCGCTTGCGATAACGCCGCGCTTAGCGGGCAAGGAGAGCTTCTTTGCCGCTGCCATAAGCGCCTCTGCGGCGGACTCATCAGCATCAAAATACACCTTGTTTATACCCGAGATCATACCCACGGGGTCACCAAGGGGAGAGGTGTCCATATCGTGCTGCACGAGCTTGGTTGCGACAACTATATCAGCGCAGGCAAGAGAGGGGGAAAGCGCGCCGCCAACGCCGGTGTTTACGATAAGACGGGGGGAGTACTTAATTATCATCGCGGTGGCGCACATAGCGGCAAAAACCTTGCCAACTCCGCATCTTGCGATGACCACGGACTTGCCGCAGAGGGTACCCGTGTGAAATTTTATGCCACTTACAAGCTCCTCGCAGTGACCGTCAAGCTTGGCGATAAGGCCGTCGACCTCATCACTCATCGCGCCTATGATACCTATCGGTGCTTTATTTTCACTCATCGTTTCCGCTCCTGTACTTAAAATCGGGCATCCCGTCACCGAGTGCCTCAAGATAACGGCGGCACTCGACCTTCGCCGCCTCGAGATCGAGGTTCTTATAGTTTCCGCACTCCTTGCGGCTTTGGCCGAACATTTCGCCGTCGTGGTCCACGATTTTCTTCAAAGTGTCCAAAATTGCGGCATACGTATCCGCATTTTCTCTGCCACGGACGAGAAGATAGAAGCCCGTCTGGCAGCCCATAGGGCCAAAGTATATAACGCTGTCGCCTATCGCGCTTGAGCGGATGTAGGTGGCAAACATATGCTCAACCGAGTGCATCGTGAGGTTGTCCATATAATCGCCCATATTCGGCTTTCTCGTTCTCATATCGTAGGTGACGATATCGCCGTCGATACGGGAGATGTAAATGCCCTCGCCTATATAGTCGTGGTCGACCGTGAAGGATGCAATTCTCTTTGGAGTTTCCATAATTTGTGTCCTTTGTCAAGAAACGAGGGGCAAGCGCCCCTCGCATCGTTTTTTAGAATTTAAGCTTCTCGCTGATGTAGGACTTAACCTCTGCCATAGGAATTCTAACCTGCTGCATGGTGTCTCTGTCACGAACGGTTACGCAGCCGTCGTTTTCGGTGTCGAAGTCGTAGGTGATGCAGAAGGGAGTACCGATCTCGTCCTCACGGCGGTATCTCTTACCGATAGAGCCGGTCTCGTCGAAGTCGATGGGGAATTCCTTAGCAAGCTCGTCGTAAAGCTCGAGCGCCTTGTCGGAGAGCTTCTTGGAAAGAGGAAGCACAGCTGCCTTGAAGGGAGCAAGTGCGGGATGGAGGTGAAGCACGGTACGAACATCGCCGCCCTCAAGCTCCTCCTCATCGTAAGCGTCAACAAGGAATGCGAGCGCAACACGGTCTGCACCGAGGGAGGGCTCGATTACGTAAGGAATATAGTGCTCGTTGGTTTCGGGATCGAAGTAGGTCATATCCTTGCCCGAGTGGTTCTGATGCTGACCGAGGTCGTAGTCGGTTCTGTCCGCTACGCCCCAAAGCTCGCCCCATCCGAAGGGGAAGAGGAACTCGAAGTCGGTGGTAGCCTTGGAGTAGAAGCAAAGCTCATCGGGATCGTGGTCACGAAGGCGAAGGTTCTCGTCCTTCATACCAAGGTCGAGGAGCCACTGGTGGCAGTAGTTCTTCCAGTATGCGAACCACTCGAGGTCGGTGCCGGGCTTGCAGAAGAACTCAAGCTCCATCTGCTCGAACTCACGGGTACGGAAGGTGAAGTTACCGGGGGTGATCTCGTTTCTGAAGGACTTACCGATCTGCGCTACGCCGAAGGGAAGCTTCTTTCTGGTGGTACGCTGTACTGCGGGGAAGTTAACGAAGATACCCTGTGCGGTCTCGGGACGAAGGTAAACGGTAGAGGAGCTGTCCTCGGTAACGCCGACGAAGGTCTTGAACATAAGGTTGAACTTCTTGATATCGGTGAACTCGTGGCCGCCGCAGGTGGGGCAGGCAATTCCCTTCTCCTTGATGAAGTCGCACATCTCTTCGAAGGTCCAAGCCGCGGGGTTATCGTTAGTGCCGTTGGTGAATGCGTAATCCTCGATGAGCTTGTCCGCTCTGTGACGAGCCTTACACTGCTTGCAGTCCATAAGAGGATCGGAGAAGCCGCCAACGTGTCCGGAGGCAACCCAAGCTTCGGGATTCATTATAATAGCCGAGTCAAGGCCTACGTTATAGCGGGATTCCTGAACGAATTTCTTCCACCAAGCGCGCTTTACGTTGTTCTTGAACTCAACGCCAAGAGGGCCGTAGTCCCAAGAGTTTGCAAGGCCGCCGTAGATCTCAGAGCCGGGGAAGATAAAGCCACGGGTCTTACAAAGGGCAACGACCTTTTCCATTGTTTTCTTGCTGTTTTCCATTTTTATTCTCCATTGTAAATAATTATATACATTTTTATACGATCTCACCAAAGACGACACCACATTTATGTGACACGGGTGCCACCTTGATGCGCTCACCTTGCAGGTTTTTGCACGCAGGAGCTTTAAATGCGACCTCGACGTACGAGTCGGAATGCGCGGTGTAGGTGCCGTCAGCACTCAAGGTCTCAACGATTACGTCAAGAGGCTTGCCAAGTGCCACAATGTCACCAAGAACCGCATCACGCACCTCGTTTTTTATGCCAATGAGGCGCTCACTACGCTCGCGCTTGACATCCTCGGGTATCTGATCCGGGTATGCTGCGGCAGGCGTGCCTGCGCGGCGCGAATATGCAAAAACGTGAGCATCAAGCAGGCGCACGCGGCGGACGAAATCCACCGTTTCAAGGAAGTCATCCTCACTCTCGCCGGGAAATCCAACCATCAAGTCGGTGGTGAAATTAGCGCCCGGGAAAGCGGCACGAAGCCTCTCAATATTCTCTATCGCACGGGCGGTGGTGTACCTGCGCTTCATTGCGCGAAGCACCTTATCAGAGCCCGATTGCATAGAGATATGAAAGTGGGGTGCGAGTATTTTCACGCCCTTTATCTTGTCGACGAATTTCTCACCAACAAGCTCAGGCGCAAGCGAGCCGAGGCGTATACGCTCACAGCTCCCTCTCTTATCAAGCTCGGCGATCAGATCGCCAAGATCGTATTCATAATCAAAGTCCCTGCCGTACGAGCCGGTCTCAATGCCCGTCAGCACTATCTCGCGGATGCCTGATGCGGCAAGGCTCTCAACCTCGGCGATAACGTCATCCTTTGGCTTTGAGCGGACGCGGCCGCGCGCATCGGATATTGCACAGTAGGTGCATCTCGACTCACAGCCGTCCTCTATCTTGAGGTAGGCGCGTGTGCGCTCAGCAGTGCGGATGGTCATAGGCTCGAAGGTGGCGGTATTGACGTCGGTGACCGACATGGTCTTCCCTGTCAATCCTCCCTCAAGCATATCGATGGCAAGGGGGATAACCGACATCTTTTTGTCGGTGCCAAGCACGATGTCAACGCCCTCTATCGCGGCAACCTCATCGGGGGTGCGCTGCGTATAGCAGCCGACGACGGCGACGATGGCATCGGGATTTTTCTTTATTGCGCGGCGGATGATCTGGCGCGACTTGCGGTCGCTTTCTGCCGTGACGGTGCAGGTGTTGATGACGTAAACGTCGCACACCTCCTCAAAAGGCATGGCGGTAAAGCCGCGATCTATGAACCCCTCGCGTATTGCCTCGGTCTCATACTGCGAGACCTTGCAGCCAAGGGTATAAAGTCCGACCGTGTATGCGCGATTATTCTCCACTGTAAACCTCAGGCTTAAGAACGCCGACGTAAGGAAGCGCACGGAAGCGCTCGTCGTAATCAAGGCCGTAGCCGATCACGAACTCGTCGGGAATCTCGCATCCGCAGTAATCGGGGGTGAAGTCCACCTTTCTGCGTGAGGGCTTGTCAAGAAGGGTGCAGGTGCGCACGCTCTTTGCGCCCTTGTTCTTAAGGTACTTTGTAAGATAGGAAAGAGTCACACCGCTGTCGATGATATCCTCAATGATGAGTATGTCGCAATCGGGCAGGTCGGGGCGGATAAGGTCAAGGTGAATATGCACGTTGCCCGTGGTCTCGGTGCCCGAGCCGTAAGAGGACACCTTCATACAGTCGATCTCGACGGGAACGGTAACCTTTTTCATAAGGTCGCCCATAAACACGATCGAGCCCTTAAGGATGCAAAGGAGAATAAGTCTGCCCTCGTTGTCCTTGTAATCTCTGTCGATCTCGGCGGCGATACGGGTGGTTATCCTGTCGATCTCCTCCTCGGAAACCAGGATTTTTTCAACTGACGGATTCATAAAGCCCCTCCATATACTAAAACTAATAATTATCTATTTTAATATTCTAGCAGAAAACCGCGCGAAAGTCAATAACCGCGGACAAGTTTACACCCCGAAACCGCAAAATTCTCTGTACATCAACCATCAATCCGCACAAAGCGCAAAAAAACAAGAGCCCGGCGATGCCGGGCTCTTTTAATTACTGAATTGTAACGGCCTTAATGATTTTTTTGATTTGACAATTTGAATAACAACCTACATAAACATATTTAGAGCTTCCATACTTCAAAGTAAATTTTAAGTATTTATTAAACAAATGCTTATATCCCACATATTGCTTTTGCTCTTCTTTAGAAAGTTTAATCAATTCTATTTTTTCAATCTCATCTACATCAATGACGCTATTCCACAAAATCAAGCTTCTTTTCTTTTTATAAAACTTATTGGTTGCTAACAGCGGAAAATCAAAAACCTTGATCCTGTTATTACCGATAACAATGCGAAACGGAATCACGAACATTTTTAACAACGCAGTCACGTCGAAAACAATGCATACATAGGCCAAAACAACAAAGGAAATATCGCCATTAAAATGTATTAATAGCATAATCGACACAATGGTGCAAAACACTACTGTTAGTATGCAAATTACTCTTTCACATAAAGAAAATACTTTCTTAAAATTGTCATTTTTTACGCTGCCAACTCTAAAAGCCATTCGATTCCTCCCTCAATATAACCAGCTATTGATTTGCCATTTATATCCCGAGTTTAATTATTGTGTTTCACCTTAATTTGTTAGTTTGTTGCATTATGCTAAAAACTTGCTCGCTATTACAACATATAATATTTTTGGATAAAACTATCTAGGTCATTAATCTCATCAAGATCAATATCATAATGAAACATATAGACTATCGAGTTTTTTTCTTCGTTTATTCCAATCATCATAAAGGCTTCCGGGTAACCATAGGTATATTCATCAGAATAGCCCTGCTGTTTCTTTACAACCCTAATGTCATTGCCTTTAACATCCGCTTCAAAATCATACAACTTGCCTTCAACGCCTGAAACAAATTGATATTCAGCCATTACTCTTTGAAGTTCTGTTTCAAATGTTTCCTCACAGTATGTCACCATCAACGATATCGTATCTACATTCCAAGCTAAACCATGTGTTGTTGTTTTTGTTTTTATAACAATATCCTCATAGTTACCCAATTCTTCTATATCGGGCATATGCTGGCTAGAATAGCGCACCTCGCTCATATAAAGCTCATAATCATTTTCGCTCGTAGTTTGATTTTCTTCAGAGCACGAAACGAGCAAGCAACCACACAAAATAAAACAGAAAGCCAATAATATTGATTTTTTCAACGAATCTTTTACCCTTTCATCGACGATAGTCATAATAATGTGCACCTTTTATAAATTTAGAAGCTTAAGCTTCCGCTTTTATTATATCACACCTGCGCGCTTGGTGCAAGTGATAGTTGGTACTTTTTTACTATTTTTTTAGCGATTTCAAGGCGCTTTTGTGATATTTGCACACGGATTTGGGGGCTATAATATAAAATATAATCTAAAATATTATAATTGAAGGAAATTATTATACAAATACTTGACAAATTGATTTTTTTAAGTTATAATATATGATGCTTTCGTATGAATACGCAAAGATAAACGCGGAAAACGCGTTTTTTGACGTTTAAAAAAATTGAAGGAGGTGCTATCATGAAGAGAACATATCAGCCTAAGAAGAGACAGAGAAAAAAGGAACATGGCTTCAGAAAGAGAATGGCAACCGCTAACGGTAGAAAAGTTCTTAAGAGAAGACGCGCCAAGGGTAGAGCTCGCCTCACCTATTAATCGGTCACACGATCGTGACATACAAAACCTCCGATAAAACGCCCGGCGCGAATTTATCGGGGTTTTTGTTTAGTATGACATTTTTCACTTGAAAGGATGGTTTTATGAAGTTCAGAGCTATCTGTGAAAATCATCTTTATTCCAAAGCGTATTCAAAGGGCAAAAGAGCATTGACGTCGGCTCTTGCAGTTTACGTATTGCCCGACTATGCCGCCAAGAGGCTGGCGAAGGCACACCCCGAAAAGCGGGTGATGAACCGTATTGGTCTTACGACCTCTACGAAGCTCGGTGGAGCGGTGACAAGATCGAGATGCCGCCGCATTATGCGCGAGGGTTTGCGCTCTATTGAAAAGAAGAAAGAGCTCAAGGCAGGATTTTTGATAGTTATTGCCGCACGCGCCGCCGCCGTAAAATTAAAAAGCACCGACATTGAAAAACAGCTCGATGTCGCGTTTACAAAGCTCGATATGTACACACAATAATGAAACACGTAATGATACGGCTTATACGCCTTTATCAGAGGTTCATCTCTCCTATTAAACCGAAATGCTGTCGATTTACGCCAACGTGCTCCTCTTATGCAATAGAGGCATTTACCAAACGTGGCTTTTTCGTAGGCTTTGCACTTACCACATGGAGGCTTTTACGCTGTAACCCCTTTTCAAAGGGTGGCTACGACCCCGTGCCCGAGCGTGGTGCGCGCAAGCTGCGACGCGCAAAAGAGAGCGATGAACGTCACGACGAAACAGAAAAGGAAACCTAAAAAATGGATTGGTTATACGAACTTTTGGGCCACGTACTGTACGGCTTTTCTTGCATTATGCCGGCACAGAGCTATGCCCTTGCACTTATCCTTTACGCGCTCGTCTTTAAGATCGTTTTCCTGCCCTTTACTATAAAGCAGCAGAAGAACCAGATCAAGATGGCGAAGCTCGCACCTAAAATCGAAGTTATCAAGGCTAAATATAACGGCCGCACTGACCAGGTATCCAAGCAGAAGATGCAGCAGGAGATTATGGAGCTCCAGCAGAGAGAGGGCGCAAGCCCCTTTGCAGGCTGCCTTCCCATGCTTCTGCAGTTCCCCATCATCATTTGGCTTTACAAGGTTATCAGAAGCCCCCTTTCCTACATTTGCGGAATGGAGCAGGCAGGCTGGGATAAGCTTTTCTACCGCCTTGCAAACGCAGGCGTTACCGCTGAGCAGATCGATGCTCTTAAGGGTGACCAGCTTCAGATAGTTTCCCTTATCAAGAGCTCGGGAATTGAGTACTCCGACCTTGTAACCAGAGAGATCCCGAACCTTAAGCTTTTCGGCCTCGACCTCGGAAACACCCCCTCGCTTAAGGCAGGCTGGCCTCTTATTCTCGTTTGCCTTATCCCCGTTGTTGCGGCGGCACTTCAGTGGCTGACTATGTACGTTACCCGTAAGTGGAACAGCACTCAGCAGCTCACACAGGGCGACGCACAGACCAATATGTCTATGAAGATGATGGACTTCATGATGCCCCTTATGACTCTTTTCATCACCTTCTCGTTCTCCGCACTTATGGGTCTTTACTGGATATTCCAGTCCGGACTTGCAATTCTTCAGACCTTCATTCTTTCAAGAGTTATGCCCCTTCCCCACTACACCGAGGAGGAGCTTAAGGCTATGAAGAAGGAGCAGAAGCAGGCTGAAAAGGCACAGAAGCAGGCACTTAAGGGCAACGTTAAGTACAAGTCGCTTCACTTCATCGACGAGGACGATTACGACACCCTCCCCACCGTAAAGACTAACGAGAGCGATGCAAAGAAGAACGCATCTCTCTACTCGGAAAGACCCGAGCTTAAAGACTAATACAGAGGTAAACTAATAATATGATCAAGGAAATAATTGCTAGCGGTAAGGACATTATCGAAGCAAAGGAAAACGCAAGAGCTGCGCTTGGCGCAGGTCCTCTTGACGACGTACAGTTTGAAATTATCCACGCGGGCAGCAAGGGTATCTTCGGTATCATTGGTGTTAAGCCTGCGCAGGTTAAGGCGTTCATCGAGATTCCCGACCCCGTAGAAAGACGTCAGAGACGTGAGAAGCCTAACAAGGAAAAGAAGCAGGGCGGCGAACCTAAGAAGAACAATAATAACAACAATAACAACCACAAGAAGCAGAAGTCTGAAAAGCCTGCTGAGCCCAAGGCAAAGGCCGAGAAGGAGAAGAGCGTTGCAATTCCCGAGGCTGAGCTTAAGCTTGAAAAGCGCGAGGTCAAGGACGGCGAGGATATGTCCTTTGAGTTCGTAAAGACCCTTATCTCCGATATCGGACTTGCAGCAGAGGCTGAGCTTTACTCCTGCGAGGACGGCACCAGAAGAATCATCATCTCCGGTGACGATGCTTCCACCCTTATCGGTCACCACGGTGACACTCTTGATGCGCTTCAGTACCTTGCAAACCTTGCATCCGCAAGAAAGAACATCAACGGCGAGCGCGACAAGAGCCGCGTTACCATCGATATCGAGGGCTACCGCGCAAAGAGAGAGGAGACTCTCCGCGCACTTGCACGCAGAATGGCTGCAAAGGCACTTCGCAACAGAAGAAGCGTTATGCTTGAGCCTATGAGCGCATACGAGAGAAGGATCATCCACTCTGAGATCCAGGGTATCGAGGGTGTTTCCACCAACTCCGTTGGCTCTGACAACAACAGAAAGATCGTTATCTTCCTTACCGACAAGAAGCCCCAGGGCATCTTTGAGGAGGAGAAGACCGAGACCGTAGCAGAAGTAGCAGAGACCGTAGCCGAGGAAGTAACCGAGGCAGTCGAGGCTACCGAAGAAGCATAATGGCTTACGGCAAAACAATAGCAGCAATATCCACCCCGTCCGGCAAGGGCGGGGTTGCGATTATCCGCGTGAGCGGTGACGAGGCGATCGCCATCGCGGAGCGCGTATTTTTCCCCAAAAACAAAAAGCCCGTCAGTGAGCTTACCTCGCGTATGCAGACCTGGGGCGACGTTGTTTATGACGGCGAATATATCGACGACGGTATGCTTACCGTGTTCAGAGCCCCTGCATCCTACACGGGCGAGGACGTGGTCGAGATAAGCTGTCACGGCGGTATTCTCGTTACACGCACCGTGCTTGAGGCGCTTTTCTCGGCAGGCGCCGTGCCTGCTGAGGCGGGCGAATTTACCCGCCGTGCGTTTATAAACGGCAAGCTTTCGCTCACCGAGGCGGAGGCAGTCGGAGACCTGCTTGAAGCCAAGAGCCGCGAGCAGATAAGGCTGTCAAGCGCGGCATCGCGCGGCCGTCTTGCAGGTGCGATAGCAGAGATAAGAGGCGCTCTTACCGAGCTTCTTTCATCCACCTTTGCACGCATAGATTACCCCGACGAGGACCTTGGCGACTTTACGGACGAGGAGAGCCTTGAGAGGCTTTACGGCATCAAAAGATCGCTTCAGCGCCTTATATCGACCTACCCGACGGGCAAGGCGATAAGCGAGGGCGTGAACACCGTTTTGTGCGGCAAGACCAACGTTGGCAAGAGCACCCTTTATAACGCAATTCTCGGCGAGGATGCGGCGATAGTGACCGATATTGAGGGCACGACGCGTGATATTCTCTGCCGCTCGGTTCCCCTTGGCAGGGTTATGCTTAACCTTTCCGACACTGCAGGAATGCGCGACACCGAGCGTGCCGATGCGGTCGAAAAAATAGGAATAGACCGCACCCGTGCAGCGATTTCTAACGCCGAGCTTGTAATTTCGGTGTTCGACGGCTCGAGAAATGCCGATGCTGAGGACGAGGCTCTGCTCACACTTCTTGGCACTGTAAGCTGCCCCAAGATCGCTCTGATCAACAAGTGCGAGCTTGAGAGAAGGTTTGACCGCTCGCTCACCGACGAGGGCTTTGATTACGTTATCGAGGCATCGGCAAGGGGGGACGAGGGCGACCTGCTTCAGAAGCTTTCGGCGGCGGTATCCGCGCTTTTCACCGACGAGAGGATCTCCGTCGGCAACGAGGCGGTGGTATCCAGCGCAAGACACAACGCTTCCCTCACCCGTGCGCTTACGTTCGTTGATGCGGCAATTGCGGCTTACGCCTCCGGCGTTTATGCCGATGCGGCGGCATCCGAGGTTGAGCGTGCGCTCGGTGCGATAGCCGAAATAGACGGCCGTGCCGTATCCGAGGAGGTCGTCAGCGACATATTCTCAAAATTCTGCGTAGGTAAATAAGCTATGGAAAATAAGAGATTTGCAAAAAACGACTCAGGCTTTATATGCAAGAACTGCGGCCGTGAGGTACTGCCCCTTGGCTACACCTCGCGCAACCACTGCCCCTTCTGTCTTTGCTCGCTTCACGTGGATATAAATCCCGGCGACAGAGCGAACGAGTGTGGCGGCATACTTCGCCCCATCCGTGCCCTGCCCGACCCTAAGCGCGGCTACATCATCGTGCACCGCTGCGACAAGTGCGGCGAGGTCGTGCGCAACAAGGCGGCACACGAGGCTAAGGTCCAGCCCGACGACACCGACCTTATAATCAAGCTCACAGCAGGCAGTATATAAAATAAAAAGGTCAATCGCTTTTGGCGATTGACCTTTTGTTATTACTGAATTTCAACCTCAGCGGCTTTTGCCTTTTCCGCTTCCCTCTCACGCTGCATCTTTTTAACAACGGTGTTGAGGTAAAGGAGTGCAAGAAGAACTACGGCAGCACCGATCGCGGAAACGACCTGCTGTGCATATACGTTGATGCCGAGGAACATATTGCCGCTCTTCTGAATGTAATCAACGAGGAAGCCGACGAGAATAGTGGCGAAGAAGCCTGCAAAGCCTGCGAGCGTATGCTGCAAAGCGAGTGCGGCAACGCGCTTATTCGGCTCGACAAAGTCGTAGATAAGGTTTGTGCCCGCGCTGTTTATACCGCCCATAGCGATCGCGTAGAGCATATAATATACCGTGTAGAGCACCTTTCCGTTTGCGGGAACGGTAAACATATTGATAGCGTAAGCAACGAAAACGATGATAAAGCAGATATTAAGCATTCTGGTAAAGGAGTGCTTATCGGCGTATCTGCCAAGGGGACGGGATGCGAGCGAGCGCGCTATCGCATACGCCGCGGAGAGTATCGACACGAAGGTCATAGTGAAGCCGAGCTCCTTGATCTTATACGTGCCGTAGAAGGGGATGGTGGAGTAAAGCGCCACGTACCAGATCACGGAAACGAGAAGAACCTTGAAGATCTTCTTATCGCGGAGTATCTGGCCGACAACCTTCATTACGGGAACCTTTTGGGCGTTATCTTCAACCTGCTCAGGCTCCTTTTCCTTCATCACGAGGAGCACCACGGTGTCAATAACCATAAGTCCGAGGATACCGACAGCACAGAAGATGAACGCGCCGTGGAGATTTCCGTTTGCCTCGCAGGCATCGATAACCATACCGACAACAAAGGAGAACACCATACCACCAAGCAGAGATACTATCTCCTTCAGTGCGGTGAAGCGGCCGCGCTTATCATCGTCAACGAGTCGCATATGCCAGTCTATCTTAGCAGGCGCCGCAACGTTGAGGATTATGTGCGCAAGAAGAAGCATCGATACGAAGAGAACCGTTTTGACAGTGCCTGACATATCAAAGAACGGGATAACGAATACGAATGCGAAGAAGAGCTGGTTAACTATACTCATCACAGTGACCCACATCTTTACGGGGCGCTTGTTGATCAGGAATATAGCAAAGAGCTGGAAGCCGAAGCCAAGAGAAACGAAGGAGGTAAGAATACCCGTAACGCTGTCGGGAATGCCGATATCGCTGGTAAGCTTCGCAAGATAAGAGTCAATGACCAGCATAGATATGAAGTACTCTACCGCTGCCGATATTATGTTACAAACTCGGCTTGACCTATAAATGTCCTTTTTCATTTATTTCCACCTTTCAAGGCGCTCGCCCTGTATTCCTTAGGGGACGTGCCTATGTATGATTTAAAGATCTTTGAGAAGAAATGATTGTCGGGGTAGCCGACGAGTGCACCGATATTTCCGATGGGAAGGTCGGTCGATGCAAGAAGCGTGCAGGCGTGGCTAAGACGCAATTCGGTGATCAGCTTGATCGGCGAGGTGCCCGTTTCCTGACGGAATACGGCGTTGTATCTCGACACGCTGAGGCCGTCCATAGCCGCAAGAGTGGGTATGCGGATATCGTCTGTGTAGGAGGCTCTTATATACGCCAAGGAGCGCTTTATCTGTGTGTGGGCCTTGTTGCCCGAGGTTGCACGCGCAAGCGCTATAAGCGCCCTTTTTATGGCCACACCGGCCACGAGATCGCGGAACTCGTCGTTCTCGGTATATGCGCTGAAAATCTCGTCAAACGCCTCTAAAGCGGTCTCACAGTGCCCTGCCGTATGCAGCGACGCGCCGCAGCCGATGCCGAGGGCGTCAAGCGTTTTCTCCACCTCTGAGCCGGTGAAATGCGCGTAGTAATAGGATATCGCACCGCCGTCTCGGAAGGTGTATTTATACTTATATCCCGGCGGAAAAATAAGAAAATCGCCCGCCTTGGCTATTCTCTCCTCACCGCTTATATCAACCGCGAGCCTGCCCTCAATTACGTACATAAGGTAATAATCGGCGCGACCGACGGTGTTATGCGTGGTAAACGGAGAATCAATGCTTACAGTGCCCGAGCGGTTGACCACAAACGGCCATTCGCCGGACTGACGGCTGTTCTTGTTCAAGCCGTCACTTGAGTCGTCCTCAAAAAATTGGCAAGAAAAGGATCTCATTTTCCCCTCGCGATTAAAAAATACAATAATCAAGGCAAAAACCCGTCAAAGCTTTTGCCGACAAATAGTATACTACATCGATACGGAAAAGTCAACACAAAAAACGACTTTTTTTAAGCGAGGTAAATTATAGTAATCCTAAGGAAAAAACTCGTATAAAATCCCCTCCGAAATAACTCCCGCTTATTTTTCCAAAACGTATTGACATTTCATTTTGTCGGTGCTATGATATCCCTAACGAATAGCAACGCTGAAGATTTCGAGGATGAAATTTCTTCACCGCAGCGCACCTGACGTCGGCGCTGTCATACAATTAAAAAAGGGTCTTCAAAAGGAGCTATTTTAAATGGAAAAGAGAAGAACGGGCAGTTACGACCCATACGCGCGCAGCCGACTGATGTATATCATCGAGGCAATGTTCGAGAACTTCATAACGGTCGTGACGACGGGCGCATACCTCGCGAAGCTGACCACCTCGATAGGAATCTCGGACGGTCTGACTGCGATACTTGCAACGATCACGTCGCTTTCCTCGGTATTCCAGATCATATCAATTTCCCTCGCGCACAGAAACCCGATAAAGCCGATCATCATCCCCATCCAGGTGCTCTCGCATCTGATGCTTGCAGGGCTATACCTTATCCCGCTTATCGGCTTCAATTCAGGGGCGGTGGCGATATTCTGCATAATCACCATACTCGCCCGCGCATGCAGCAGCATCACCTCGCCGTTAAAGGTCAACTGGTTTATGTCCCTTGTCGACCCGAAGAAGCGAGGCTCATACACGGCGAATCTCCAGATCGTTTCGATAGTAGGACAGATCATCTTCGCCCTTGCGGCAAGTAATATGGTCGACCGCTTCGACGAGCAAGGGAATCTCAGGGGCGCATTTATCGCCCTGACGGTCACGATACTCGTTCTGACCGTGCTCACGAATCTGCCCCTGTTTCTGGCAAGAGAAAAGCACGAGGTAAGCGAGCGCAAGCCGTCACCATTCCATTCGGTCAAGGAACTGTGCAGAAATAAGAAGTACGTCCGCGCGATCTCGATATTTGCCATCTATAGCGTAGCCGCCAACGTTGGCGCCTCCTTCCTTGGTACTTATCAGATCAAGGAGCTTGGCTTCTCGATGACGTTTATCGCAATACTTGATACGATCATCAGCGTATTGCATATAGCAGCGCTTGCCGTTCTCGGACGTCTTTCATTCCATATGCAATACCGCTCGGTCGTTCGACTTGGATACCTGCTTTCAATCGGTGCTTATACTGCGCTGATATTCACCACAACGTCGACAGGCGCAGTGTTGTTCCTTGTATACAGGGTTTTCAACATGCTCTATTCAAGCTCGATGGCGGTCAGCCAGCGCAACCTGTTATTTGAGATCTGCCCGCCCGAGGAGCGCACGAGCGCGATCTCGATATTCACTATGACGAGCGGACTTATCGGCTTTGCGGCAACGGTTGCCGTAACGCCACTGTTCAACCATATGCAAGCGACAGGCGTCACCGTGTTCGGCATCGACGTATTCCCGCAGCAGGTTTTCGCAGCTGTGGCACTTGTGCTTGTGATCATCGTCAACGTGCTTTGGAATATATCGTACAATAAGCTCGAATCGGACGAGGAATATTGAATAAAAGACAAAAGGACAGAGATTTTTCTCTGTCCTTTTTTAGTTATGCGCGGCGCATTACCAGATGATTATAAGTATGACAAGTGCCAAAAGAAGTGACACGCCCCCCACTATAACAGTCGCAAGCGAGGTTTTGTTAAACTCGGTCTTATGCTCCGATCTGTTTACCAGACGTGCTGAGCGCATGGCGTTTATGATCGGCTTATAGAGGAGCATTGCAAGGGCGCTGTTGAGAAGCGTTTTTGCAAAGTTGAAGGGCAAGAGGACCGTAGGGATTATGCGAACAACGTCCGCTGCCGACCAATCTACGTAAGGATACAACGGGATAATGATAGGATTGAGCGCAACCATCACCGCGGTGGTGGCGACGGTAGCCGCGGCAAAGCCGACAATAGCACCGTTGAAGGTCTTGCGATATTTATATATAAGAGATACCACGAGGGAAAATGTCGCCGAGGACACGAAATTCATTACAAATCCCCATATTCCCGTTGCGCTGATCGTGATAAACTCAACAAATGCTACGATAAGTGCGATGATAGGGCCTGCGATAGGGCCGTAGATAAAGGAAGCAATTGCAATCACGGCGTCCTTCGCATCGATGGAAAGGAAGCCTGCGACGTTGGGTATAAGCTTACAGATGAAGGTGGTTATGTAAGCGAGGGCGGCAAACACGCCGATGCCGCATATTTTTTTAATAAGATCTCTTCTCTGTGTGTTCATATTCTTTCCTCCGCTTTGGGAACAAAAAAACTCACAGTGTGTACTGTGAGGCAAGGATATGAAAGGCGGCCAAGACTTTTTAGCCGTATAACATAAACTCTTTTATCATCCGGACTTTACCGTCGGTTGAGGAATTACACCCCATCGGATCACGCAAGGAAAACAGGCGCGATTTCGCAGACTTTTACTGCCGGTATGGAATTGTGCCCGATAGAGAAGCTATCGACGCATTCACCAAACCCCAAAGATATTGTATGTATTTTTGTTTTAAAAAGTGATGCTTTTACGAGGTTTTTGCGGCTATGCCCTACCCCGTGTTAAATTAATTATGCCCGACTCGCCATATAAGGCGGGTCGGGCACAAGTTATCCTGTTAGGAAATTGATTCGAAAATCAGCTAAAATTAGCCGATGATCTCACCAACAACGCCCGAACCAACGGTACGACCACCCTCACGGATTGCGAAACGGAGACCCTTCTCGCAAGCGATAGGAGTGATGAGCTCAACGTTCATGTTAACGTTGTCA
>JAZRAF010000106.1:0-1284 GCA_045634425.1 Eubacteriales bacterium | reverse complement strand
GCAAACACGCAAGACGACATCTTGAATGTTTGCTCTTTTTTCTGTTAGTTTTAGTTTAGAGTTATGAGGCTCGCTTTGCTCGCCGTTATGAGTTTGCTTTGCCAACGTTATGATATGATTGCCCATCAAATCTTAAGCTTGGCGAAGCCAATCATAACAATGCGTAGCATTTCATAACTCATAACTTGCCCGCAAGGGCAATCATAACTTAGCGTGATTTGTCCGTTAAGGACATCACGCTAAAGAGGGGCGTTTTTCGCTTTTTTGAATACTTATCGGCCGCGCGGACAAAATAAAGAAAAAAACGGAGGTGCTGTATGGTAGAAAGCGATACTGTGAAGCTTCTGCGCGAGTGCGATGCGGGAGTAAAAATGGGAGTTGACTCGATCGAGGACGTGATCGACAACGTGGAGTCGGAGAGATTTCGCGCAATCCTTGAGGAGTCAAAGAGAGGACACAAGGTGATAGAATGCGACATTCTCTCTATGCTCGATCAGGTTGGCGACGACGGCAAGAGCCCCGGTGTTATGGCGCGCGGAATGTCCCACGTTATGACCGAGATGAAGCTGATGATGAATAACAAGGACGCTACCGTTGCCGATCTTATGACCGACGGCTGTAATATGGGCGTCAAGTCGCTCTCGAAATATCTGAATGAATATAAGGCGGCGAGCGAGGCGTCAAAGGACGTGGCGAAGCGCCTTATATCGCTTGAGGAAAAGCTCGCGAAGGATATTCGCGGATATTTATAAAATTGTGCTTGACTAAATGAGCTTTTCGGTGTATAATTTCCCTAGTAAATAATGCTCGCGCGCGAGCAAATGAAAGGAATTTATACAATGGATAAGTACGAAAGCATAAAGAAAATTTGTCCCAGCGGCTATGATTTTGTAAACAATGCTTTACAAAATGGCGTAGAAAACGGCAAATATCCCCTTGAGGACGGCGCATACGCCGTAGTTTCGGAGTACGAGAGCAAGCCTGTCGATGCGGCAAAGTTCGAGGCTCACAAGAGATTTATCGACGTTCAGCTCATTCTCGCAGGTCGCGAGATCATCGGCGTTATGCCCACCGAGAAGATGCGCCTCGGCACCTGCATCGCCGAGTACAATCCCGAGCGTGACGTTGAGAACTACCGCGAGTGCGGCGAGTACGAGGCTCACGTTCTTGAGGCGGGCGACTTCCTTATCCTCTAT
The DNA here is from genome assembly GCA_045634425.1 of Eubacteriales bacterium. Taxonomy (GTDB): domain Bacteria; phylum Bacillota; class Clostridia; order Oscillospirales; family CAG-272; genus UBA1740. The sequence continues at coordinate 88 of JAZRAF010000106.1, read as the reverse complement.
CCTGAGGATGGACATATGCCCGGCGTTCAGGCAGACGGCCCCTGCGCGATGAAGAAGATCGTTCTTAAGATTCCCGTATAATAGCTAA